>NZ_JBQENN010000019.1:0-45163 GCF_052044625.1 Pseudomonas sp. 22515
CCCCAGGATTACAGCATCGCGGCACAAATTGCTGGGGCCGCGTTGCGGCCCTTTCGCGACACAAGGCCTGTGCCAGGCTTTAGATATGGACGGCGACCTTCAGTGCTTCCAGCGCCGGCTCGACCTGGATGCCCAGCGCTGCCCCCAGCTCCATTACCCGGGGTTGATGGGCGGGTTTGCGGTGATGATGTTTCTCGATACCGCGCTAGGCTGAGGCTGAACACCGGCCTGTGGGAGCGGCCTTGTGTCGCGAACGGGCCGCGNGCCCTTTCGCGACACAAGGCCGCTCCCACAATCGGGCCAGCTTTCAGAAATTGAGCAAGACAGTTGCTCCCACAATGAACCGTATCGGCGTTTAGCCCACCATCGGCACATGCCGCGGGTGGCTGCTGACCCGCTCCAGCCAGGCCCTTACCGCCGGGTACTCCGCCAGGTCGAAGCCGCCCTGCTGCGCCACATGGGTGTAGGCATACAACGCCACATCGGCAATCGAGTAGTGCTCACCCACCAGGTAAGGCGTCATCTGCAACTGTCGCTCCATCACCTTCAGCGCCTTGTAGCCGCCCTTGTGCAATTTGCGGTACTCGTCCAAGCGCTCGTCCGGCAGCCCCAGGTAGAACTGGATGAACCGCGCCACGGCAATGTACGGCTCATGGCTGTACTGCTCGAAAAACTGCCACTGCAGCACCTGGGTACGCAGGCGCGGCTCGCTGGGCAGGAACTCGCTGCCATCGGCCAGGAAGTTGAGAATGGCGTTGGACTCCCACAGGTAGCTACCGTCTTCCAGTTCCAGCACCGGTACCTTGCCGTTAGGGTTCATCGCCAGAAACTCGGGCGTTTCGGTCTCGCCCTTGAGGATGTCCACCGGGTGCCATTCATAGGGCCGGCCCAGCAGGCTCAACATGAGCTTGACCTTGTAACAGTTACCCGACTGGTAGTCGCCATAGACCTTGTACATCGACCCTCCCTGCAAAGCAGTTTCGCAATTGCGCCCAATATTTGGCGACTGTACGGCTAAAAGCAATGGCCGCTGTATGGCAAGGATCAACCTTGCTCGCTGTAGTCTGAAAAAACTGCTTACACCTTTACAAGGATTTTATTCATGACCGATGCCACTTCCGCACGCCTGCGGCCCCTGGCAGACACCGCCCCCTCGGCGGTGGTCGCCGGCTTCATTGCCATGCTCACCGGCTATACCAGTTCGCTGGTGTTGATGTTCCAGGCCGGCCAGGCGGCCGGGCTGACCACCGCGCAGATCTCGTCATGGATCTGGGCGCTGTCGATCGGCATGGCGGTATGCAGCATCGGCCTGTCGCTACGCTACCGCACACCGGTCACCGTCGCCTGGTCCACCCCCGGCGCGGCGCTGCTGATCACCAGCCTGGGTGGGGTCAGCTATGGCGAAGCCATTGGCGCCTACATTACCTGCGCCTTGCTGGTGCTGGTGTGCGGCCTGACCGGCAGCTTCGAGCGCCTGGTCAAACGCATCCCGGCCTCGCTGGCCTCGGCGCTGCTGGCGGGCATCCTGTTCAAGATCGGCAGCGAAATCTTCGTGGCCGCCCAGCACCGCACGCTGCTGGTGCTGGGCATGTTCTTCAGCTATCTGCTGGTCAAGCGCCTGTCGCCGCGTTATTGCGTGCTGGCCGCGCTGTTGGTGGGCACGGCATTGTCCGGCGCGTTGGGCCTGCTGGACTTCAGCGGCTTCCACCTAGAAGTGGCCAAGCCGGTGTGGACCACCCCAAGCTTCTCACTGGCGGCAACCATCAGCATCGGCATTCCGCTGTTCGTGGTGGCCATGACCTCACAGAACATGCCAGGCGTGGCCGTCCTGCGTGCCGACGGCTACCAGGTACCGGCCTCGCCGCTGATTTCGGCCACCGGCTTTGCCTCGCTGCTGCTGGCGCCGTTTGGCTCGCATGGGGTCAACCTGGCGGCGATCAGCGCGGCGATCTGCACCGGGCCGCATGCCCATGAAGACCCGGCCAAACGCTACACCGCGGCGGTGTGGTGCGGGATTTTCTACGGCATTGCCGGGGTGTTCGGCGCCACCTTGGCGGCACTGTTCGCGGCATTGCCGAAAGAACTGGTGCTGTCGATTGCGGCACTGGCCCTGTTTGGTTCGATCATGAACGGTTTGACCGTGGCCATGAGCGAGGCGCGTGAGCGGGAGGCCGCGGTGATCACCTTTATGGTGACCGCTTCGGGGCTGACCTTGTTCTCGATTGGTTCGGCGTTCTGGGGGATTGTGGCGGGGGTGTTGGCCTTGGTGATTCTTAACCCGCGCAGGGGGTGAGGGTTGTTGTTGCCTGGGGTGGCCTCTTCGCGGGTAAACCCGCTCCTACGACGGGAAATCACACAACCCGCGAATGGGCCGGCACAGGCAACGAGATTACAACCTGAAATGCCCCACCATGCCCTTCAAATCGGTGCCCAGCTGCGCCAGCTCGACACTGGACCGGGCATTGTCCTGCATCGCCAACGCCGCCTGGTCCGCACTGCCACGAATCTGCGTGACACTGCGGCTGATCTCTTCCGCCACCGAACTCTGCTGCTCGGCCGCTGCGGCAATCTGCTGGTTCATCTGCTGAATCAATGACACCGCTGCGGCAATGCTGCCCAGCGCACTTTCGGTTTGCAGTGCATCGGCCACGGCCAGCCGCACCAGCTCGGTACTGCCGCGGATCTGCGCCACTGACTGCTGGGCATTGCCGCGCAGGCTGGCCACCAAGGTCTCGATCTGCTCGGTGGATTGCCGGGTACGCCGCGCCAGGGCGCGCACTTCATCGGCCACCACGGCAAAGCCGCGCCCCTGCTCGCCGGCGCGGGCAGCCTCGATGGCGGCATTCAACGCCAGCAGGTTGGTTTGCTCGGCCACGCTCTTGATCACTTCCAGCACGTCACCAATGGTGTGGATTTCGGCACTGAGGCTGTCGATGCCGGCACTGGCAGCTTCTGCCGCCGACGCCAGCTGCTCGATGCGCTGCATGCTCTGGCGCACCACCTGCTGGCCGGTGTCGACCTTCTCGTCCGCCGCCTGGGCCGCCTGCGCCGCCTCCTCGGCATTGCGCGCCACATCGTGCACCGTGGCAGTCATCTGCTGCATGGCGGTCGCCACCTGTTCGGTTTCCTCCTTCTGGCTGCCCACCTCGCGGTTGGTCTGCTCAGTCACCGTCGACAACGCCTGGGCGCTGCCGGCCAATTGTTCGATGCCCTGCTGCAAGCCGCTGACAATGCCCGAGAGCCCCGCCGCCATCTGCTGCATGGCCTGCATCAGTTGCCCCACCTCATCCCGGCGCGGCGCCTGGGCGTCGAAGCCCAGCTCACCCGCCGCAATGCGCTGGGCACGGGCAATCACATGCTTCAACGGGCCGACCACAGCCCGGGTAATCAGCCAGGCCGCCAACACGCCTACAAGCAGCGCCAGCGCCGTCGCCAGGCCGATGGCCAAGGCATTACGCTGCAGCTCGCCCTGTAGGGCCTGCTCCTGCCCAAGATAGGCCTGGTCGACACGCCCGGTAACCCGCTCGGCGCTGGCTTGCAACTGCGCCTTGAGCCCCTGCTCGCGGGCCAGCTGGTCGGTGTATTCGTTGAGCTTTTCCGAGAAACTGCCAATGTGCCCAGCCACTTCGCCCAACACACTCTGATAACCGGCATCGCCAACCGCGCCTTGCAACTGGCTGACCAGGCCAGCGGCCTCCACCGTCTGGGCAATACGCTCCTGGCTCACACCCTCCTCGCCCTTGCGGCTTTTTTCCAGGCGTACCCGTGCTTCGTCCATGGCCTGCAGCATCAGCCGCGACACCTGGGCCACCTGCGCGGCTTGCTCCAGAAACTCGCCACCCTGCTGGCCCTGGGACTGCTTGAGGGTGTACACGCCGTCATCGGCCAGGCCGGCCTGCAGCACATCAAGGTTGTTGGACACGTTGGACACCGACCAGCTGGCCATGTCCAGCGCCAGCTCCTTGGCTTGCACGGCCTCGACAAAGGCTTCGAAGGCCTGGCCATAGGCCGCAAGATCGGTTTGCGCCGCCGCCAGCGCCGGCAGGCCTCGGGCGCGCTCCACCAAGCCCTGCAGGCCGCCACGCAAGGCGTCGGCCTGCTGCATGTCGGAGCGCAGGGCAAACGCCTGCTCGTGCTCGCGCAAACGCAGCAAGTCGGTATTGAACTGGGCCAGCTGACGCAAGCTGTCGAAGCGCTGGCCAACGCTGTGCAACGCCGCGACGCCGATAGCCGCCACCGCCAGTGTCAGCAGCAGCACCAAGGCAAAGCCCAGGCCAAGTTTGCGGGCCATGCCCAGGTTGGCCAGCACACCGTGCTTGCTCGCGCCCATCGCCGATCCCCTTTCAGCCAGTGAGGTTATCCCGAAGGCTAAGGGTGGCAACGTTATCTGCCAATGAACAAGGGGCTGACGTCAGAATAGTGTCAAATAGCTATGTCTTGTCGTTTTTGGCTGCAAAAGGGTCGCTTTCAGTGCCAGCTGTAAACGATATCACTAGGCCATCAATGATAGCCCGTCCCTCAACCTTCGGCCGCGCTTGGCCATATTAAATCGACGCAAGTAAAACATTCATTTATTCCAATCCACACTTTATTAATCACTCTTGACGCCATTAAATTTGCGCCAAAAGTGGGGTATTGAAATTTTTTTAAACACCCCTGCACACAATAAAAACGTCGCTATCGTGATCGGTAACTGGCCCGTTCTCCGGACCTGCAGTGCACCCTGGAGCTTGCAATGAAAACAGCCATATTTACTGCTGTGGTCACCCCGTTGCTGCTGTTTACTGTGCCAACCGTTGGCTATGCCGAAACTTCCACCGCCCCGTTGTTCACCCTTGGCTTACAAGGGAGCTACACCCAACTGGAACTCAACGGCCGTAATAATGAAACCGAAGATATGCCCGAAGGGGGCTTATTCCTCAACTACGGCAACAAGATGACGGCCACGCAAGGCCTTGTCTACCAGGCCGAGGCCAGTGGCATGTACTCGAAACAGCATGACCAGAAGCTCAAGGACGGCCAGGCCGACCTGGACCTGGGTTGGCGGTTGGCACTGGCCGAACGGCATTCTGTCGACCTGCTGCTGGGCGCCGGTTACAAATGGAACCGGTTGGAACCCAATACCAGCCGCCATGATGTCGACCTTACCAACCGCACGCCGTTCGCCAAGCTGGCGGCGGGTTACAATTACCGCTTCAATAATGCCACCTTGCGTTTCGAGGCGGGCATACGCCAGGTTATCAATGGCGATTCGCAATTGAAAATACATGGCATCAGCAACGAAGAGCTTGATTTGAAAGATACCACCAACCCCTTTGCCGAACTTAGTGTGCTGTTCAACCAACACGGTACTGTGCCGGTATACGCTTCGCTTTACTTCAGCCGCTACAACTATGAACTGGATGGGCAGTTCCGGATGACTGACTCGGACGAACAAACCCGTGACGAGTATGGCCTGAAAATAGGTGTCAGCTTTTAGCCGGGTGGCCGGCGGACTGCCCGGCTCGCTCAGAACGGTCTGGGCACGTCCATCCTGTCCATGCGCGACATAGTAGGCTTGGGCCTGGTGATCGCATTTGCCAGGGGCGGGCTTGCCCACGCAGCAGCCCGCACGGTATCCACTCAGATCGCCGTAGCCCCACCATCCACCGTCAGGCAATGCCCGGTGGTAAACGCTGCGCCGTCACTGCACAGGTACAGTACAGCGCTGGCGATTTCCTCGACCTTGCCAATGCGCCCCACCGGGTGCATGGCTGCGGCGAACTCGGCCTTGCGCGGGTCGGCCTGGTAGGCGCGGCGGAACATGTCGGTGTCGATCACAGCCGGGCACACGGCGTTCACGCGGATGCCCTTCTTGGCGTACTCGATGGCCGCCGACTTGGTCAGGCCGATGACGGCATGCTTGCTGGCGCTGTAGATGCTCATCTTTGGCGCCGCCCCAAGCCCCGCCACCGACGCGGTATTGACGATGGCCCCACCGCCCTGGGCCAGCAACAAGGGCAACTGATACTTCATGCACAACCACACGCCCTTCACGTTCACGCCCATGATCGCATCGAACTCCGCTTCACTGCCTTCGGCCAGGCGGTGTTGCTCAATCTCGATCCCCGCGTTGTTGAAGGCGTAGTCCAGCCGGCCGTAGGCGGCCATCAGGCGCTCATGCAACTGGCGCACCTCGGCGTCGCGGGTCACGTCGCAAGCAATGAACAGCGCTTCGCCGCCCGCCGCGTGGATCTGCGCCACGGTGGCCTCGCCGCCGACCGGGTCGAGGTCGGCCACCACCACTTTCATGCCCTCGTGGGCGAACGCCAGGGCGGTTGCCCGGCCGATGCCGGCACCCGCGCCGGTCACCAGGGCTACCTGGCCAGAAAAGGTCATGCTCATCGCGTGCTCCTGTGAGGGGTTGGGTGGGGTTCAGAGCATAGTCAGCCACCGCTCGGCCGGGCAGCATCATCACAGCAACGGTTGGGCTACCATGCTTGTCAGTGATTTTAAGGAACCGCCTTCATCAACAAGGTAGATTGAACGCCTTACGCCCTCCACAGCCCACAAGGACCCGCCATGACCCAGACCAACCGCCGCTTCCTGCTTGCCAAACGCCCGGTCGGCGCCGTGCGCCGTGACGACTTCAGCTTCGAGACCGTACCCGCCGAACAACCCGGCGAAGGCCAGGTACTGGTGCGCAACCTGTACCTGTCGCTGGACCCGGCCATGCGCGGCTGGATGAACGAAGGCAAGTCCTACATCCCGCCCGTGGCCCTGGGCCAGGTAATGCGTGCGCTGGGTGTAGGTGAAGTGGTTGCCTCCAATCACCCCGGCTACCAGCCCGGCGACCACGTGAGCGGCGCCCTCGGTGTGCAGGACTACTTCACCGGCGAGCCCCAGGGCCTGCACAAGATCGACCCCAAGCTGGCCCCCCTGCCCCGTTACCTGTCAGCCTTGGGCATGACCGGCATGACCGCCTACTTCGCCCTGCTGGAGGTCGGCCAACCCAAAGCTGGCGATACCGTGGTCATTTCCGGCGCGGCCGGTGCGGTGGGCAGCATTGTCGGGCAGATTGCCAAGATCAAAGGCTGCCGCGTGGTCGGCATTGCCGGCGGTGCCGAGAAGTGCCAGTACTTGAAGGACGAACTGGGCTTTGACGGCGTGATCGACTACAAGGCTGAAGACGTGCTGGCCGGCCTGAAGCGCGAATGCCCCAAAGGCGTGGACGTGTACTTCGACAACGTGGGCGGCGACATCCTCGATGCCGTGCTGACGCGCATCAACTTCAAGGCACGCATCGTGATTTGCGGCGCGATCAGCCAGTACAACAACAAAGAAGCGGTAAAAGGCCCGGCCAACTACCTGTCGCTGCTGGTGAACCGCGCGCGCATGGAAGGCTTTGTGGTGATGGATTACAGCAAAGACTACGGCAAAGCCGCGCTGGAGATTGCCGGCTGGCTGGCCAGCGGGCAGGTGAAGAGCAAAGAGGACGTGGTGGAAGGGCTGGAAACCTTCCCGGAGACCTTGTTGAAGCTGTTCAGCGGGGAGAATTTTGGCAAGTTGGTGTTGAAGGTTTAAACGCCACCGATGGCCCGACACAGGCCGTCGTAGGAGCGGGTTTACCCGCGAAAGGGCCGGTCCTGCGGGCCAATTTCCACAGGCCCTTCACCGTTGCCGCCGCCACCGTATTCGCGGGTAAACCCGCTCCTACACGGATCGGGGGTGCAGCCACATCAATGGTTCGACACAGGCATCGGTGGCCCGAAAGGGCCAGGCCTGCCGACCAATTTCCACCCGCCGTCCACCGTTGCCGCCGCCACCGTATTCGCGGGGGACACACAGCGGTGGCTCGGCACAGGCCGTTGTTGGACAGCCGCAGGTTAATTACCCACGAATCTCCGCCACCACCGCTGCCAACGCTTGCGCAGGGTCTGCAGCCTGGCTGATCGGCCGGCCAATCACCAGGTAGTCCGAACCGGCATCCAGTGCCTGACGCGGGGTGAGGATGCGGCGCTGGTCATCCTGCGCGCTGCCCGCCGGGCGAATGCCCGGGGTCACCAATTGCAACGATGGGTGCGCCGCCTTCAGTGCCGGGGCCTCGAGCGCCGAGCACACCAAACCGTCCATACCCGCTTTTTCCGCCAGCGCCGCCAAACGCAGCACTTGCTCTTGGGGGTCGACATCCAGGCCAATGCCGGCCAGGTCTTCACGCTCCATGCTGGTCAGCACGGTCACGCCAATCAGCAACGGCTGCGGGCCGCTGCGCTTGGCCAGCTCTTCACGGCAGGCCACCATCATGCGCAGGCCACCGGAGCAATGTACGTTGACCATCCACACGCCCATCTCGGCGGCAGCCTTTACCGCCATGGCGGTGGTGTTGGGAATGTCGTGGAACTTGAGGTCCAGGAACACTTCGAAGCCCTTGTCACACAGGGTTTCGACAATGCCCGAAGCGCTGCTGGTGAACAGCTCCTTGCCAACCTTCACCCGGCACAGCGCAGGGTCAAGCTGGTCAGCCAGCTTCAGGGCGGCCTCACGGGTAGGGAAATCCAGGGCGACGATCAGGGGCGTCTGGCAGGCGGACATGGGCAGGGTCTCTTGGCAAGTCGAAAACGGCGCGCATTGTAAACGAAGTGACGCAGGCTTTGGGGCCCGCAGGTCACGGAATTGGCCCTGCACGGCCTGGCACCTATAATTGAACCAACGGAACGGGCAATTGCTCAAAACTTATGTAACCGTTGCCCATGGCCCGATCTAAGGAGAACGACAATGCCCTGGTATGCCTGGCTGATACTCATCATAGCCCTCGGCTCGATTGTCGGCGGGTTGATGATGCTACGCGACACGGCCAAAAAACTGCCGCTGACCGAAGAGCAACTGCGCAAGGTACATGAGCGCAATGCCGAGGCGGATGCCAAGGACGCTCAAGACCGCTAAAACGCCCAGCCCTTCAGGCGCTGCGCCTGCGGGAGCGCGCCATTCCCGGCACACAAAGGCCGGGCCAGGGCATCACCCCGGCCCCTGCCCGCTTACTCCACCATCACCTTGTCCCGGTTGCGCTCCAGCAACGCATTGCCTATGCCCTTTATTTCCAGCAACTCATCCACTGAAGCAAACGGCCCATTGGCGTCGCGGTAGGCCACGATAGCCTCCGCCTTAGCCTTGCCAATGCCGTTCAGCTCCTTTTGCAGGGTGAGGGCATCTGCCGTGTTCAAGTCCAGCCTCGGCGCCTGCTGTGCCTGGGCCACCACCGGCACCGGTTCGGCCACTGCCATGGTGCTGGCCGGGGCGGCGCTAAGGGAGAACGACAAACTGGTGAACAGCGGCAGCAGCAGGTACGACAGAACGTTATTGCGCATGGTCAACACTCCTTGGGTTGGTCATTTTCCAGCAACCGCTTTCCTTCGGCTGCGCAACCAACCCTAGCGGGTAACCCGGCCGCAAAATACCCAACCACCCCGGCGAATGGTTACCGAATCGGTCAGCAAAACGCTCAACTTCGCCCACCCACCAACAGTGGCCGTTTCCTCCTCGCTCGGCCCCGGCCCTTGATGCACAAGACCACGGCCCTGTGCCTGTAGCCAAATCCCGGTTGGTTCGACGCCCACTGCCCACCAATGCCCGGCCATTCTCCTACAACGCCCGCCGAACAAGGCTCACCCCGTAAAGCAGCCGGCCGTGGCGGCTTCAAGCGCATCTGGAACATGGCGATACCAACGCCCCGCTCAACACCCCCGATCGATGTACAGGGCTTCCCCCGCGAATGCGGTGGCGGTTCGCGGGTAAACCCCCGCCGACAACGGTCGGCAATAACGGCGAAGCTACTTGCCTTGGGGTGCACACCCAGCACATCAGACTTTCCTGAAACCCTGCCCCACCTCTTCAGCTCGACAACCAAGCGAACTATCCTACGCGCCAGTCAGAAGCAGCTGAATTGTCGGGGAAATGCCCCAGGGATAACTTCACCGGGTCGCCCTGTTGGTGACCGGGTGTGAGAACTCGTTGTGCACTGCTGCTCTACTGTTCAATGGCAGCCATTCGCGGGCAGGCTTCGGCTTGGCCGGTTTCAGTGCATCGGTTTCTCACCCCGCGCAATGGCTGCCACCTTTGTCCGTGAGAAAGATCGAGGTGGTGAGTTCTAACAACGCACTGGAATCTCACCATGAAAAACAACAACCAATCCCCCCTCCTCACCGCAGGCATCGAAACCTTCCTCGAAGCCGGCAACCCCACCCTGGACCTGCTCCGCGTCCAACCCGGCATCCCCGTCGATGACGCCTATGAACACGTCTCCGTCCTGCTGGGCTACTGCAAGCACTTGGTACGCGAAGGTGACATGGAAGACGACCACAAGATGCTGGGCGCAGCGGACTACCTGCTGGCCACCGCAAAAGCCCTGATGAACGACATCGAGATTGCGAAAAACAGGCAGCACTGAAGGGAATGACGCGAGACCAGGCGAGGCTATGCCTCGCTTGCAGTCAGAAGAGATGGGCTTCATCAGGCCAGTCGTGGCGAGGGCAAACCACTGCATTGACCAAGCCCCCCACACTGTGGGCGCGGGCGCGCCCGCGAACACCGGCACCGCCGGTGGCATCCACCCCATGCCTACAGGATCACAGCCCCCACCCGCCGCTCAAATCTCACTGCGCGGATAAACACTGATAAAAGCCGAAATGGCAATCGCATCCCCATCATCCACCTTCACCCGCGGGCTCTGCCCCGAGCGTTTGATATCCGAGGCAAAATCAGCGGTCTTGAATGCCTGCTCAAGCTCGTCACCGCCCACCCCGGCATAAACGACCACCTGGGTACCGGTATTGTGCTTTTGCAGGGGCAGCTGCTTGATCTGAACCTGCACCCCCGCCTTGGTCAGCGCAACGGCAATTTCCTTGGCAAAGCGCACAGCTTCCTTGTCATCCTTGTGGATATTCAGTAACACCACCGGCGCCAGCGTCTTAGCCTTCAGCTCGCCCGCCAATGCCTTGAACGCATCATGCGCCTGCGGCGTCAGCGCTCTGGGCTTCAGGCTGGCCTCCAGCTTCAACCGCTGGGCCTTCTCACGTTCCAGTTCGGCCCTGAGCGCATCGTTCTGCTCAATGAGTTGTTCGATCTCCAGCCTGGCCTGCACGTCCGACTCGTGGACGACAGTAACCGCCTGCGCCCCACGGGAAACGGTCACTTCGGCTTGCTGGTTTTTTACATCCGAGGTCATATGGGCAATGATCATCGCACTGGCGGCGATCAGCGCAGCGATTACCGCAGTGGCAGAGGCTATGGCATGGATAAGGCTGGCTGCGTCTGCTGAAATATCAGGCATAAACAACTTCTTGAAGTTAGGGGTGTTCATCGGGCGGATGCTCTGGTGCGGATACAAGTCAAGCCAAGAAGGCTAGTGAGTCCTGGCAGAGTGCGATAATTTTTCGGGTTTTGCTGGAAAACACAAATACTCCACCAATGTTGCATGCCACACTGCGCCCTCTACGCTCCCTCTAGTGAATAAACCCAGCGGCCGCGCAAGGACAATGTCGGCTGTTGCCCACTCGCATTCGCGCTGCGCCCCTTCGGAAGTGGACCTGCCTGGCAGCCCTATCAGCCATCACGCAGTTTAATCAGTGGATCTCCCTTAATAGCCTCAGAAGACTTAAGGCTGGTAAGGCGTGAAAACTATCGCGTGGGGTTACAGACTTGATCTGAGAAAGCGATACATCCTCTTACGCGCCAAAAGAGAACCGTACAATGCCGCTCAGGGTGAACAAATAAAATTTTGTACTCAGCTGCGCTCCTTTTGACCTCATCGGTTACCTACGTGAGTGGCCTCACTTAAATATTCACGCCCTGCGTAACCTCATAACAAGGAATCATGAACTAGACAAGTAGCCCCTCATCCTTCCCTATATTGCTTCAGCATGCCCTCAACCAGCCGCAGCCCCCCTGCGCGTAGCGGCACAACGCCAGTTATCCCGTAAGGCTGGCAACCTGACGCGATCTGCTGTATCTATGATGCCCTTTCGACCCGGGGAGAAGGCTGTGGAGTGGTACGAGTCGCTTTTTTTGCAAATGTGTAGTCATGTTCTAACCCAGTCCAAGATGGCAAATCGCCGCGGACTCACTGGGGCTTTGACTATGGACACCCCATCGACTCGCGATCTGGTGGAGAGTTACGAGCGTAATGTGGCAGTAGCGTTCAGCGCAGCAGAAATGAAAGACCATCTTTCACAAGGTGCAAACTGCGTGGTCCTGATCATTGTGAAAGAGCACCAATTTCAGAATTTCTTGACCGATATCAACCGTCAGCAAGAGGTCGTCTTGAGTGCCACATTGCGTACGGATGCCCGATCCACCGAGTTTGCCAATTACCATGTCGACATCGCGATTATCCGACCCACCTCGTCAGGCCCCATGGACATCGCTCACTAAAACATGACGTTCGTTATAGCCCCTAACGCCGGGCAAGCGCCGCTTACACTCATCTTCCGAAAGTGTAGGCGGCAGAAATTGCAGCGCTCACCTGGCGGCGCCCTGAGCATCCTATGAAAACTCCAGCTATGATGCCCCCGGGCCCTGATCGATGTGCAAAGCGACGGCTCATTCAGGGTGAGTAGCCCCCTCGCCTGCATCATGGACCTGAACGCTCGTGGCAATAACCAAGCCATGGCTTTTACAAGCTGGCTCCACCTGCCTCAACGAGGTAGCGCAGCAAAACTCATGCGGCTAATCATTTTGCCCATCATCACCTTCTTGACGGCGCCTTCAGTCGGCACCGCATATGACGAAGGATTGCTCATCAGCCTTTAAAGCACTCCAGGCTGCAGCAGCAAAGCCCAAAGCGTTGACGCAGCCAGCAAGATATAGAAAAGTCTGTGGTAAGGGAGCGCTCCCCCGGCCCAGAACATCCCCGAGAGCATCACCAACCAGCCCAACGGTAGAAGGTAACTGTGGGCCTGTCCTGTGTCGCGGAATCGACTAATACATCGGTCGACCTCTGACTTTCTTGATAGAAAGGGTGAGGTTCACTGGCTGTCTATAGGGTGATGCCGTAACATAGGATTGTGAATATCACGCTTTACGCAAAAGGTCTTTGTTTACTGGCCATTTGACACTCAGTTACGAAATTTCTACCAAGATCGCACCGCGTGTCAGCGCCAGCTTTGCGATCTGGATGCCAACCTTCACCCGGCACAGCACAGGATCTAACTGCTCAGCCAGCCTCAGAGGGGTCTCGGCAGGCGGACACGAGCAGGGGCCCTTAGCTAGTCGAAATAGGCAAGCCGTGTAACCCACTTTGCGCATGCTTTGGAGCCAGCGGGTCACGAAAATGACCGAGCGCTGTGGCATCGCCGAGCGCCTGGGAATATGATGTGATCATCACTTAAAGATGACTATCATACTTCGGCTAGTGAAGCCGGCAGGATTAATACCGAACAAATAATCCCCAGCCTCCTCCTCGGTATCACCGGACCGCGCTACAACGCGGTATCCTCGTGTACTACAGGAGACCTCAGCTCTCTGGTAACAGCGGTCCCATGACGAAGATAGGCCTGAACAGTTGATGTGAACGCCTGTCTTACCTCTCACCGTCTTCATTTCCGAGGACGCAGCGCATCCGGTAAGGGCAATTGCAGCGATTAGCAGAAGTGCATTGTACATTCAGATCCTCTAGTCACAACTGGGACTGAGCCCCATCCAAGAGCATTAGCACTTGGATGGATGACAAAATCTGCGAATTACCTACCCTGTTGACTGTACCACCTCTGCGTCGAAATGCGGCCTGCTATTCACCGCCATGATGCGCTAGTGTTTCCGGCGACCACCAGCTCCGCTCGGACGCCCCTCCCGCCGGGCCAGTATCAAGCAGGGTCAGCCACGGTGTTTACCACGAAAGTAATTGATCAGGCCTTGGGTGGAACCGTCTTCGGCGCTGTCTTCCAGGCTACCGACCAAGCGCTGGTAAACGCCCTTGCCCAGTTCCTTGCCCAGCTCGACGCCCCACTGATCGAAGGCGTTGATACCCCAGATAACGCTCTGTACGAACACCTTGTGCTCGTACATGGCCACCAGCGCACCCAGCCGGCGCGGGCTGATGCGCTCGACCACCAACGTGTTGCTCGGGCGGTTACCCGGGATCACCTTGTGCGGGGCCAGCTTTTCGATGTCTGCTTCGTTGAGGCCTTTAGCGCGCAATTCGGCTTCAGCTTCCTCGCGGGTTTTGCCCAGCATCAGCGCCTGGCTCTGCGACAGGCAGTTGGCGTACAGCCACTGGTGGTGGTCGGCCACCGGGTTGAAGCTCACCACCGGCACGATGAAGTCGGCCGGAATCAGCTGGGTGCCCTGGTGCAGCAACTGGTGGTAGGCATGCTGGCCGTTGCAGCCCACGCCGCCCCAGATCACCGGCCCGGTGTCGGTCTTCACCGGGGTACCGTCTTGCAGCACGCTCTTGCCGTTGGATTCCATGTCCAGCTGCTGCAGGTGCTTGGTGATGTTGCGCAGGTAGTGGTCGTACGGCAGGATCGCGTGGCTGTTCGCGTCCCAGAAGTTGCCATACCACACGCCCAGCAGGGCCAGTAGCACCGGCATGTTCTTGTCGAACGGTGCGGTCTGGAAGTGCTGGTCCATGGTGTAGGCACCGGACAGCAGTTCCTTGAAGTTGGCAGTGCCGATGGCCAGGGCGATCGGCAAGCCGATCGCCGACCACAGCGAGTAGCGCCCGCCCACCCAGTCCCACATCGGGAAGATGTTTTCTTCGCGGATACCGAACGCTACAGCAGCGGCCTTGTTGCTGGAAACTGCAATGAAATGGCGGTACAGCTCGGCTTCCGAGCCGCCTTGGGCCAGGTACCAGGTACGCGCGGCCATGGCGTTTTTCAGCGTCTCGAGGGTGTTGAACGACTTCGACGAGACGATGAACAGGGTGGTTTCGGCGCGCAGGTTGGCCGACAGCTCGTGGAACTCGCTGCCGTCGATATTGGCCAGGTAGTGGCAGCGCACGCCGCGCTGGGCATAGGGTAGCAGCGCTTCGGACACCAGCTCGGGGCCCAGGAACGAACCGCCAATGCCAATGTTGACCACGTCGGTGATCGGCTTTTCGCTGTAGCCGCGCCACAGGCCATCGTGAATGCGRCCRACCAGTTCGGTAATCTGGTTGAGCACCTTGTGCACTTCCGGCATGACGTTCACGCCGTTGACGCTGAGTTTGTCACCTACGGGCCGGCGCAAGGCGGTGTGAAGCACCGGGCGGCCTTCGGAGGCGTTGATGATCTCACCGCTGAACATCGACTTGATGGCGTCTTGCAGGCCCACTTCATTGGCCAGGCTGACCAGCAGGTCGCGGCTTTGCTCAGTGATCAGGTTTTTTGAGTAGTCGAGGAACAGGCCGCAAGCGCTAAGGGAAAACTGGTCGAAGCGCTTGGCATCGGCGGCGAAGGCTTCGCGCATGCTAAAGCTTTGCATGGCGTCGCGGTGTTTCTGAAGCGCCTGCCAGGCGGGCAGGGCCGTCACATCGTGGGGTGTACGGTAATACGCCATTGCGCGGGGTTCCCTTGGTGCGTGGTGAGGGCTTGGACACGGCAGTCGTTGCCGGGTTCAGGCTGGCACCATTATAGGCAAAGGCCACGTGCTGGGAATGGGTATGGCAGGGGGATTTTGGTGGGGCATTGCAAGCAAGCCCGCCCCTACAGGTAAACGTGCAGGAGCGGGCTTGCCCGCGAATGGGCTGTAAGGCAGCCCAGGACCGTTATGCGGTCTTCTCTTCCACATGCAGGTAGAGGTTGTCGATCAACCGTGTGTTACCCAGGTAAGCCGCCGCAATCACCACCAGGTCTCGATCATCGATCATTGCCGGGCGCAAGCTTACGGCATGGCGTACTTCCAGGTAATCCGGGCGGAAACCCGCTGCGCTCAGTTGCGCCTGGCCTTCAGCGACCAGCGCGGCAAAATCCCGCTGTCCACGGCTGATGCCCGCTGCAATGTGCTGCAGTGTGCGGTACAGCGCTGGCGCAACAGTACGCTGCTCTGGCGTGAGGTAGCCATTGCGCGACGACAGCGCCAAGCCGTCTTCGGCACGCACGGTGGGTTCACCGATGATCTGGATCGGCATGTTCAGGTCGCGCACCATGGCGCGGATCACCGCCAACTGCTGATAGTCCTTCTCGCCGAACACGGCAAGGTCTGGCTGGACCATGTTGAAGAGCTTGTTGACCACGGTGGCCACGCCCTCGAAATGCCCAGGCCGGCTGGCGCCGCACAGGCCTTCGGAAAGCTGGGGCACGCTGACGCGTGTTTGCACGCTCATGCCGTCGGGGTACATCTCTTCCACGGTGGGCGCGAACAGCAGGTTGCAGCCGGCCTGCACCAGGCGCTCCTGGTCGGCTGCCAGGGTGCGTGGGTATTTGTCGAGGTCTTCGTTGGCGCCGAACTGCAGCGGGTTGACGAAGACACTGGCGACCACGAAGTCGGCGCGCTGGGCAGCCTTGGTCACCAAGGCTGCATGGCCGCTGTGCAGGTTGCCCATGGTCGGCACGAAACCGATGCGTTTGCCCTCACCGCGCGCGCGGGCCACTGCCGCGCGCAGTTCGCGGACGGTCTTGACTGTATTCATGCACTGAACCCGTGTTCGCTGCCTGGGAAACTGACTTGCTTGACCGCCTCGACGTAAGCGACGAGGGCGCTATGGATATCCGGTTGGCCCTGCATGAAGTTCTTCACGAACTTCGGTACCCGGCCGCTCAGCGACAGGCCGAGCATGTCGTGCAGTACCAGTACCTGGCCATCGGTGGCGCTGCCGGCGCCAATGCCGATTACCGGGATGCCAACGGCATTGGTGATTTCCGCTGCCAGCTCGCTGGGTACGCACTCGAGCAGCAGCATGGCCGCACCGGCCTGTTCCAGGGCAATGGCGTCGGCGCGCATCTGCCGGGCCTGGGCCTCCTGGCGGCCCTGCACTTTGTAGCCGCCCAGCACGTTGACGGTTTGCGGGGTCAGGCCCATGTGCGCGCACACCGGCACACCACGCTCGGCCAGCAAGCGGATGGTTTCGGCCAGCCAGGCTGCGCCTTCGATCTTGACCATGTGGGCGCCGGCCTGCATCAGCGTGGCGCTGTTGGCAAAGGCCTGCTCCGGCGTGGCGTGGGCCATGAACGGCAGGTCGGTGAGGATCAGCGCGCCGTCGTTGCCGCGTTTGACGCTGGCGGTGTGGTAGGCCATCTCCGCCGTGGTGACCGGCAAGGTGCTGTCGTGGCCCTGCAGGACCATTCCCAGCGAGTCGCCCACCAGCAACACTTCAACGCCGGCCTGGCTGGCGGCCTTGGCGAAGGTCGCGTCGTAGCAGGTCAGCATGGTGATTTTTTCACCCTTGGCCTTGAGGCCGTTAAGGGTGGTAAGGGTTACTTCAGGCATGTAGGAAATTCCTCGTTCAGGCGCTGTAAAAAACGACTGCATTCAACGCGTGTAGTCATCTTCCGGAGCGGCACATCATCGCGCGTGATGTTCGGGCACAGGTCCGTCCGGGCCTAAATACGGGTATGCGGCACTTTGGTGCCACACGGGACGCCTATAGTCGTGAGCGAGGTGGGGGAAGTCAATCACCCTGTTACCGCATTGTTACGATCAGGGTGTTACTGGCGTTACCGAGGTGGTAATGCAGGCTGGAACGCCCGGTCTACAGGCGTTCCAGGCCGACGAATGGGCATTCGTCGAGCAGTTGCGCGAGGGCACGACCATCGGCCAGGCGGAAATCGCCCGGTACCAGCTCGGCCAACGGATACAGCACGAAGGGGCGGGCATGCATGTGGTAATGCGGCACTTTCAGGCGTGGCTGGTCGAGCACCTGGTCACCGAACAGTAAGATGTCCAGGTCCAGCGTACGTGGGCCCCAGCGTTCCTTGCGCACGCGGCCCTGGTCGTTTTCGATGGCCTGCAACGCATCGAGCAATGCCAGTGGCGCCAGGGCGGTGTCCAGGGCGGCGACAGCGTTGGTGTAGCGCGGTTGGCCGGGCAGCAGCGAATCACTGGTGTACAGGGCCGAGGCGGCTACCAGGCGCGTGGCTTCGACCTGGTCCAGCGCCTGCAAGGCGCTACGCAACTGCTCGGCAGGTGCGTCCAGGTTGCTGCCCAGACCTACGTAGGCGCGAATGGTCACTCGAACGCCTCGTCGCCACTGCGCTTGCGTTTGCTGCCGCTGCGCTTGCGCTTGCGCGGGCCGGCACTTTCGTCACGGCTACCAAGCTCGCGGATCATCTCGCGGCGCTCGCTGTCGTTTGCCTCCTGGTAATCGGTCCACCACTGGCCCAGGTCGTCGGTTTCTTCCCCGGCGCTTTCACGCAGCAGCAGGAAGTCGTAACCGGCGCGGAAACGCGGGTTGTCCAGCAGCATGTCGGCGCGCTTGCCGCTGCGGCGCGGCAGGCGCTCCTGCATGTCCCAGATCTCGCGGATCGGCAGGGTGAAACGCTTGGGGATGGCAATGCGCGCGCACTGCTCGGCGATCAGGTCGTGGGCTGCACCGTTCATGGCCGGGATCGGCGGCACGCCCTGGTTCTGCAGGTGCAGCACACGGGCCGGCAGAGCTGGCCAGAGCAGAGCAGCAAACAGGAAGGCTGGCGTCACCGGCTTGCCCTGCTTCACGCGCAGGTCGGTGTTGTTCAGTGCCTGGCTGATGAGCGTGTGGGTGTAGGTTGGCCGCTCATCCAGCGCGTGGGCACTGGCCGGGAACAGCGGTTCGAATAACTCCAGGTCAACCAGCATTTCGAAGGCGATGGCACCTTGGCCGCTGAGGAACAGCTTGAGGCATTCCTCGAACAGGCGCGCGGGTGGAATTTCGCGCAGCATCGGGGCCAGGCCGCGAATCGGCAGGTAGGTGTGCTTTTCGATGCCAAAGTCGAGCTTGGCAGCAAAGCGCACCGCGCGCAGCATGCGCACCGGGTCTTCCTGGTAGCGGTGGGTCGGGTCCCCGATCAGCCGCAGCAGGCGATTGCGCACGTCGTGCACACCGTTGGCGTAATCGAGAATGCGCTCGCTGACCGGATCGTAGTACAGGGCGTTGATGGTGAAGTCGCGGCGTTGCGCGTCCTCTTCCAGGGTGCCGTACACGTTGTCTCGCAGAATGCGGCCACTGGCGTTATGCGACGAACGGTGGGCATCGCCCTGGTCGTCCTCGGAGTGGTGGGCGCGGAAGGTGGCGACTTCAATGATCTCACGGCCGAAATGCACATGGACCAATTTGAAGCGACGACCAATGATGCGGGCGTTGCGGAACTCGGCACGGACCTGTTCGGGGGTGGCGCTGGTGGCGACGTCGAAGTCCTTCGGCGTGATGCCCAGCATCAGGTCGCGGACACAGCCACCGACCAGGTAAGCCTGGTAGCCGGCGCTTTGCAGGCGCTCCACGATGTTCACCGCATGACGGCTGAACTGGTGGCGCTGCAGCGAGTGCTGGCTCTTGTTGATCACCTCGGGCGTGGTGCGCCTGTGGTGCGGGCCCGGTACGGGCGGGCGGAAAGACTGGAACAGCTTCTTCAGCATGGGATGCACTGTGTGAAGGAATGTTCGGCCAAGAATAGGAGAATGGCCGCATGATGGGCGGGGATTCTAGCATTTACTCGGGGAATGGTGTAGGCGGGTAGCAGGATGCCTGCCAGAAGGGTAGAAACGACAAGGGGAGCCTAAGCTCCCCAAGAAGTCGTTACGTGCTCTTATTGTTTTTTTGCTGGGCTTCTTGTTTTTGTTGAGTGCCCTGTCCACAAATCTCGAAGCTTGTGGACGACCCCCAAACCGGGGGTAAAGAGCAAACGGATTGCTTTGGCCGCTGATGACACGTTGATCTGTTGATCCAACCAGTTCAGGCGCTGCTTTTAGTGCAGTTTTTGTTGTTCTCTGCCTGGTTGTGGGGCAAGCCCCAAACACGCATCCTCTCCAAAAGAATCAGTTAGCTGCGCCTCCGCCATCTTGTTTTTATTGTGCGTGAGCCGTTTCGTCTTGTTCTTATTTTAGATTTCAGTGCTTGTTATTGTTTTTGTACTAAGCATATAGCAGGTGCCGTGCCAACTTTTGGAAACTCAGTAAAATCAATGGGTTGAGAGGGTTCGACGATTTTCGATAGGTCGAAAATGTCGGGATTTCGTTACCGTACGCCTCGGGAACTGTTACGGCGGAAAGGTTGGGTAACAGATTTTTACGGGAGGTGAGGTGTTACCTGGGGTGTTCGCCGTAACACGTTCAGCGCCTGTGAGGCCGAGCGCCGCCCGCGCGGCGCTTCGCGGCTAAAGCCGCGCCTACATGTGTTCGGGCTAATTTTTTCTGTGGGATTTGAGCGCGAACGCCTTGGCGCATGGCTCGAGATTGCGTCGTACAACAAGGCGGTCGCGCGTGCGTGGCACAGGAGGGACTGGCCCGAAACAAATGTAGGCGCGGCTTCAGCCGCGAAGCGCCGCGCGGGCGGCGCTCGATCTCACCGACGCCGCATAGGCTACGGCGTACGGTGCGCAGGTCGGTTATTCGCTGGTAGCGTTGCTCTTGCGCCGTGGTATGCCCAGGCGTTGGCGGCGTTCCCACAGGCACTTGCGGCTGACGCCGAGCTTGCGTGCCAGTTCGGTCTCGGTCATGTGGTCCTGGTGCTCAAGCACGAAGTGCTGGAAGTAGTCTTCCAGCGACAGATCTTCGGTCGGCTCGTGGCTGGCATTGCCTGCGTTGGCCACCACCAGGGCATTGTCGAGGATGTCATCCTCTTCCAGGTCGCTCAGCTCGATGTCGATGCCCAGCAGCTCGGCGGAAATTTCTGCGCTCTCGCTGAGAATCACCGCGCGCTCCACGGCGTTTTCCAGTTCTCGCACGTTACCGGGCCAGCTGTAGTGACGAATGGCTTGCTCGGCCTCGGCCGAGAAGTGCAGGTCGTCGCGGCCGATGCGAGCACTTTGGCGGGCGAGGAAGACGCTGGCGATCTCGTTGACGTCGCTGCCACGCTCGCGCAGGGCCGGCAGCTTCAGGGCGATGACGTGCAGTCGGTAATACAAGTCTTCACGGAACTGGCCGGCCTTGGCCAGGTTCTTCAGGTCGCGGTGGGTCGCGGCGATCAGGCGCACATCGACCTTTTGCGACTGCACCGAACCTACCCGGCGTATCTCGCCTTCCTGCAGCACACGCAGCAGGCGAGCCTGGGCTTCCAGCGGCAGTTCGCCAATTTCATCGAGGAACAGCGTACCGCCATCGGCGGCCTCCACCAAGCCGGCGCGCCCGGCGCTGGCGCCGGTGAACGCGCCTTTTTCGTGGCCGAACAGTTCAGATTCGATCAGCGTTTCGGGGATGGCCGCGCAGTTCACCGAGATCATCGGTGCCTTGGCCCGGCGAGACAGGTTGTGCAGGGCGCGGGCCACCAACTCTTTACCGGTGCCGGACTCGCCCTGGATCAGCACATTGGAGTCGGTAGGCGCGACTTTGCGGATCTTGCTGTACATGTCCTGCATGGGCTGGCACGAGCCGATGATACCGATCTCGCCATTGGCCGTTGCCGCGCTGCCTTTGTCGGACGCTGTAGCCTTGCCATTGCTTGCGCGTGGCTCGGCAGGCGGTGCAGCAGCGGGGGCGTTCTGCCGGTCACGCAGAATACGCGCTACTGCCTGCAGCATCTCGTCATGGTCGAAGGGCTTGGCAATGTAGTCCACCGCGCCCATTTTCATCGAGTCCACCGCTGAGCGCAGGCTGGCGTAACTGGTCATGATCAGCACCGGGGTGCCCTGGCCGAGCTTGATCAGCTCGGTGCCGGGCGCGCCTGGCAGGCGCAGGTCGCTGACGATGAGGTCGAAAGTGGCAATGCTGAAGCGTTCCTGGGCTTCCTGCACCGAGCCGGCCTCGCTGACCTGGTACTGGTTCCGCTCAAGCAGGCGACGCAGGGCCGAGCGGATGATGGTTTCGTCTTCGACGATCAGAATGTGCGGCATTGATTCAATTCTCTCGACGGTCTCGAATTTCAGGGGACGTCGCTACGACATGCCGGGGCAGGGTCACGCGGATCCGGGTGCCACGTTGCCGTTCGATATCGGCCGGGCTGTCGATGGTGATTTGCCCATAATGCTCTTCCACGATGGAATAGACCAGAGCGAGCCCCAGTCCGGTTCCTTCGCCCGGGTCCTTGGTGGTGAAGAAGGGTTCGAACAGGCGGTCCATGATGTTCTTCGGAATCCCGCTGCCTTCGTCTTCGACGATCAGGTCGACGGTGTGCTCGTTAACCTCGCTGCGCACGCGCACGGCGCTACCGGGCGGCGAGGCATCGCGGGCGTTGGAGAGCAGGTTGATCAGCACCTGGGCCAGGCGCTGCGGGTCACCTTCGGCCCAATGGTCCGGGTCGCAAAGGTTGAAGAACTGTACTTCGAAATTGCGCCGGTTCAACGCCAGCAGACCGATGGCGTCTTGTGCCACTTCGGCCAGGCACACCGGTTCCTCGCTGTTCTGGTGGCTGCCGCCAGCATGGGCGAAGCTCATCAGCGACTGGACGATGCGCGATACGCGCTTGGTCTGGTCAAGGATCTGGCTGGACAACTCGATGATTTCACCATCGCCTTCGCGTTCCTCGCGCAGGTTTTGCGCCAGGCAGGCGATGCCGGTGATCGGGTTGCCGATCTCGTGGGCCACGCCGGCGGCCAGTCGGCCGATGCTGGCCAGGCGCTCGGAGTGCACCAGCTTGTCTTCCAGTGCCTGGGTTTCGGTAAGGTCCTCCACCAGCAATACCAGCCCGCTGTTACCGGGTGCCAGTGGCTCGTCGATGGCTGCCTTGTGCAGGTTCAGCCAGCGTGGCTGGCCGTCCAGCGCCAGGCGCTGTTTGTGCAGGTGCTCGTCGGGCACGTTGATGAAGCCTTGCAGCAGGCCGCGCCAAGGCTCGTCGATGGTGACCAGGCGCGAGCCGACCACATGCTTGGCGGCGATGCCGGTGAGCTCTTCCATGGCCTTGTTCCACATCAGGATTTCCTGGTCCTTGGCCAGTGAGCAGACGCCCATGGGCAATTCCTGCAGGGTCTGGCGATGGTAGCGGCGCAAGGCATCGAGTTCGGCGGCCAGCCCGGTCAGGCGCGAGTGGTAGTCTTCCAGGCGGCTTTCGATGAAGTGGATGTCTTCGGTCACGTAGTTTTCGTTGCCGGACTTGTACGGCAGGAAAGTCTCGACCATGTCCTGGGCCACGCTCGGCCCCATCAGGCCGGACAAGTTGGCTTCGATGCGGTCGCGCAGGCGGCGCAGGGCATAGGGGCGGCGTTCGTCGAACGGCAGGTAGAGGTCGCGCAGTGCTTGCTCGACTTCCTTTTGCGCGGCCTTGGCGCCCAGCGGCTTGGCCAGCTGGGTGGCGAATTCCTGCGGCGAGGCGGCGTGCAGCTCGCGGCGCTGCGGACGGCGCACGTTATCCACGGCACAGGCTTCGGCCGCGCTGACCTCTTCGGTGCTGGCGTTGGTGAACAGTGAGATCAGGGTGAACAGCAGCACGTTGGCCGCCAACGAGGCGATGGCTGCCATGTGCCAGCTGGTGTCGTCCAGCACATAGATCATGTCCAGCAGCGGGATGTAGAAACCCTGCAAGTTGCCGAGAAGCGGCAGCAGCATGGTCACCATCCACACCAGAGTGCCGGCCAGCAGCCCGGCGATGAAACCGCGGCGGTTGGCGGTTGGCCAGTAGAGTACCGACAGCACCCCAGGCAGGAACTGCAAGGTGGCGACGAAGGCGACGATGCCCAGGTTGGCCAGGCTCTGGTGGTAGTTCTGGCTCAGGTAGAACATGAAGCCGGCAGTGATGATGGCGACGATCAATGCACGGCGGGTCCACTTCAGCCAACGGTAGATGTTGCCTTCGGCCGGGGGCTGGTAAAGCGGCAGCACCAAGTGGTTCAGGGCCATGCCCGACAGCGCCAGGGTGGTGACGATGATCAGGCCGCTGGCTGCCGACAGGCCGCCAATGTAGGCCAGCAGTGCCAATGCCTGGTTGTTGGCGGCGATGCCCAGGCCCAGGGTGAAGTACTCGGGGTTGGTGCTGGCGCCCAGGCGCAGGCCGGCCCACAGCACCAGCGGCACGGCAAGACTCATCAGCAGCAGGAACAGCGGCAGGCCCCAGCTGGCGCTGACCAGCGAGCGCGGGTTGAGGTTTTCGGTAAAGGCCATGTGGTACATGTGCGGCATGACGATGGCCGAGGCGAAGAACACCAGCAGCAGGGTGCGCCATGGGCCTTCCTGCAGGGGGGTGTGCAGGGCGGCAAGGGCGGTCTGGTTCTGCAACAGCCAGACTTCCAGCTCGTGCGGGCCGCCGAATACGCCATACAAGGCATACAGGCCGATGCCGCCCAAGGCCAGCAGCTTGATCACCGACTCGAAGGCGATGGCGAAAACCAACCCCTCATGTTTCTCGCGCGTGGCGATGTGCCGCGAGCCGAAGAAGATGGTGAACAGAATGATCAGCGTGCAAAAGGCAAAGGCCACCCGGGCCTTGACCGGTTCACCGGTAAGGATGCTGATCGAATCGGCCACCGCCTGGATCTGCAAGGCCAGCAATGGCAGCACGCCAATCAGCATGATGATGGTGGTCAAGGCCCCGGCCCAGGTACTGCGGAAGCGGAAGGCCAGCAGGTCGGCCAGCGATGACAGCTGATAGGTGCGGGTGATCTTGAGGATCGGGTAGAGCAGCACCGGCGCCAGCAGGAATGCGCCAGACACCCCCAGGTAACAGGCAAGGAAACCGTAGCCGTACTGGTAGGCCAGGCCAACCGAGCCATAGAAGGCCCAGGCACTGGCGTAGACGCCCAGCGACAGGGTGTAGGTGAGTGGGTGGCGAATGATCGAACGCGGGATCAGCCCGCGCTCGCTGATCCAGGCCACGCCGAACAGCACCATGAGGTACCCGGCGCTGATCAGGATCATCTGGGTCAGGCTAAAGCTCATCGGCATCTCTTTGGCTCTGCAGGATGAAGGTGACGACGATCAGGATCAGCCAGAGCAGGTAGGGGCGGTACCAGGCTCCGGTCGGTTCGATCCACCAGTCCATGATGGCCGGGGAGAACAGGTAGATCCCCACGACCAGAAGCAGGACCAAACGATAGATGTACATGCTGGCCTCGATGGTTGGGCGCTGCGGGCTTGAACTTATTATTGGCGCAAATGGCAGGGGGGATGCTAGCGGGAATCCACAGCGTTCGCCAAGGGTTTGAATTTATTGGGCTTTTGTTTTTAGGGGGGCTTTACCTGTGCCGGCCCTTTCGCGGGCATGCNCGCGCCCGCGAAGAGGCCGGTAAAGGTTCAGCGCAGATCAGCCTCTGGCACCGTGGTCCGCTGCGCGATGGCTTCCGGCCGCCATTGCGTGCGCGCGACTGCCAGCACCTCTGCCGGCGTCGCCAACAGCAGTTCCGGGTCTGTCTCCTGCCCCAGCGCCCGAAGTGCCCGCAGCAGCAGGGGGGTAGCATGCTCCGCCTGCAGTGGCGGTGAACGGTACGACTTGCCCAGCTTGTGCCCATCCGGCTGCACGATCAGCGGAATATGCAGGTAACGCGGCTGTGAGAAGCCCAGCAACTCCTGCAGGTACAGCTGGCGCGGAGTGTTGTCGAGCAGGTCGGCACCCCGCACGATGTCGGTAACACCCTGCCAGGCATCGTCCAGCACCACGGCCAACTGGTAGGCGTACAACCCGTCACGACGCTGGATGACGAAATCGCCCACCTCACGCCCCAGGTGTTGCTGGTACTCACCCTGCACCCGGTCGGTAAAGCGGTAGATCAGCTCTGGCACCCGCAAGCGGATGGCCGCCCCTTCACGGGCATGCCCGGCGTTACGGCAAAAGCCCGGGTAGATGCCGTTGTAGCGTTCCAGTTGCTTGCGCGAGCAGGTGCATGCATACGCCAGGCCCATGTTGAACAGGCGGTCTACCACGGCAGCATAGGCATCGTGGCGCTGGCTCTGGAATACCACCTCGCCATCCCAGTGCAGGCCATAACGTTCCAGCGTCTGAAGGATGGCATCGCGGGCGCCGGGCATTTCCCGGGGCGGGTCGGTGTCTTCCATGCGCAGCAGCCAACGGCCGTTGACGGCGCGGGCATCGAGCCAGGAGGCGAGGGCGGCGACCAGCGAGCCGAAGTGCAGGAAGCCGCTGGGGGTGGGGGCGAAGCGCCCGATGTAGCTGGAGTCGGTCATGGTCAGGCTGGGCATATAAATGAAACGGGGCGCATGATGCGCCCCGTTCAGGTGGAAGAAAGATCAGCCTTTGCCGACCGTTTTTTCCTTTTTCTCGGCAATTTCCTTGCAGTCGAAGCACAGGTCGGCGGTAGGGCGGGCTTCCAGGCGGCGCAAGCCGATCTCGATGCCGCACGACTCGCACCAGCCGTACTCTTCGTCCTGAATCTTCTGCAGGGTTTTATCGATTTTCTTGATCAGCTTGCGCTCGCGGTCGCGGTTGCGCAGTTCGAGGGCAAACTCCTCTTCCTGGGATGCGCGGTCTGCGGGATCTGCGAAGTTGGCTGCTTCTTCTTTCATATGGTCAACGGTCTTGTCGACGCCGACCATCAGCTCTTGCTTCCAGCCAGTGAGGATCTTGGTGAAGTGCTTGCGCATGGGCTCACCCATGTACTCCTCACCCTTGGTCTCCTGATAGGGTGCAACCCCATAAAGATTCTGGTTGGCTTTTTGCTTTTCTAGGGTGGACATGAATAGACCGCCTCTCACTCATCTGATCCAATGCGCAGGATGCTCCATCTCCGGCGACCGCCGGCCCTGCGACTGCGAGCCGCCGAACTTACCAGATAGATCGGGGGTGCGCTACCCCGCCCGATCCTGCTAATTGACACCGGCCTGAGCGGTACGTTCGGTGGTGTGCAGAGGTAGAATCTCCAGTTTAGACCCAATTGAGAGAAGGTCATGGCCCAACCCTACAGTGCGCGCAGCCGCGCCATCGAACCTTTCCACGTCATGGCGCTGCTGGCCCGGGCCAACGAGCTGCAGGCGGCCGGGCACGACGTGATCCACCTGGAAATCGGTGAGCCGGACTTCACCACGGCCGCACCCATCGTCGCGGCCGGCCAGGCCGCGCTGGCCGCCGGGCACACGCGCTACACCGCCGCACGCGGTCTGCCGGCACTGCGTGAGGCAATTGCCGGTTTTTATGGGCAGCGCTATGGCCTGAACATCGACCCGGAACGCATCCTTATTACCCCAGGTGGCTCCGGCGCGCTGCTGCTGGCCAGCAGCCTGCTGGTGGACCCGGGCAAGCACTGGCTGCTGGCCGATCCGGGTTACCCGTGCAATCGCCACTTCCTGCGCCTGGTCGAGGGCGGGGCCCAATTGGTACCGGTGGGCCCGGACGTGAACTACCAGCTGACTGCCGACCTGGTTGAGCGCTACTGGGACAAGGACACTGTCGGAGCCCTGGTCGCTTCGCCGGCTAACCCGACCGGTACCGTGCTGGGGCGCGAAGCATTGGCCCGCCTGGCCAAAACCACCCATGAGCGGCATGGCCACTTGGTGGTGGACGAGATCTACCACGGCCTCACCTATGGCATGGACGCGCCGAGCGTGCTGGAAGTCGACGACTCGGCATTCGTCCTAAATAGTTTTTCCAAGTATTTCGGCATGACCGGTTGGCGCCTTGGCTGGTTGGTGGCCCCGCCCGGTGCGGTCGCCGACCTGGAGAAACTGGCGCAGAACCTGTACATCAGTGCGCCGAGCATGGCCCAGCATGCCGCGCTGGCCTGTTTCCAGCCCGAGGCGCTGGCCATTTTCGAAGAGCGCCGCGCCGAATTCGCCCGCCGTCGCGACTACCTGCTGCCCGCCCTGCGTGAACTGGGCTTCCGCATCGCCGTCGAGCCGCAAGGCGCGTTCTACCTGTATGCCGATATCAGCGCTTTTGGCGGGGACGCGTTCGCATTCTGCCGACACTTCCTGGAAACCGAGCACGTGGCGTTCACGCCGGGCCTGGACTTCGGTCGCCACCTGGCCGGGCACCATGTGCGCTTCGCTTATACCCAGAGCCTGCCGCGCCTGGAAGAAGCGGTGCAGCGTATTGCCCGTGGCCTGCAGAGCTGGCAAGGCTGATGCGTTTCTCTCCTTCACTCGAGCAGGGCCGCCTGTTGCGTCGCTACAAGCGCTTTCTGGCCGATATCGAACTGGCCAGCGGCGAGCAGATGACTATCCACTGCCCGAATACCGGCTCCATGCTCAACTGCATGCGTGAAGGTGGGCAGGTGTGGTTCAGCCGCTCCAACGACCCCAAGCGCAAGCTGCCAGGGACCTGGGAAATCAGCGAAACCCCCCAGGGGCGGTTGGCCTGCGTGAATACCGGGCGGGCCAATGCGTTGGTCGAAGAGGCCCTGCGCGCCGGCACAATCACTGAACTGGTCGGTTTCACTGCACTCAAGCGTGAAGTGGCCTATGGCGAAGAAGGCAGCCGTATCGACTTT
The DNA here is from genome assembly GCF_052044625.1 of Pseudomonas sp. 22515. Lineage (NCBI taxonomy): Bacteria > Pseudomonadati > Pseudomonadota > Gammaproteobacteria > Pseudomonadales > Pseudomonadaceae > Pseudomonas > Pseudomonas sp. 22515. The sequence continues at coordinate 28,386 of NZ_JBQENN010000019.1, forward strand.
CGCCTGGAGTTCGAGGGTGCCCCGGCCTATGTCGAGGTCAAGAGTGTGACGCTGGGCTACCCCGACACTGCAGTTGCGGCCTTCCCTGATGCGGTGACTCAACGCGGTGCGAAACACCTGCGTGAGCTGGCAAAGCTGGCCCGGCAGGGCGTGCGGGCCGTGCAGCTGTATTGCGTGAACCTGACCGGTATCGACGCTGTGCGCCCGGCTGAAGAAATTGATACAGCCTACGCCCAGGCGCTGCGCGCTGCCGTAGCGGACGGGGTGGAGGTGCTGGCCTACGGCACTCGGCTGGACGCCGAGGGTATCGTCATCGATCGCCGCTTGCCGGTGCTGCTTACCCCATGAACCAGAGGCCCTGGCTGTCTTCGTGGCAGCCCAGGGGCTGCAGCTGCTCACCCTCGCAGGGGCCTGCCACGCATTCGCCGCTTTCTATCAGGAACAGGGCTCCGTGATGGGCGCAGTGGATGAGGCTGGCGCTGTCATCCAGAAACGCGTCCTCTGCCCAGTTCAGCGGGATGTCCCGGTGCGGGCAGCGGTTGCGGTACAGGTACACCTGGCCTTGGCGACGCACGCCGAACAGTTCGAGGCCGTCTACGCTGAAGGCGCGGCTTTGGCCCTCGGCCAGGCCGAGGGATGTACAAAGGAAGTGCATGGCAAGGATGACCCGTGAAACACGTGATGGCTTGACGCTCCAATGCGAATAATTATCAAATTGATCGCATTCGCTGCGCCTGGCTGCCTATGGTGCGCAGTTCCGCTGCTCGCCACAAGGCGTGTAGCCCGCCTTCAGAAGGAACCCGATGATGCGCCGTCCAGCTGCTTTTCTCGCTCTGTGTGCAAGCCTTGTGCTCTCTACCCAAGCCTTGGCAGCCGAGCTGCCGCAACGCTGGGTCAGCGCGGGTGGCGCCTTGAGCGAGTGGATAACCGCATTGGGAGGTGAAGCGCGCCTGGTCGGTGTGGACACTACCAGTCAGCACCCGGCCTCGTTGAAAGCCTTGCCCAGTGTGGGTTATCAGCGACAACTGTCGGCCGAGGGCATTCTCAGCCTGCGCCCGGATGTGCTGGTCGGCACCGAGGAAATGGGGCCGCCACCGGTACTGGCGCAAATCCGCAAGGCCGGCGTGCGGGTCGAGTTGTTCTCCAGCAAGGCCGAGCTGCCGGCTGTAGATGAAAACCTCAGGCACCTGGGGCAGTTGCTCGGTGCAGAGCAGCAAGCGTCCGCGCTTGCTGCGGACTACCGCCAGCGGCTCGATGCGTTGCATGCCAACGTCAAGCTGGCCCAGGCCGGGCAGCAGGCTCCTGGGGTGTTGCTGCTGGTCGGCCATGCCGGGGCCAAGCCGCTGATCGCCGGGCAAGGCACTGCCGGTGACTGGCTGCTGGACCAGGCGGGTGGGCGTAACCTGGCCGCGCACCCAGGCTACAAGAACTTCTCCAACGAAGCCTTGGCGGCGCTTGACCCGGATGTGATCGTGTTTTCCGACCGGGCGCTGGCCGATGAGCAGGCCTTGCAGGCGCTGTTGAAAGAAAACCCCGCGCTGGCTGCTTCGCGGGCCGTGCGTGAGAAACGCCTGGTCTCACTGGACCCGACGCTGCTGGTCGGCGGGCTCGGGCCTCGGCTACCGGCGACCTTGCAGTCGCTGGCAGCCACCTTCTACCCGGCTGCTCAGGCCAGCTTCGCACAATGAAACAGCGGGTCTCTCCACGTACGTTGTTCATTAGCCTGAGCCTGCTGTGCCTGTTGGCAATCTGGCTGTCACTGGCGCTGGGGCCAGTCAGCCTGCCGATGTTCGATACGCTGCGCGCTGGCCTGCGCCTGTTGGGACTGCCCGTTTCCGAAGATGGCCTGCAGCAGGCCGAGATGATCCTTGGTCAGATCCGCCTGCCGCGCACCCTGTTGGGGTTGGCGGTGGGCGCGGTGCTGGCGCTGTCCGGGGTGGGCATGCAGGGGCTGTTCCGCAACCCGCTGGCCGACCCCGGGCTGGTAGGGGTTGCCGCCGGCGCTGCGATGGGGGCAGCGGTTGCCATTGTTGGCGGCGCCTGGTTTGGCGGCATGCCGGATGCTTTCGCGCCTTATCTGCTGTCGTTCTGCGCGTTTGTCGGCGGGCTTGGGGTAACTGCGCTGGTCTACCGCCTGGGGCGCCGCGATGGCCAGACCAACGTCGCCACGATGCTATTGGCTGGCGTGGCCATGACCGCGCTGGGGGGCGCGGCCGTGGGGCTGTTCTCTTACCTGGCCGATGACGCCACCTTGCGCACGCTGACGTTCTGGAACCTTGGCAGCCTCAATGGCGCCAGCTATGAGCGGCTGTGGCCATTGTTGCTGGTGGCGACAGGGGTGGCGGTGTGGCTGCCGCGCCGGGCCAAGGCGCTGAATGCCCTGTTGCTGGGTGAGTCGGAGGCGCGTCACCTGGGCGTTGACGTGGAGCGGCTCAAGCGTGAGCTGGTGTTCTGCACGGCGCTGGGCGTGGGGGCGGCAGTGGCGGCAGCCGGGTTGATCGGCTTCATCGGCCTGGTGGTGCCGCACCTGGTACGTCTGCTGGCCGGGCCTGATCACCGTGTGGTGCTGCCTGCCTCGCTGCTGGCCGGCGGTGTACTGATGTTGTTCGCCGACCTGGCGGCGCGGCTGCTACTGGCGCCTGCCGAGCTGCCGATTGGTATCGTAACGGCCTTCATTGGTGCGCCGTTCTTCCTGTTCCTGCTGATGCGAGGGCGCGGCTGATGTTGCATGTAGAGGGCCTGTACCTGCGCAGGGGCAGCAATGAGGTGCTGCACGACATTCACCTGCAGTTGCCTCCGGGGCAGGTCGTGGGTGTGCTCGGTCCCAACGGTGCCGGCAAGAGCAGCTTGCTGAGTGTGCTGTGCGGTGAACTGGCGCCCGACCGCGGGCGGGTAACGCTGCAGGGCCGCCCGCTGGCCGATTGGGCCGGACAGGAACGGGCAAGGCGCCTGGCAGTGTTGCCGCAGGTGTCCAGCCTGGGTTTCTCGTTTCGGGTGGAGGAAGTGGTAGGCATGGGGCGCATGCCTCATGGCACCGGTCAGCGGCGCGATGCGGAAATTGTCGAAGCGGCGTTGCGGGCGGCAGATGCCTGGCACCTGGTAGAGCGCAGCTACCTGGCGCTTTCCGGTGGCGAGCGGCAACGGGTACACCTGGCCCGCGTGCTGGCGCAACTATGGCCGGGGGAGGAGGGCAGCACGTTGTTGCTCGACGAGCCGACCTCAATGCTCGACCCGCTGCATCAGCACACCACCCTGGAAGCCGTACGCCGCTTCGCCGACTGCGGTGCTGCAGTGTTGGTGATCCTGCATGACCTGAACCTGGCAGCACGTTACTGTGACCGTATCCTGTTGCTGGAACAGGGGCGCTGCCACGCGTTTGCCACGCCCGAAGAGGCACTGACCCCAGCGGCACTGAAGGCGGTGTACGGTATTGACGTGTTGGTGCAGGCGCACCCCGAGCGCGGGCACCCGCTGATCATCACCCGTTGATGTTCTCAACGCGTGCAGGGCCTTTGTGAAAGTGGCCTTGTCTTGCGACCGGCCCGCCCCCGGTGCAGGCCATTGAAAGTGTGGATGACATGGAGTAACTGCCGATGCGACACCCGATGCTGTCCGGTTTCTCGCTGTGCCTGGTACTGGCGATAGGCGGCTGTCAGGCCAGCCTGCCGCCGTTGCCCGCCTGGCAGAGCAGTGAAGGTCGCACGCACGCCGAGCTGGGAAAGATTGTCGACCTGTCCAATGAGCAGGTCATAAGCCCTGAAACGCTGGTGCAGCGCCTGGCTGATGCACCCCGAGTGCTTGTCGGCGAGAAGCATGACAACCCTGACCATCACGCGCTGCAACTGTGGCTGCTGCGCGCTCTTCAAGGCCAGCGCACTCAGGGCAGCCTGTTGCTGGAGATGCTGCAGCCCAGCCAGCAATCGCGGGTGGACAAGCTGGTGGGGCAGCCTTTGCCGGAAGACTTGCCCAAGGCACTGGCCTGGCAGGAGGGCTGGGATTGGCAGTTGTACGGGCCGATTGTCACCGAAGCCTTGCAGCATGGGGTGACGTTGCTGGCCGCCAACCTTTCGCCCGCCGAGATGCGTCAGGCCTATCGACAGCCGGCGCCGGTGCAGGGCGAAAAGTCCAATGCACCCGCGGTAAAGGCTGCCTTGCTGGAACAGGTGCGCGCCGGGCATTGCGGGATGCTGCCGGAAAACCAGTTACCGGCGATGCTGGCCGTTCAGCAGCAGCGCGACCGGCGCATGGCCGAGCGCTTGCAGGCGGCACCGCAACCGGCACTGCTGTTTGCCGGGGCTTACCATGTGCGCAAGGACCTGGGCATACCCTTGCATCTGGCTGACCTCGGGGCGACGGGGGAGAGCAAGGTATTGCTGCTTGCTGAGGTGGGCGAGCGAATCGAGCCTGGCGAGGCTGATTATGTGTGGTACACGGCGGCGATGCCGGAGCAGGATTATTGTGCGCAGCTGCGGCGTTGATCCTGAAAAAGCACAGGCAAAAAAAGACCCGGCAAATTGCCGGGTCAATAACCGTGATTAGCCTGATGAGGAGATAATCTGAGAGTCCGAACCAGGGGCTCTTAGCTCATCCAACCAGTCTCGCGACCAGTTGTGATAATCATAACAATTCTCATTTAGCCGTCAATCCCTTTACCCCTATTATTTTGGTTTTTTTTGCGTAGGGTTTTTCGCGTCCAATTGTTGGTTGAGTGCTTCCTTGCGTTCGAGCGGCAAATCGTTCCAGTGCATGTCCAGCAGGGCGCCTTCAATGGCATACAACAGCACCTTCGATGCACGGAACCCTCGTGTCTTCACGGCCTGGTACGCACCCACCGCGCCCAGGCGGCGCAAATCCGATGCACTGTGGATGCCGGCTGCATGCAGCCACTGCGCAGACGTCTTGCCAAGGTTCTTCAGATGCTGCAATTCATCGTTCATCGAGCCTCCTTGCGATGGCTGAACGGGAATGGGGGATAAATCGCGAGCAGGTCTGAGAGGAGTGTAGCGGGCGTTGGGAAATATGCGGCTTTTTGCCATCGGGTGATGAGCGGCCTGNGGGCAGGCACGGGAAGATGACGAACTTACAGGCCAGGCAACCGCTGGCGAATCTGCTCGATCACTTGATCCATGCTGCCGGCAGCATGGGTATCGACGCGGGTGCTGTGCACCAGCTCCTGCGCATCCAGCGCCTCACGGCTGGCCTGCTGGGCCTTGATCACCTCCAGCGTGGCATCCGAGGGGTCGCTGTTTTCAGCCTGGCGCTGCTCCAGCCAACTGGCGATGACCGCCTCTGGCGCGTGGCAGTCGAGGATGAGGAACGGCACGCCGGTCTGGCTGGCAACCTCTGCCGCAGCCTGGCGTTGTTCACGCTTGAGGTAGGTGGCGTCCAGCACCACCGGGAAGCCGGCGCGCAGCACGGTCGCAGCTATCTCGTGCAGGCGCAGATAGGTCGCAGCGCTGGCGTCCTGGTCATAGATGCCTGTGCTCAGTTGGCCGGCGTCGGCCTGCTGTTGTTCGCCGAACAGGCGTTTGCGCTCCACGTCCGAACGCACGCGCACTGCACCCAAGGCCTCGACCAGGCGCATGGCCACGTGACTTTTGCCCACCGCCGAAACACCATGGGTGATGGCCAGCAGGCGCGACGGGATGGCGCTGTAACTTTCGGCCAGGTTGGCGTAGTTGCGGTAGGTGCGCAGGGTGGTGGCACGTTGCACGCCATCGGCGTCGGCCGGCATGCTGAACAGTGCGACCTTGGCCCGCACCAGCGCGCGGTAGGCTTTGTAGAAGTTGAGCAGTTCCAGGCCTTCGTAGTCCCCTGTCAGTTCCAGGTACTGGCTGATGAAGCGTCGGGCCAGGCACTTCAGGCCACGGTCTTCCAGGTCCATGGCCAGGAAGGCGGTGTCGGCGTAGACGTCGGTCAGTCGGAAAGGCTCGTTGAATTCGATGCAATCGAAGATCACCACCTTGCCATCGATCAAGGTGGCGTTGCCCAGGTGAATGTCACCGTGGCACTCACGGATGAAGCCATTGGCCTTGCGCTTTTCCAGCAGCCCTTGCAGGCGCTCGAAGCTGCTGCGGGCCCAGGCCTGCAGGGCGTCAAGTTGCTGCAGATCGGCTTTGTCGCTGAGGAATGGGCGAATTTGCTCGAAGTTCTGCTCCACCGGGGCCATCACGCTCTCTGGCGTGCCCAGCGGGTGCTCCATCGGCACACGCGGAGCCTGAAGGTGAAAATCGGCAATCTGCCGGGCCATCTGGTCGATGTGCGTGGCGTTCAGTTCGCCATTGGCCTGCAGGGTGTTGAGCATCTGCCCTTGGGGGAACTGGCGCATCTTCAGCGCGTACTCGATGGCTACGCCTTCGCCACCGATCTGCGGTGCGTCGACGCTACCGGTGATGGGCAACACTTCCAGGTACAGGCCTTCGGTCAGGCGTTGGTTCAGGCGCAATTCTTCGTTACAGAAATGCTGGCGCTGGTCCAGTCCGGTGAAGTCCAGGAAGCCGAAATTCATCGGTTTCTTGATCTTGTAGGCGTATTCGCCAGTGAGCAGGACCCAGGAGATATGCGTCTCGATGAGCTGAAACCCCTCCACGGGGTGAGGGTACAGGGCAGGGTTCTGCAACGCAGTAATAAGAGCTTGGCTCACGGCAAATCCTTCCGGGGCAAGGGAATTCGAATGCGCCATTATGGTCAATGGTGCCGTCCCTGCCTACCGCCGGGCCGTCTGCCCAGCCTTTATAAAGTGCGTATAATCCGCCGCCATGACCCGAACCCGAAATTCCCGCACCCCTCAGAAACGCCCGACCGGCCGCTCCCGCGCCTGGCTGGGCTGGGCTTTGAAGCTCAGCCTGGTTGGCCTGGTGATCGTCGCCGGCTTCGCGGTTTACCTCGATGCCGTCGTCCAGGAAAAGTTCTCCGGCAAGCGCTGGACCATCCCGGCCAAAGTGTATGCCCGACCGCTGGAGCTGTTCACCGGCCAGAAGTTGAGCAAGAACGACTTCCTCACCGAGCTCGATGCGCTCGGTTACCGTCGCGAAAACGCGGCCAACGGCCCGGGCGCTGCGTCCGTCAGCGGCAATACCGTCGACCTCAATACCCGTGGCTTCCAGTTCTACGAGGGCATGGAGCCGGCGCAGTTCGTCCGTGTACGCTTCTCTGGCGATTACGTTGCGGGCCTTTCCGGTGCCAACGGCAAGGCGCTTGACGTGGTGCGGCTGGAGCCGCTGATGATCGGCGGCATCTATCCGAAAAATCTCGAAGACCGCATCCTGATCAAGATCGATCAGGTACCCAAATATCTGCTCGAAACCTTGGTGGCCACGGAAGACCGCGAGTTCTACAGTCACTTCGGCGTGTCGCCAAAGTCCATCGTCCGGGCCATGTGGGTCAACACGTCGTCCGGCTCGATGCGCCAGGGTGGCAGTACCCTGACCCAGCAGTTGGTGAAGAACTTCTACCTCAGCAGCGAGCGCAGCCTCAGCCGCAAGCTGACCGAGGCGATGATGGCGGTCCTGCTCGAACTGCACTACGACAAGCGCGAAATCCTTGAGGCTTACCTCAACGAGGTGTTCGTCGGCCAGGACGGTCAACGCGCGGTGCACGGCTTTGGTCTGGCGAGTCAGTTCTTCTTCAGCCAGCCGCTGTCCGAGCTGAAACTGCATCAGATCGCCCTGCTGGTGGGCATGGTCAAAGGCCCGTCCTACTACAACCCGCGGCGTCACCCCGAGCGTGCCTTGGCTCGCCGCAACCTGGTGCTCGACCTGGTGGCCGAGCAGGGCGTGGCCAGCCAGGCAGAAGTCGATGCGGCGAAGAAAATGCCGCTGGGCGTGACCAAGCGTGGCAGCCTGGCCGACAGCTCGTTCCCTGCCTTCCTCGACCTGGTCAAGCGACAGTTGCGCCAGGATTACCGCGACGAAGACTTGACCGAAGAAGGCCTGCGCATCTTTACCAGCTTCGACCCTATCCTGCAGATGAAGGCCGAAACCTCGATGAGCGAGACCTTCAAGCGCCTGGCGGGCCGCAAGGGGGCAGACGATGTCGAGGCGGCAATGGTCGTGACCAACCCTGAAACCGGTGAAGTACAAGCGCTGATCGGTAGCCGCCAGGCAGGTTTTGCCGGCTTCAACCGGGCCATCGATGCTGTACGGCCGATCGGCTCCCTGGTCAAACCGTCGGTATACCTGACTGCGCTGGAGCAGCCGAGCAAGTACACCCTGACCAGTTGGGTGCAGGACGAGCCATTTTCGGTCAAAGGGGCTGACGGCCAGGTCTGGCGCCCGCAAAACTATGACCGCCGCCCGCATGGCACGATCTACCTGTACCAGGGGCTGGCCAACTCTTACAACCTGTCGACCGCCAAGCTCGGCCTGGAAGTGGGTGTGCCGAACGTGATCAAGACCATTGGTCGCTTGGGCGTGAATGTCGACTGGCCAGCGTTCCCGGCCATGTTGCTGGGGGCGGGTGGCATGTCGCCGATGCAGGTCGCAACCATGTACCAGACCATCGCCAACGGCGGCTTCAACACGCCGATGCGCGGTATCCGCAGCGTGCTCACCGCCGAGGGCGAGCCGCTCAAGCGCTACCCGTTCCAGATCCAGCAAACCTTCGACCCGGGTGCCATTTACCTGGTGCAGAACGCCATGCAGCGTGTAATGCGCGAAGGTACAGGGCGTTCGGTGTACAACACCTTGCCACGCTCGCTGACCCTGGCGGGCAAGACCGGTACCAGTAACGACTCGCGTGACAGCTGGTTCTCCGGCTTCAGTCAGGATCTGCTGGCCGTGGTGTGGATGGGCCGTGACGATAACGGCAAGACACCGTTTACCGGCGCCACCGGCGCCTTGCAGGTGTGGACCAGCTTCATGAAGAAGGCCGACCCGCTGCCGCTGGATATGCCGCAACCTGACAACGTGGTGCAGGCCTGGATCGACCCCTACAGTGGCCATGGGTCTGATGCCAGCTGTCCGGGAGCGGTGCAGATGCCGTATATTCGCGGGAGTGAGCCGCCGGCCGGCGCAACCTGTGGCGGCGAGCAGGACCCAGTCGAATCGGTCATGGACTGGGTCAAGGGCTGGATGAATTAAGCACAGGCTGCATTGATGAGGTGTGACGTGAACAAGTGGCTGTTTCCTGCCGTGACGGCGTTGGCTGTGCTCCAGGGGTGCTCCAGCGTCCCGCGTGGCAATATTCCGGTGGTCGACTCGAGCACCCGCGTGTCCAACAGCGAACGCGTGACGGCCAACCGCTCGGCGGGTGGCTATAACACCGGCACCGCCCAGGCGCAGACGCTGCCGGAGGATTCCGGTGTCACCGTGATGATCCCGCAGGGCGCAGGCGCATCGGGCATCCAGACATTCCCGGCGGGCAATGGCGCTGCGCCGATCAGTACCTCGCCGATCACCCCGGGGCCGATCAGTACAGGACCTGTCAGTTCGGCGCCGATGACCACCAATCCAAACCCGATTGCCGATGAACCCTTCGACATTGCCGCGATGAACAGCACCCCGCAAAGTGCCAGTGCGCCAACCGGTATTCCGCGCAGCACCGCCACCGGTGGCCTGTCGGCCGACGAGCAGCTGGACGGTCCTGTGCTGGCACTGCTGACCACTGCGAAGACGCAGCAGGGCAGTGGCGACTTCAACGGTGCCGCCTCGAGCCTGGAGCGTGCCCAGCGCATTGCTCCGCGTGAGCCGCAGGTGCTGTATCGCCTGGCCCAGGTGCGCCTCTCGCAAGGTGATGCGGCGCAGGCCGAGCAGTTGGCGCGCCGCGCCCTGACCTACGCCAACGGCCGCCCAAGCCTGCAGGCAGAGCTTTGGAACACGATCGCCCAGGCCCGTGAAAAGCAGGGTGACAGCGCCGGCGCTGCGCTGGCCCGGCAAAAGGCGCGGGTCAATTCGTGATGATCGAGCAACGCGTGCTGGATATTGCCGACCACCTGCTCTTGATCGAGCGTGAGCTGCAGGTGCAAGGCTGGTGGGATGACGAGCCGCCAAGCGACGAGGCACTGGCCAGTACGGTGCCGTTCGCCGTGGATACCCTCAGTTTTGAGCAGTGGCTGCAATGGATCTTCCTGCCACGCATGAAGATCATCATCGAGCTGGGCCACCCGCTGCCCAACGCATCGAGCATCCTTGTCATGGCCGAAACCGTGTTTACCGACCGGCCGGAGCAAAGTCGTGAGCTACGCCGCCTGTTGGCAGCTTTTGACCAATTGATCGCTCCTTCCGCCTGATTTCTTCAGTTTTTCCGTCAAGGGCCGCAGATTGTGGCCCTTTTTTTTGGAAATCTTCTTAATTCTGCTGCTGAAGCGATTTTTAGTGGTGGCAGGAATTCATCTTGGGGAAAAATTGGCAATAATTTTTCTTGACTTGTTGGCGCCGAATCACAAGAATCCAACTTCCGCTGTAGAGGGACTGCCAGAAGCAGACCCGCTAAGCAGATCATGAGGTGCACACCCGCGCCGACCTGTTACACCCCGCAACGCGTTACCTCGCGCTGGGTGGGAAACCCCCGCAACACTCTGGGGATTTCCCAATACTTGCTCAGTCAGTGCTGACGTTCGCTCATGCTCTGCTTGGCAGTAAACCTATTAAGACCCGTCCAGTGAGGGCGGTATTCTGGCGTTTTAGAGGTGAACAACGTGGAGCTTTTATCTGGCGCTGAGATGGTCGTCCGCTTTTTGCGTGACGAAGGCGTTAAGCACATCTACGGGTACCCTGGTGGTGCTCTCCTGCATGTTTACGACGCTTTGTTCAAAGAACCGGAAGTGGAACACATCCTGGTTCGTCACGAGCAGGCGGCCACCCATATGGCGGACGGCTACGCTCGCGCCACCGGCAAGGCCGGTGTGGTGCTGGTAACCTCCGGTCCTGGCGCGACCAATGCCATTACCGGTATTGCCACCGCCTACATGGACTCGATTCCGATGGTCATCCTGTCCGGCCAGGTGCCTAGCACCATGGTGGGCACCGATGCCTTCCAGGAAACTGACATGATCGGTATCTCGCGGCCGATCGTGAAGCACAGCTTCATGATCAAGAATCCGACCGAGATCCCTGAAGTTCTGAAAAAAGCTTTCTACCTGGCGCAATCCGGTCGTCCAGGTCCAGTCGTGGTCGACATTCCAAAAGATATGACCAACCCGGCTGAGAAGTTCGAATACGTCTACCCGAAAAAGGTCAAGCTGCGCTCCTACAGCCCGGCGGTCCGCGGTCACTCCGGCCAGATCCGCAAGGCTGCCGAGATGCTTCTGGCGGCCAAGCGCCCGGTCGTCTACTCCGGTGGCGGTGTGATCCTCGGCGGTGGCTCCGAAGCCCTGACTGAAATTGCCAAGTCGCTGAACCTGCCGGTCACCAATACCCTGATGGGGTTGGGTGGCTTCCCGGGGACCGACCGCCAGTTCCTCGGCATGCTTGGCATGCATGGCAGCTACACCGCCAACATGGCCATGCACAATGCCGACGTCATTTTTGCCGTCGGTGCGCGTTTCGACGACCGCGTTGTAAACGGTCCGGCCAAGTTCTGCCCGAACGCCAAGATCATCCACATCGACATCGACCCGGCGTCGATCTCGAAGATGATCAAGGCCGACGTGCCAATCGTCGGCCCGGTCGACAGCGTGCTCAGCGAAATGCTCGGCATCCTCAAGGAAATCGGCGAGCAGCCTGACAAGGCTTCGCTGGATGCCTGGTGGAAGCAGATTGACGAATGGCGTGGCAATGGCGAGTTGTTCCCTTACGACAAGGGCGATGGCAACGTCATCAAACCGCAAAAAGTCATCGAGACACTGTGTGAAGTGACCAATGGCGATGCCTTCGTCACTTCCGACGTGGGCCAGCATCAGATGTTTGCCGCGCAGTACTACCGCTTCAACAAGCCAAACCGCTGGATCAACTCCGGTGGCCTGGGCACCATGGGCTTCGGCTTCCCGGCGGCGATGGGCGTCAAGCTCAACTTCCCGGATCAGGACGTGGCCTGTGTGACCGGCGAAGGCAGCATCCAGATGAACATCCAGGAGCTGTCCACCTGCATGCAATACGGCCTGCCGGTGAAGATCGTCAACCTGAACAACGGTGTGCTGGGCATGGTCCGCCAGTGGCAGGACATGGCCTACAACGGTCGTCACTCGCACTCGTACGTCGAGTCGCTGCCTGACTTCATCAAGCTGGCCGAGGCCTATGGCCATGTGGGTATCCGCATCACCAGCCTGAAGGACCTCAAGCCGAAGCTGGAAGAAGCGTTTGCGATGAAGGACCGTCTGGTGTTCATCGACATCGCGGTTGACCGCAGTGAGCACGTCTATCCGATGCAGATCAAGGATGGCTCGATGCGTGACATGTGGCTGAGCAAGACGGAGCGTACCTGATATGCGGCACATCATTTCCCTGCTGCTGGAAAACGAACCAGGTGCGTTGTCCCGCGTGGTCGGCCTGTTCTCCCAGCGCAACTACAACATTGAAAGCCTGACTGTAGCGCCAACCGAAGACCCGACCCTGTCGCGTCTGACGCTGACCACCGTTGGCCATGACGAAGTGATCGAACAGATCACCAAGAACCTGAACAAGCTGGTCGAAGTGGTCAAGCTTGTCGACCTGTCGGAAAGCGCTCACATCGAGCGTGAACTGATGCTGGTCAAGGTCAAGGCCACCGGTGCCCAGCGTGCCGAGATCAAGCGCACCACGGATATCTTCCGTGGCCAGATCGTCGACGTGACCGCCAGCGTGTACACCGTGCAGCTGAGCGGTACCAGCGACAAACTGGACAGCTTCATCCAGGCGATCGGCACTGCATCGATTCTGGAAACCGTGCGCAGCGGCGTTACCGGCATTGCCCGTGGCGACAAAGTGCTCAGCATCTAAATCCAAAAAATTAGCGATGGCTCCGCAGGGGCCGAGATATAACCAGGGGTATTTTCATGAAAGTTTTCTACGATAAAGACTGCGACCTTTCCATCATCCAGGGTAAGAAAGTCGCCATCATCGGTTACGGCTCCCAGGGCCACGCTCAGGCGTGCAACCTGAAAGACTCCGGTGTAGACGTTACCGTCGGTCTGCGTAAAGGTTCGGCTACCGTTGCCAAGGCTGAAGCCCACGGCCTGAAAGTTGCCGATGTTGCTACCGCTGTCGCTGCGGCTGACCTGGTCATGATCCTGACCCCGGACGAGTTCCAGGGTGCTCTGTACAAGAACGAAATCGAGCCGAACATCAAGAAGGGCGCTACCCTGGCCTTCTCTCACGGTTTCTCGATCCACTACAACCAGGTTGTTCCGCGTGCCGACCTCGACGTGATCATGATCGCGCCGAAAGCCCCGGGCCACACCGTTCGCTCCGAGTTCGTCAAAGGCGGCGGCATCCCTGACCTGATCGCTATCTACCAGGACGCTTCCGGCAACGCCAAGAACGTCGCACTGTCCTACGCTTCGGGCGTGGGTGGTGGCCGTACCGGTATCATCGAAACCACCTTCAAGGACGAAACTGAAACCGACCTGTTCGGTGAGCAGGCTGTTCTGTGTGGCGGTACCGTCGAGCTGGTCAAAGCCGGTTTCGAAACCCTGGTCGAAGCTGGCTACGCGCCGGAAATGGCCTACTTCGAGTGCCTGCACGAACTGAAACTGATCGTAGACCTCATGTACGAAGGCGGCATCGCCAACATGAACTACTCGATCTCCAACAACGCCGAGTACGGTGAGTACGTCACTGGCCCGGAAGTCATCAACGAAGAATCCCGCAAGGCCATGCGCAATGCCCTGAAGCGCATCCAGGACGGCGAGTACGCGAAGATGTTCATCTCCGAAGGTGCTACCAACTACCCATCGATGACCGCCAAGCGCCGCAACAACGCCGCTCACGGCATCGAAATCATCGGCGAGCAGCTGCGCTCGATGATGCCGTGGATCTCGGCTAACAAAATCGTCGACAAGACCAAGAACTAAGTCTTATCGAAAGATGAAAAACGCGGCTTCGGCCGCGTTTTTTCGTTCTGGCATCCAGCTTCTGGTATAAAGCAGACCAGTGGCTCGCTGTCAGAACCTGTTTCGCGGGCCCGTGTCGAACATTTTCCATCCTGTTGCAAGGTACCCTCCATGAGCGAACGTCCCGAAGAGCCGAACAAGCCCTCCGACGCCGAAAGCCTGCTACCTGTCGATGAGCACGTTGAAGAAGGGCATGACGCCGAAGGCCGCAAGGTGCGCCACCGCGGCATCTACCTGCTGCCCAACCTGTTTACCACCGCCAACCTGTTTGCCGGTTTCTATTCCATCATCAGCTCGATGAGCGCACAGAGCGCCCTGAGTGCCGGCGACCCGCGCGAGGCGAGCAAGTACTTCGCTTTTGCCGCTATCGCCATCTTCGTGGCCATGGTGCTCGATGGCCTGGACGGCCGCGTTGCGCGCATGACCAATACCCAGAGTGCCTTCGGTGCCGAGTATGACTCGCTGTCGGATATGGTCGCCTTTGGTGTGGCCCCGGCTTTGCTGGCCTTCGGTTGGGCGCTGGGTGACATGGGCAAGGTCGGCTGGATGGTTGCCTTCATCTATGTGGCCGGTGCCGCGTTGCGCCTGGCGCGCTTCAATACCCAGGTCGGTACCGCCGACAAGCGCTACTTCATCGGCCTGGCCAGCCCGGCTGCCGCAGGTGTGGTGGCGGGCACCGTATGGGCGTTCAGCGACTACGGCATCCAGGGCTCCAAGCTGTCGTTCCTGGTCGCGCTGCTGGTGGCTGCTGCTGGCATGCTGATGGTCAGCAACATCAAGTACAACAGTTTCAAGGAGCTGGACCTCAAGGGGCGCGTCCCGTTCGTGGCGATCCTGGCTGTGGTGCTGGTGTTTGCCGTCGTGTTCAGCGACCCGCCGCGTATCCTGCTGTTGATCTTCCTCGCCTATGCAGCATCGGGGCCGATCCAGTTCCTGCTGAAGGCACGCCGTCGCAAAGCGTGAGAATCACTTAACGCTGGAATAACCTCACGGCTCCATAGTCTTACTGGTACATCCGTTACTCAGTGCTATGGAGCCGTTCATGCTTATCAAGCTTCCCAGGTCTTCCGAGTGCAAGGCGTCGGAGATCACCCCCGAAGGCATTTACCTTTCCCGTCGTACCCTGCTGGGTGGCTCATTGGCTGGCTTGGCGCTAGGCGCATTGCCGGGCGGGGTGGGCGCGGCGCAAGGGTCGCGTTATGCCGATGTGCAGGCTGGAGCCGCGCCGGCCTGGTTCACTGACAAGCTCGCGGCCACGCGCTGGCAAGCGGTGACGGTGAAGGACGAGGCGATTACGCCGTTCAAGGATGCCACTCACTACAACAACTTCTACGAGTTCGGGCCCGACAAGGGCGACCCGGCGGCCAATGGCGACAGCCTGAAGACCGAACCGTGGTCCATTGTGGTGGATGGTGAAGTGGGCAAGCCCGGACGCTATGCACTGGAGGACTTCGTCAAACCCTATCAGCTTGAGGAGCGGATCTATCGGCTGCGCTGCGTAGAGGCGTGGTCGATGGTCATTCCGTGGCTGGGGTTCCCTTTGGCTCAGGTGCTCAAGCAGGTCGAGCCGACTTCCAGTGCGCGTTATGTGCGTTTCGAAACGCTGAAGGATCCGCAGCATATGCCGGGGCAACGTTCTGGCTTCGCCTTGATCGACTGGCCTTATAGAGAAGGGTTGCGCCTGGATGAGGCGATGCACCCGCTGGCAATTCTCGCAGTGGGTATGTACGGCCGGGAACTGCCCAACCAAAACGGTGCGCCGTTGCGTTTGGTGGTGCCTTGGAAGTATGGCTTCAAGAGCATCAAGTCGATTGTGCGCATCAGCCTGGTCGCGGAGCAGCCCGGCACTACCTGGGAAGGGCTGGCGCCGGATGAATATGGTTTCTATGCCAATGTGAACCCGACAGTCGACCACCCGCGCTGGAGCCAGGCGCGCGAACGTCGTTTGCCCAGCGGGTTGTTCAGCCCCAACGTGCGGGAGACACAGATGTTCAATGGCTATGCCGATGAAGTGGCGTCGCTGTATACCGGGCTCGATCTGCGGAAGAACTACTGATGCGTTACCCCTGGTTTCGCTTGGCCATCTTTGTCGTAGGCTGCCTGTTCCCGGTGTGGTGGCTATATGAAGCGGCGATGAACCTGCTGGGGCCTGATCCCGGGAAGATCATGATGGATCGTCTTGGGCTTGGGGCGCTTACCTTCCTGTTGGTGACCTTGAGCATGACGCCACTGCAGAAGCTGACGGGCTGGTCTGGCTGGATCGTGGTTCGCCGGCAGCTGGGGTTATGGGTGTTCGCCTATATAGTGCTGCATATTCTGGCCTACCTGTTTTTTATTCTAGGGCTGGATTGGGGGCAGTTGGCGGTGGAGTTGCGCAAGCGCCCCTACATTATTGTGGGGGCGCTGGGGTTCCTGGGGTTGCTGGCGCTGGCGGTCACCTCGAACCGGTACAGCCAACGGCGGCTGGGCGCGCGGTGGAGGAAGCTGCACAGGTTGGTGTACGCGGTGCTTGGGTTGGGCTTGCTGCATTTCCTGTGGATCGTGCGTTCCGACCTTCGGGAATGGGCGATCTATGCGTTTATTGGGGCTGTGTTGATGGTATTGCGGATACCTGCTGTTGCGCGGGCTCTTCCCAGGGTTGCCAGGAAGCAGGGTAGGGCGGTTTGAGAGAGGGATGGGGGCTGCCAAGGGCCTGTCTTGAGATAGCAATGGCTGTGGGAGGGTGCCCGCCTTTGTTTCTCTGGCGCCTGCGAGATCGGGCGCCGCGCGCGTCCGGCTTGAGACATTCACCGCCTATGAGATCGAGCGCCGC
>NZ_JBQENN010000019.1:45213-61454 GCF_052044625.1 Pseudomonas sp. 22515
GCCGGCACAGGCCATACGTCAGGTGCGGAACCTGCGCACCAGCGTATCCAGCTCATTGGACAGCCCGGCCAGGCTCTCGGAGTCCTGGCGCGCCGCCTGGGCCAGCTCGGCCACCAACTGCGCATCCCCGTGAATCTGGCTGATGTGCCGGTTGATGTCCTCAGCCACCTGATGCTGTTCTTCGGCTGCCGTGGCGATCTGGGTGTTCATGTCGCGGATCACATCCACCGACTCACGGATCTGCCCGAAGCTGTCGCGGGCCAGACCAATGCGGCTCACCGACTGCTGCGACACTTCCAGGCTGGCGTGCATCTGCTCGGCCACTTCGGCGGTACGGCTGGCCAGGTTGCCCAGCAAACCGTCGATTTCAGCGGTGGAGTCGGCAGTACGCTTGGCCAGCGCCCGTACTTCGTCGGCCACCACGGCAAAGCCGCGGCCCTGTTCACCGGCACGGGCCGCTTCGATGGCGGCGTTCAGGGCCAGCAGGTTGGTTTGTTCGGCAATCGAACGGATCGTGCCGAGGATCGACTGAATGGCGTTGCTGTCACGCTCCAGTTGCTGGATCGACTGGGCCGATTGCTCGATCTCCTGGCTCAGGCGATCAACGCTGTGTACCGCTGCATCGATCTGTTGCTGCCCTTCGCGGGCCTGCTGCTGGCCGTTGTCGGCCGACTGCGCCGCCTGGCTGCAGGACCGTGCCACTTCATTGGCGGTGGCGACCATTTCGTGGAATGCAGTGGAAACCATATCCACGGCTTCGCGCTGGCGGCCGGCCGCCTCGGCCATGTCGCTGGAGACGCGGGTCGAGCTGCTGGAGGTGCTGAGGATCTTGCTGGCGGCAGCACCGATGTGCTGGATCAGGCTGCGAATGGCACCGAGGAACTGGTTGAACCAGCTGGCCAGTTGCGCGGTTTCGTCGCGGCCGCGGATTTCCAGGTTGCGGGTCAGGTCACCCTCACCTTGGGCAATGTCCTCCAGGCCGTTGGTGACGCTGTTGATCGGGCGCACGATCAGTTTGGCGAAGGCCGCACCGACCACCGCGAACAGCGAGGCCAACACCACAGCGATGACACCGATCAGCCAGGTGAGCCGGGTGGTGGTCTGCATCACTTCGCTTTGTTCGATCAGGCCGATGAAGGTCCAGCCCAGCTGCTGGTCGGGGTAGACGTTGGCCATGTAGTGCACGCCATTGAGCTCGACCTCGACCAGGCCTTTGCCGGCTTTGGCCAGCTTGGCGTAACCGTCGCCAAAGCTTCCCAGCTGCTTGAAGTTGTGGGCGGCGTCGCGCGGGTCGACCATCACGTTGCCGTTGCTTTCCACCAGCATCAGGTAGCCGCTTTCGCCCAGTTTGATCTGCTTGACGATTTCGGTCAGGCCCTTGAGCGACACGTCGATGTTGACCACGCCGCCGGGGTTGCCCAGCTGGTTGGCCACGGTGCGCACGGTGCTGACCAGCACCGCATCGTCGGCGGCCCAGTAGTAGGCGCCGGTACGCATCGTCTTGCCAGGGTTGGCCATGGCAAGTTGGTACCAGGGGCGCGTGCGAGGGTCATAATTGACAAACTTCTGGCCGGCCGGCCAGCCAGTGTAGCCGCCGTCATTCACCCCGTAGGACAGGTAGGCGTAGGCGGGGTGTGAGTTGGCCAGGCGAGTCATGAAGTCGAGAATTTTGCTGGCCTGCTCGCCCAGTTCGTAGGACGGGGTTGCGCTCATGTACTTGTTCAGCTCGCTGCCCGTGGCGGCAACCATTGGCTGGGAAGCCATGTACTCGACGTTTTGGTTGATCCCCTGGAAGAAGATGTTCATCGCGTTGCTGACCTGGCGGATTTCCCGGCTGCTGCTGTCGAGGAATCCGTCGCGGGCTTCGCCGCGCAGGTTGATGACCACCAGGGTGGCCACGAGAACGATGGGCAAGCCGGCGATGACCGCGAATGCCCAGGTCAGTTTCTGTTTGATGCTCATCGACGCTCCCGGAATTTTTGTTTTCGACACACGAGGCAGGTAGCAACTGCATCGGCAGCATCCGGGTTTTATGAAGCCAAAACGCCCGTATTTATTGGATAAAGTCGTGGTTGGTGACTATTCGGTCGTGTTTGGACATTTATGGCATGCCAAAGGCGCGTGGCAGCTCAGTGACAGCAGCTGCCCGCAGCGCCATTGGCCAGGTCTTTGAGGATCGGGCAGTCCGGGCGGTCGTCACCCTGGCAGTGCGAAACCAGCTCGCCGAGGGTGTCGCGCAAGCTCACCAGCTCCTCGATGCGCCGGTTCAGTTCATCGATGTGGTGCATGGCCAGCGCCTTCACATCGGCGCTGGCACGTTGGCGGTCCTGCCACAAGGTCAGCAACTTGCCGACCTCTTCGAGGGAAAAGCCCAGGTCGCGGGAGCGTTTGATGAAGGCCAGGTTGTGCAAGTCTTGCGCCTGGTACAGGCGGTAGCCGCTGTCGCTGCGAGTGGCGGGTTTGAGCAGGCCGATGGACTCGTAGTAACGGATCATCTTGGTGCTGAGCCCGCTGCGGCGGGCGGCCTGGCCGATATTCATGGTACCTCCTGGGTGCTGCTGGTGGGTTTCCACGTTTTAAGCCACAGGGCATTGCTGACGACGCTGACACTGGACAGGGCCATGGCGGCACCTGCCAGTACCGGGTTGAGGTAACCCAGCGCGGCGAGCGGAATGCCGATCAGGTTGTAGATGAAGGCCCAGAACAGGTTCTGGCGGATCTTCGCGTAGGTCTTGCGGCTGATTTCCAGCGCGGCGGGCACCAGGCGCGGGTCGCCACGCATCAGGGTGATGCCGGCGGCCTGCATGGCCACGTCGGTACCGCCACCCATGGCAATGCCGATGTCGGCCGCGGCCAACGCCGGTGCATCGTTGATGCCATCGCCAACCATGGCGACCACCCCATCCTGCTTGAGCGCGGCCACGGTCGCGGCCTTGTCGGCCGGTAGCACTTCGGCGTGCACATCGTCGATGCCCAGTGCCTCGGCAACCACTTTGGCGCTGCCACGGTTGTCACCGGTCAGCAGGTGGCTGCTGATGTGTTGGGCGTGCAGGGTTTCGATGGCCTGCGCGGCGCCAGGCTTGAGGCTGTCACCAAAGGCGAACAGGCCCACCACTCTCGGTTGCGCGCCGCGCTCGATCAGCCACGACAGTGTGCGCCCTTCCGCTTCCCAGGCCTGGGCCTGGGCAGCCAAATCGCCGGGCTGCAGACCGCTTTCGTCAAGCAGTCGGCGGTTGCCCAGCGCCAGTTCACGGCCTTCAACGCGCCCGGCAATGCCGCGCCCGGTCAGTGACTGGCTGTCGGCAACGGTTGGCACGTCCAGCCCTTGCTCTGCACAGGCCACCAGTACCGCCTTGGCCAGCGGGTGTTCACTCCCGCGCTGCAGGGCGCCGGCCAGGCGGTGAAGGTCGGCACTGTTGCCGTCCAGCGCCTGACTGTGAACCACCCGCGGGCTGCCGGAGGTGAGGGTACCGGTTTTGTCGAACACTACGCGGTTGACCGCATGGGCACGCTCCAGAGCTTCGGCATCCTTGATCAGAATACCGTGGCGGGCGGCGACCCCGGTGCCGGCCATGATCGCGGCGGGTGTGGCCAGGCCGAGGGCGCAGGGGCAGGCGATGACCAGCACGGCGACGGCGTTGATCAGCGCGGTTTCCAGCGGTACCCCTGCCAGCCACCAGCCGATCAAGGTGATCAGGGCCAGTACCAGCACGGCCGGGACGAACACCTGGCTGACACGGTCGACCAGCTTCTGGATCGGTGCTTTGGCGGCCTGGGCGTCTTCCACCAGGCGGATGATGCGCGCCAGCACGGTCTCGGTGCCCAGCGCCTGGGTACGCACCAGCAGCCGGCCTTCACCATTGATGGCGCCACCGGTGACGCTGTCGCCGGGCTGCTTGGGCACTGGCAAGCTCTCGCCGCTGATCAGGGCCTCATCGGCATGGCTGCTGCCGTCTTCGACCACGCCGTCGACTGGGAAGCGTTCGCCGGGCTTGACCAGTACCAGGTCGCCCAAGCGCAAGTGGGCAATGGCCACGTCCTCTTCCACACCGTCGACCACGCGCAGGGCGCGTTCCGGGCGCAGGGCTTCGAGGGCTCGTATGGCACTGGCGGTCTGGCGTTTGGCGCGGCTTTCCAGGTACTTGCCCAGCAATACCAGGGCAATCACCACGGCTGAGGCTTCGAAGTACAGGTGCGGGGCCATACCGGCGGGAGCCTGGGCCCATTGGTACAGGCTCAGACCATAGCCAGCGCTGGTGCCCAGGGCCACCAGCAGGTCCATGTTGCCGGCGCCGGCGCGCACGGCCTTCCAGGCTGCAATGTAGAAGCGGGCACCGAGAATGAACTGCACGGGTGTGGCCAGCAGGAACTGCGCCCAGGCGGGTAGCATCCAGTGCAAGCCGAACGGTTGTACCAGCATGGGTAATACCAGCGGCAGGGCCAACAGCAAGGCTGCACCGACTGCCAGGCGCTCGTTGCGCAGGCGGCGCTGGACAGCGCTTTGGTCGTCCTTGGTCGATTGCGGCAGGCTGGCGCTGTAGCCTGCCTTTTGCACAGCGTCGATCAGCAGGTTGTCATCAAGGGCCGCAAGCACTTCGAGGTGCGCGCGTTCGCTGGCCAAGTTGACGCTGACCCGCTCGACCCCGGCCAATTTGCCCAGGGCGCGCTCTACTCGGCCGACACAACTGGCGCAGGTCATGCCGCCTATCTGCAGTTCGAGGGTGCGGGTTGGTACCCCGTAACCGGCCTCGCGCACGGCTTCGACCAAGGCTGGCAGGCTGGCAGGCGGGGCTACAACCCGGGCTTTTTCAGTGGTGAGGTTTACGCTGACCTGTTCAGCGCCGGTGACCTTGCGCAGGGCGTGCTCGACCCGGCCAGCACAGCTGGCGCAGGTCATGCCGGAGATCGGCAGGTCGTATGTGGTGGATGCGGGCATGGCTCTCCTCCTTGGACAGGCCTCCAGCATCAACCTTGCCACGCAGGCAAGGTCAATAGCCCAGGTCGGCTCGTTTCAACTCCAGCCCATATTGCCCCATGGCGATGCGGTATTTGTTGATCTGGCCCGCCTGCAGATTCAAACGCGCGCTGCGCTGGTCCTCTATACCTGCGGCGCAACCCGGCATTTGCCCAGGCAGCAGGCGCAGGCGCACATCCACCGGGCCAGGCGGCAGGTTGAACGAGGTGGACTGCTCCTGGAAAACGCGCCCGGAAAGCTGGTCGTTTAGGTACACGCCGATTTCGCAACTGGTGGCCACTTCCAGGCGCTCCCGGGAAATGATCAGTACGCTGTAGGCCGAGTTGCCCTCGGCGAATGCCGGTGGCACCACAGCCAGCGCGCCCAAGAGCCCGACGACGCCCAATGCTGCCCTGAACATGAAAAATCTCCTGCTTGCCTGATCGTCAAAGGCGCAGCTTGGCCGACGCGGACGCGGATTTCCACCCCGGGCGTTGCAGGCAGGGCTTGACCTTGCCCTGATGGCAAGCTTGAAACTTGTGAAAAACCTGAAGGAGGTAACCCCCATGCAAGTGTTCAATGTACAAGGCATGACCTGCGGCCATTGCGTGAAAGCCGTGACCCGCGCGGTGCAGGAGCAGGATGCGGCAGCCAGGGTGGAAGTTGATCTGGCAGGCAAACAGGTGCGTGTGCAGAGCGAGTTGGCGCAGGAGCAGATTCTCACTGCGATTCGCGATGAGGGGTATCAGGCCGAAATCGCCTGAAGACCTGATTGCTCCCACCGGGGGTAACAGTGTTGCAAATGTTTTCACATTGACAGGGTCCACAGCAGGTAGAATCAGTCACTTGCTTAGCCTGCTATGGATTCCTGATGAACCTGCGAATGGTGCTCATCCTGGGCGCACTCAGTGCGTTCGGGCCCTTGGCGATCGACTTTTACCTGCCAGCCTTCCCGGCCATGGCGCAAGCGTTCGCCACCGATGAAAAACACGTCCAGGCCACGTTGGCCGCCTACTTCCTGGGCCTGTCTATCGGGCAGTTGGCCTATGGGCCGGTTGCCGACCGCTTTGGCCGACGCAAACCGCTGATGTTCGGCGTTACGCTGTTCACCTTGGCATCACTGGCCTGTGCCTACGCCCCCAACCTCGATACCTTGGTGGTGGCGCGTTTCATCCAGGCACTGGGTGGTTGTGCCGGCATGGTGCTTTCGCGGGCCATCGTCAGCGACAAGTGCGACCCGGTAGCTTCAGCCAAAGTGTTTTCGCAACTGATGCTGGTCATGGGCTTGGCGCCGATCCTGGCACCGATGCTGGGTGGGGTGCTGGTGAACCTGGCCGGTTGGCAGTCGATCTTCCTTGCGCTGAGCCTGTTCAGTGCCGGCTGCCTGCTGGCGGTAAGCCTGGGCCTGCCGGAAAGCCTGCCCGAGCATATACCCCGGCAACCGCTGTCTGGCGCCTTGCGCCAGTACCTGCGGCTGCTGGCTGACCGGGTTTTCCTTGGCCATGCCCTGACCGGCGGTATCGCCATTGCCGGCATGTTTGCCTATATCGCCGGTTCACCTTTCGTGTTCATCAAACTGTATGGCGTGCCCGCTGAGCACTACGGCTGGCTGTTCGGCACCAACGCCGCAGGTTTTATTCTGGTGGCGCAGGTGAACGCCCGCCTGCTGGCCAAACGCGGGCCGGCCTTCCTGCTGGGCCGTGCGGTGTGGCTGTATCTGGTTGCGGGCCTGGTGCTGCTGGGCGTGGCGGCGTTGCGCCCTGCGCAACTGTGGCCGCTACTGGTGCCGCTGTTCATCTGTATCGCCAGCCTTGGTTGCATCATTCCCAATGCTTCGGCCTGCGCCATGAGTGGACAGGGCGCGCGTGCCGGCAGCGCCTCGGCACTGATGGGCTGTGTGCAGTTCAGCGTAGCTGCGGGTGCTGCGGCGCTGGTCGGGCTGCTGCATGATGGCAGTGCGGTGCCCATGGCAATCGTGATCAGCCTGTGCGGGGCGCTGGTGGTCAGTGTTGCGCTGTTGACCCGGCGTTTGCAGGCCAAGGCTCCCGCATGAGCGGGTGAGGTGCCTGCAGCCGGGTTTCCAGCGTGGCGACGAAGGCACGCGCCTCAGCCTCGCTGCGGAAACTGACCACATGCTGATCGAGCTGGACTTGCCAAGGGCAGGCGGGGTTTCGGCTCGACGCACTTACGATAATTTTCATCGCTGCATACCTCCAGGAAGGGGAGCCGCTCAAGTGTAGCGCTGGCCCGCCAGCCTGCCATGACACGGCTTCAGCGTCCTGACTGACGGTAAGTGTGTGCATTTTCCTGGCGGTGTCTCCTACTTTGGGCGCAATGCCTGCAAACCCGCAGAACCTTCGCTTTGTTTCGCACTATTTGTGGAAGGTTGCTGTGGGCCACATCTGATATGGCTGCAAGTCTGTTTTCATCAAGATGTTTCAGCGCGTTTGTGTGGGCGTACCGGTGCCTTGATTGACTGGGTGCCGGGGCGTTTTCGAAGCCGCCTCGCTGCTTGCCATGGGTAGGCATACCCAGTGGTTTTTCGTCATGAGTACGATGGCACCTGGCCGTCTGAACCGGCGTTTTCTGCGGCTTATACTGGCGAGCCAGGCCAGTGCCAGCGAGAGGCGCTTCCCTGGCAGGGTTGGCCATCGCATCCCCACAGTGAACTTGCAGGGAGTTACAAGGACATGAACGCAGCCAGCAGTATCAGCCAGATCGCCAGCCTGATGGCCGACCCCAAGCGCAGTGCCATGTTGTGGGCATTGATCGATGGCACACCGCGGTTGGCCAATGAGCTCGCGATAATGACTGGCCTGACTTCATCGTCAGCCTGCGCGCACCTTTCGCTGCTGTCGTCGGCCGGTTTGCTCAGGCATGAAGCCAGGGGCCGCAAACGTTACTTCTGCCTGGCTACCCCGCAGGTCGGAGCGGCGGTAGAGGCCTTGGCCAGCGTACAGCTGGAAAGCGCCAGGGGAGAGCGTGCCGAAGCGCCGGTATCGTCGCTGCCGCTGTCGATGCGCCGGGCGCGCCGTTGTGGCGATCACCTGGGTGGGGAGTTGGCCAGTGAGCTGTACCATCGCATGGTGGTGGCTGGCTGGTTGGAAGGCAGCGGACGGCACTTGAGGGTCAGTGACGAGGGGCGGGCGCAGTTGGCCTTGGTCGGGGTGTACATCGATGCCCTGGCGCCCCACCAGCAACGAGGTTGCGTGATCTGCCGCTGCACCGAATGGAATGACCAAGGCCCGCATCTGGGGGGCGTACTGGGTCAGGCCTTGTTCAGGTTGTTCCTGCAATCTGGCTGGATGCGCGAGATAGAGGACTCGCGGGCACTGCATATTTCGGCGCTGGGTATCCAGCAGATCAATCGCATAGCCCGCGTGGCGACGTTGCAGGTCGGTTGAGCGCAACGTCGTCATGCTACTCAAACCAACCGTGCGTCCAGGCTGTTCTGCGCCAGGCGACGAGCCTGGTCTTCGGTCATGCCCAAGTGGGTATGCAGAGCGTGGAAGTTCTCCGTGACGTAGCCACCGAAGTAGGCCGGGTCGTCCGAGTTGACCGTGACTTTCACACCACGCTCGAGCATGTCGAGGATGTTGTGCTGGCTCATGTGGTCGAACACGCAGAGCTTGGTGTTGGAGAGCGGGCACACCGTGAGCGGGATCTGCTCGTCGATGATGCGCTGCATCAGGCGCTCGTCCTCGATGGCGCGCACGCCATGGTCGATACGTTTGATCTTCAGCAGGTCGAGGGCTTCCCAGATGTACTCGGGCGGGCCTTCTTCGCCAGCATGGGCAACGGCGACGAAGCCTTCGCTACGGGCGCGGTCGAACACCCGCTGGAACTTGCTGGGCGGGTGGCCCATCTCCGAGCTGTCCAGGCCTACGGCAATGAACGCATCGCGGAACGGCAAGGCCTGATCGAGGGTCTTGTGCGCTTCATCCTCGCTGAGGTGGCGCAGGAAGCTGAGGATCAGGCCGCTGCTGATGCCCAGTTGTTCGCGGCCATCCTTGAGCGCCTGGCTGATGCCATTGAGCACCACTTCGAAAGCAATGCCGCGGTCGGTGTGGGTCTGCGGGTCGAAGAAGGGTTCGGTGTGGATCACGTTCTGGGCCTTGCAGCGTTGCAGGTAGGCCCAGGTCAGGTCGTAGAAGTCCTGCTCGGTGCGCAGCACATCCGCGCCCTGGTAATACAGGTCGAGGAACTCCTGCAGGTTGTTGAAGGCATAGGCACCGCGCAAGGTCTCCACATCGGCCCAGGGCAAGGCGATCTTGTTGCGCTCGGCCAGGGCGAACAGCAACTCTGGCTCCAGTGAGCCTTCCAGGTGCAGGTGCAGTTCGGCCTTGGGCAGGGCGTTCAACCAGTCATACATAGTGGTCATCTCAATCAGGTACGGTTGCGGCCATTCTACAGGGGCTGGCTGGGCAATGCGCCCAGCCGGGCTGCGACCTGGTGAATCACCAGACCAAGGGTTCGCCCTTGTAGTTGATGAAACGCAGGCCGCCCTTGCCGCTTTGGGCCTTGATCTGTTCGATCATGCCGCGGGTGCTGGTGAGCACATCGATTTCGGCGTTTTCGCCACCCATGTCAGTTTTCACCCAGCCCGGGTGCATGGCCAGCACGCACAGGTCCGGGCGCTGCTGCTCAACGAAGAAGCTGTTGATCATCGAGTTCAGTGCCGCCTTGCTGGCCTTGTACAGGCAGATTTCGCCACCGTCTGGGATGGTGACGCTTCCCAGGATCGAGCTCATGAAAGCCAGCACACCACTGCCTTCGCGTATTTGACCCACCAGGCGGCGAGCCACGCGTATCGGCGCCACAGCGTTGGTCATGAACAGATCGCCAATGTCGCTGTTGTGGACTCCCTCCAGGTCTTGCGGCAGGGGGCCCATGACTCCGGCGTTGACGAATATCAGGTCGAACACCTGGCCTTGCAGGCGTTGCTTCAGGCTGTCGAGCTGAACGGTGTCGTTCATTTCCAGCTGCTCGATATGCACGCCGGGCACGTTCGCCAGGGCGCCGGGCTGCTGCGGGTTACGGACGGTGGCAGTGATGTGCCAACCGTCTTCGTGCAGGCGTTGTACCAAGCCCAGGCCAAGCCCGCGCGAGGCGCCGATGATGAGGGCAGTTCTTGAATTGGCCATAGGAACATTCCTTTATCGGTGTAGGAGAAAGGAATTGAGCATACGTCACGGCGAATACGCGTGCCTGGTTTGCGTCTGGTTAAAAAATGGTCAGTTTTGTCTGGGCCTTGCGGGGCCGGGCGCTTCGCCTGTTGGCGCACGGGTTATCCACAAGCTGGTCCACAGTTATTGTGTGCAAGGTGAGCAAGCGGGGTGCGGCTTGGATGGGCGGTTCGCTGGGGATAAGTCGCGCACATTCAGCAGTTTACGACTGTCATCAAATAGTGATCAAAATATGATCAAAGCTCTGGGGGCCTCGAAATCACTAGCCTGCAAGAGAGTGCCCCAAGCTTATCCACAGGCAGGCCCACAGTTGTTGTGGGCAATGTTCAGCGTGCTTCGAGCAAAATACGCCCGCGGCTCAGGTCCGCCAGTTGCTGTTGCAATGGCGCCAGGTGGGCGTCACCGAGGGCAACCACCAGGTCCACACCATTGGCGGTGAACTGTTCATCCAGGACCAGGCCGTCAACCTCGGCCAGGCGCAACTTCACCAGCGCCAGTTCGCTGAAACTGCAACTGCAGCTGAAGTGGCTGCGCTGCACCAGTAGGCGCTTGGGCGCCTGTTGCAGGCACTTGTTGGCGCCGCCGCCATAGGCCCTGGCCAGGCCGCCGGTACCCAGCTGGATGCCGCCGTACCAACGGATCACCAGCACCACCACTTGGTCGCAGTCCTGCGCTTCAATGGCCGCCAGTATCGGCCGCCCTGCAGTGCCGCCGGGTTCGCCGTCGTCACTGCTGCGGTACTGCGCGCCGAGTTTCCAGGCCCAGCAGTTGTGGGTAGCGGCCAGGTCGCTGTGGCGTTCGATGAAACTCATCGCTTCGGCGGCGCTGCTGATCGGCCCGGCGAGGGTGATGAAGCGGCTTTTGCGGATTTCCTCGCGGTATTCGCAGAGGTCGAGCAGGGTAGAAGGCATAAAAGACGGTCAGGCAGCCGGCGTGATGCCGCAGCCCTTCAAAATGATGTGGATAAGGTTGTTGCTCGCGTCTTCCATGTCCTGCTTGGTCAGGCGGCTGCGGCCAGTCACCTGGCAAATCTGGGTGGCGAAGTCGGCATAGTGCTGGGTGCTGCCCCAGAGCAGGAAGATCAGGTGTACCGGGTCGACCGGGTCCATTTTGCCTGCTTCGATCCAAGCCTGGAATACCGCAGCACGGCCGCGGAACCATTCGCGGTAATCGGCACTGAAGTATTCGGTCAGGCAGGTGCCACCGCTGATCACTTCCATGGCGAAAATGCGCGAAGCTTGCGGGTTGCGCCGGGAGAACTCCATTTTGGTGCGGATGTACTGGCTCAGGGCTTCACCGGGGTCGTCATCGACGCTCAAGGCGTTGAAGGTGCTGTCCCACAACTCGATGATGTTGCTGAGCACGGCGATGTACAGGCCCAGCTTGTTGGTGAAGTAGTAATGCAGGTTAGCCTTGGGCAACCCCGCCTTGAGGGCGATGGTGTTCATGCTGGTGCCCTTGAAACCATGGCGGGCGAACTCATCTTCGGCGGCCTGGATAATGGCCTGTTCGTTCTTCTGGCGGATACGGCCCGCGGGCTTGCCCGAGGCGGAGAGGCGATGCGCAGGGACTTCTAGGGTCATGGACGATTCCGTACGGGGCAGTGGCTGCGGCTGTGGGACAAGATTACCTGCCTGTGCCGAAGTGACAAGCGTTTGCGGCACAGACTGGCATCAACGTGTCGCAGCCAGGCTTTCGAGGAAGCTTTCCAACACCAGGTTGGGGCGCCGACCTTTGCGGGTAACCCAGCTCAGGCTCAGGTCATAAAAGCGCTCCTTGGGCTTGAGCGCACGCAAACGGCCTTGCTGTACCCAGAACATGGCGTAGTGGTCGGGCAGATAGCCAATATAACGCCCGGTGAGGATGAGAAACGCCATGCCCTCGCGGTCAGAAGCACTGGCTGTGCAATTCAGCGCCTGGTAGTGCGCCTGGATGTCGGCCGGCAGGCGGAAGGTGGGGGTGATGGCTTCCTGGCTGTTGAGGCGTTCGTCGTCTATCTGCTGGTCGTCGGCGTAGAACAGCGGGTGGCCGACTGCGCAGTACAGCAGCGAGCGTTCGCTGTACAACGGTTGGTACTCAAGCCCCGATAGCGGGCTGGTCTGTGGGACGACGCCAACGTGCAGGCTGCCGTCGAGCACGCCGTGCTCGACCTGGCTGGGGGCGATCATACGGATCTGGATGCGTACATCAGGGCCGCGGTCCTTGAGTTCCGCCAGGGCATGGGTGATACGCATGTGCGGCAGGGTCACCAGGTTGTCGGTCAGGCCGATGTTCAGCTCGCCGCGCAAATGCTGGTGCAGGCCATTGACCTCGGTGCGGAAGGTTTCCAGCGCGCTGAGCAGTTGCAGGGCTGAATGGTAGACCTCGCGGCCTTCCTCCGTCAGCGAGAAACCGGCGCGGCCGCGCTGACACAGGCGCAGGCCGAGGCGTTGTTCGAGGTCGTTCATCTGCTGGCTGATGGCCGAGCGACCAATGCCCAGTACGTTTTCGGCAGCCGAGAAGCCTCCGCACTCGACGACGCTGCGATAGATCTTCAGCAGGCGGATGTCGAAATCGCTGACTTGGGCGAGTGGATCGGGTCTTCGGCTCATCAGTTTAGTCTCGGCCTGCCTGAAGGTTAGAAATGTAGGCTTTTTCAGACTCTATCGCCGTGCCAACTTAGCTGCAACAACATCCATCGTTGCCTAATCGTCTTCCGAGGAACCGCCGATGAACATGCCCGAAACCGCCCCCGCGGGTATCGCCAGCCAGCTCAAGCTGGACGCCCACTGGATGCCCTATACCGCCAACCGCAACTTCCAGCGCGACCCACGCCTGATCGTGGCGGCCGAAGGCAATTACCTGGTCGATGACCACGGGCGCAAGATCTTCGACGCCCTGTCTGGCCTGTGGACCTGCGGCGCAGGGCACACTCGCAAGGAAATCGCTGACGCGGTGACCCGCCAACTGAGTACGCTGGACTACTCCCCAGCGTTCCAGTTCGGCCACCCGCTGTCGTTCCAGCTGGCGGAAAAGATCGCCGAGCTGGTGCCGGGCAATCTGAATCACGTCTTCTATACCAACTCCGGTTCCGAGTGCGCCGATACCGCACTGAAGATGGTACGTGCCTACTGGCGCCTGAAAGGCCAGGCAACCAAGACCAAGATCATCGGCCGTGCCCGTGGTTACCATGGCGTGAACATCGCCGGTACCAGCCTGGGTGGCGTCAACGGTAACCGCAAGATGTTTGGTCAGCTGCTGGACGTCGACCACCTGCCTCACACCGTGTTGCCAGTGAACGCCTTCTCCAAAGGCATGCCGGAAGAGGGCGGTATCGCGCTGGCTGACGAAATGCTCAAGCTGATCGAGCTGCACGATGCCTCCAACATCGCAGCAGTCATCGTCGAGCCGCTGGCCGGTTCGGCCGGTGTGCTGCCGCCGCCGAAGGGTTACCTGAAGCGTCTGCGTGAAATCTGCACCCAGCACAACATTCTGCTGATCTTCGACGAAGTGATCACAGGCTTCGGCCGCATGGGCGCGATGACCGGCTCGGAAGCCTTCGGCGTTACCCCGGACCTGATGTGCATCGCCAAGCAGGTGACCAACGGCGCCATCCCGATGGGCGCAGTGATTGCCAGCAGCGAGATCTACCAGACCTTCATGAATCAGCCGACCCCGGAATACGCCGTGGAATTCCCACACGGCTACACCTATTCGGCGCACCCGGTAGCCTGTGCCGCCGGTCTCGCCGCGCTGGACCTGCTGCAGAAGGAAAACCTGGTGCAGTCCGCGGCTGAACTGGCGCCGCATTTCGAGAAGCTGTTGCACGGCGTGAAGGGCACCAAGAATATCGTCGATATCCGTAACTACGGCCTGGCCGGCGCCATCCAGATCGCCGCCCGTGACGGTGATGCCATTGTTCGCCCATACGAAGCGGCCATGAAGCTGTGGAAAGCCGGCTTCTATGTACGCTTTGGTGGCGACACCCTGCAGTTCGGCCCAACCTTCAATACCAAGCCGCAGGAACTGGACCGCCTGTTCGATGCTGTAGGCGAAACCCTGAACCTGATCGACTGATCTTTCCGATTTTGATGCCAGGCGCATGCCCGCAGCGCGCGCCTGGCTCTCCTTTGTTTATCTGGAGTTTTGCATGAGCATTGTTCAGCACCTGATTCACGGCGAACTGGTTACCAAGGGTGAGCGCACCGCCGATGTCTTCAACCCGTCCACTGGCCAGGCCGTTCGCAAGGTCGAACTGGCCAGCCGCGCAACCGTGCAGGAAGCGATCGACTCGGCCAAGGCAGCCTTCCCGGCCTGGCGCAACACCCCTCCGGCCAAGCGCGCCCAGGTGATGTTCCGCTTCAAGCAACTGCTGGAGCAGAACGAAGCCAAGATTTCGCAGATGATCAGCGAAGAGCACGGCAAGACCCTGGAAGACGCCGCCGGTGAACTGAAGCGTGGTATCGAGAACGTCGAGTTCGCGTGTGCAGCCCCTGAAGTGCTGAAGGGTGAGTACAGCCGCAACGTCGGTCCGAACATCGACGCCTGGTCCGACTTCCAGCCGCTGGGCGTGGTTGCCGGTATCACCCCATTCAACTTCCCGGCCATGGTGCCGCTGTGGATGTACCCGCTGGCCATCGCCTGCGGCAACGCATTCATCCTCAAGCCTTCCGAGCGTGACCCGAGCTCGACCCTGTACATTGCCCAGTTGCTGCTGGAAGCCGGCCTGCCGAAGGGCATCCTGAACGTCGTGCACGGTGACAAGGAAGCGGTGGATGCGCTGATCGAAGCGCCGGAAGTCAAAGCACTGAGCTTCGTGGGCTCGACCCCGATCGCCGAGTACATCTATGCCGAAGGCACCAAGCGTGGCAAGCGTGTACAAGCCCTGGGGGGCGCGAAGAACCACGCGGTGCTGATGCCGGATGCCGACCTGGACAACGCCGTCAGTGCACTGATGGGCGCGGCTTACGGTTCGTGTGGCGAGCGTTGCATGGCCATTTCGGTCGCCGTGTGCGTAGGCGACCAAGTGGCCGATGCCCTGATTGCCAAGCTGGAGCCACAGATCAAGGCGCTGAAGATTGGTGCCGGCACCTCGTGCGGCCTGGACATGGGCCCGCTGGTGACTGCGGCAGCGCGTGACAAGGTCGTGGGTTACATCGATGACGGTGTTGCTGCTGGCGCCAAGCTGGTGGTGGATGGCCGTGGTTTCCGAGTGGCGGGTAATGAAGATGGCTACTTTGTGGGTGGCACCCTGTTCGACAAGGTGACCCCGGAGATGCGCATCTATAAAGAGGAGATCTTTGGCCCGGTGCTGTGCGTGGTCCGTGTGAATAGCCTGGAGCAGGCCATGCAGCTGATCAACGATCACGAGTATGGCAACGGCACCTGCATCTTTACGCGTGACGGTGAAGCGGCCCGTCTGTTCTGCGACGAGATCGAAGTGGGTATGGTGGGTGTGAACGTACCGCTGCCGGTGCCGGTGGCCTATCACAGCTTTGGTGGCTGGAAGCGTTCGCTGTTTGGTGATCTGCATGCCTATGGCCCGGATGGTGTGCGCTTCTATACCCGTCGCAAGGCAATTACCCAGCGTTGGCCTCAGCGGGCCAGCCATGAAGCGTCGCAGTTTGCATTCCCTAGCCTTTAAGGGAGGGTAAACAAAGCGGGGAGACCGTCAGGCCTCCCCGCTTTGTTTTTGGGGGTTGGTTTTTGCTGTTGTAGGGGGAGGTGTGGTGGGTATGTCTTGAGGTGGTTTTGGCGGTGAGATGTGTCTGCCATAACCCCTGCAGCGCCTGTGAGATCGAGCGCCGCCCGCGCGGCGCTTCGCGGGTAAACCCGCTCCTACGTTTGTTTCGGGCCAGTCTCTCCTGTGCCTGGCGCGCGCGACCGCCTTGTTTGTTCGACGCGATATTGAGACAGGCACCAAAGCGTTCGCGCGCGAATCCCACAGGCATAATTGGCCCGAAACAAACGTAGGAGCGGGTTTACCCGCGAAGCGCCGCGCGGGCGGCGCTCGATCTCACAGGCGCTGAAACTGTCGTGGCGAACACTTGGCAGCCCCGATACGGTCTTTTCCCCTTATATTTCACTTTCTTGAAATTAAAGGTTGACGCCCTCTCGAATCC
>NZ_JBQENN010000019.1:61504-125669 GCF_052044625.1 Pseudomonas sp. 22515
GGTTGGGGTGGTCAGGGAGTAGTAAGAGTTTGGTTCTGGATTTGCAGGGTCTTCGTTGTTGGATTTTCGAGGGGGCGGCGCTCGATCTCACAGGCGCTGAAACTCTCCCGGCGAACACCTACCAGGCGCTGAAACTCTCCCGGCGAACACCTACCAGGCGCTGAAACTCTCCCGCCAAACACCTACCCGCCAAAGCGCGAATTCCGCCTCTTGCCCTATACACACCGCGACACATTGTCGGCTTGACTTTGCCTATACCCACCCAATTGCTGTAAAGTTGACGCCAAGGTCAGCTTTTCTCAAGCCAGGCCAAGAATCAAAAGAAAGGGCAGGCCCCAACTGCCCAGAGGATCAAGCATGTCCAACCGTGATATTTCCCGGCGCGCCTTTCTGCAAGGCGGCCTGATCGCTGGTGTCGGCGTGACCATGGCGCCACTTGGCAGCCAGGCCTTCGCCGCGTTGATGGAGGAGCGCGTCACCACCTCGCCGCAGAAGTGGATGAACCACGACGGCAAGGCGCGTTTCCGTAACGATGCGTTGTCCAAGGTCTGCGGCGACAAAGTGTTCGCCCGCGACATCCGCGCCAAGGACATGCCCGGGTGGCCCGCGCAGCAGGGCCATGCGCTGCTGCTCAAGGCCACCACGGTTGATCGTATCTATGCCGGGCATGACCTCAGCCTGCTCGGCACCGACCTGCAGCCGGACCGCATCGTCACCGCCGCCGACCTCGAACAGGACGGCATTGCCTGGCCCGAGGCCCATTCGCCCGACCCGCTGCTGCCGCCCGGCAAGGTGCCGATGTTCATCGGCCACCCGGTGGCGATCCTGATCTGGCACGATTTCGAGCGCTTCCGCCAGGCCAAGCGCAAGCTGCAGTTCAATCAGCAGGCGATCCGTTACGGTGCCCAGGCGCCGCTGTACCAGCGCGACCCTTATGGTAGCTTCCGCTTCGTGCGGGTGGGCGGCGCCACGCCGTTCGACGACGATGAGTTCTCCAGCCTGAAGAACGCCATGCTGTTCCCCACCATTCTCAACCGCAAGCCGGTGTGGTCGAAGCAGCCCAACCAGCACGGCGACCTGACCGAGCAGGGTTTGTTCTACGCCAAGCGCATGGCCGAGCAGCTGGACAACCCGCCCGAGGACTGGCTGGTGTTCGACGAGCGCTACAAGACGCCGTCCATCGAACCTGCCGCGCTGGAGCCGGACAACGGTAACGGCTGGTATGACCCGGCCACGGGCACGCTGCACTTCGTGGTCGCCACTCAGTGCCCGTTCGAAGTGGCGCAGGAATGCGTGCACATGATCAAGCCGTCGCGCTTTGCCCTGAACACGCTGAACATGCATCCGGGCTATACCGTGGGCTATGGCTCGAAAGACAACAACATCTTCGTCTTCTATGCCGCGGTGGCTGCGCTTTACGGCGCCGGCGTGCCGATCCGCCTGGCCAACGACCGCTACGAGCAGTTCCAGAGCGGCATCAAGCGCCATGCCTTCGATATCCGCTACCAGCTGGCGGTGGACAAGAAGGACAACAGCTTCAAGATCTTCCGCGCCGACATGAGCTGCGACGGCGGCGGGCGCATCAACTACAGCCCGTCGGTGGCAGCCGTGGGCGCCACGGCAGCGCAGTCGATCTACTACATGCCACAGAACGACCTGTCGGTGACCGCCTACTATTCCCGTGGCGTCGAGGCCGGCTCCATGCGCGGTTACGGCACCCTGCAGAGCATGGCGGCCACCGAGATGATGGTGGATGAGATCGCCGGCCGCCTGGGGGTCGATGCCATCGACCTGCGCCGCGCCAACGCGCTGAAATCGGGCATGAAGAACACCCAGGGTGCGGTCCCGGCCGGCGCCCTGCGCCTGTACGAGATCCTCGACAAGGCCGCTGTGCACGAGTGGTGGCGCAACCGCGATGCACGCAAGCAACAGATGGACGCCAGGGACCCGGACCACTGGTACGGCGTCGGCTTCGCCATCTGCCAGAAGGACTTCGGCACAGGTTCCGAGGCGCCGATGGCCAGTGTCGAGTTCAGCGCCGATGGCCGCATCAGCCTGCGCCATATCGGCACCGAGCTGGGCACCGGCATGTCCACCTCCCAGGCTTTGGTGGTCAGCGATTTCCTCGGCCGTTCGGCCGACGAGGTGACGACTGCAGTCACCGAATGGCCAGAGCTGCAATTGAGCACTAGCGGAAACCCGTACCTGATCAGCCAGCCGGAGCAGGACGCCGCGCTGCGCAACCCGCGCTGGGTCGGCAAGCTGGCGTCGCCATCGTCGGCGACCAACTCGGCGTTTTACTTCAGCCATGCCACCCGCGAAGCGGCGCGTGTGCTGTTCAATCATGGGTTGTGGCCGGCGGCCATGGCGATCTGGAGCCAAGGCCCGCACGGCGGCCAGGCCAACCCGCTGGTGGTGCGCCGCGAAAATGCGGTGTGGGTCAACGGTGAGCTGACCGGCAATGGCCTGGCGCCGATTCCGTTTGCCCAGCTGGCGCAGAAGGCCCACGACATGGGGCTGGTTACTGGCGTGAGCGTGCACGGCTTCAACCGCTGGAGCTGGGCCGAGGCCGACTTTGTCATCGATGGCGTGCGCGAGCGCTTCCCCCTCGATGCCATGGCGGTGAAGTACGGCGATGGTGCGGTGAATGCCAAGAAGGCGCAGATGGGCAGCCATGGCTATCACCTGCTCGACCGGCAGAATGCGGCCTACCCCGACACCCAGCTGAACAACGCCATGGTCACCTACTACAGCCCGGTGGCGACCATCGTCGAGGTCAAGGTCAACAAAGGCACCTTGGAGACGCAGGTGCTCAACCACCACAGTTGGGTCGAGTGTGGCCGGGTGCTGGTGCCGGAACTGGTCAAGGGCCAGCTCGAAGGCGGTATCGCCATGGGCATTGGCCATGCACTGACCGAAGAAATGCCGTTGTACGAGGGTGGGCCCGGGGAGGGCGACTGGAACTTCAACCGCTACCGCCTGCCGCATGCGCGCAATGTGGCGGTGTGGCAGCAGACCAGCGAAATCCTCCCGCCGCTGTCACCGACCGACCCCTCCAAGGGCATCGCCGAAGTGGTGATGATCCCGGTCGTCGGTGCCATCGGCAATGCCGTCGCGCATGCCATCGGCAAGCGCGTGCGCGATCTCCCCATCACCCCAGCCCGTATCAAGGAGGCCCTCAATGGCTAACCGTCCACTGCAACTGACGCTCAACGGTCAACCGGTCGGGCCGGTCGAGGTTCCCGCGGACCTGGCGATGATCGACTACCTGCACGAACACCAGAACCTCACCGGCTCGCGCCTGGGTTGCGGCCAGGGCATCTGCCACGCCTGCGTGGTGATCGTCGACAACCCCGACGGCACCAGCGAAGAAGTGCGCACCTGCATCACCGGTGCGCATTACTTCGAAGGCAAGAAGGTTCGCACCATCGAAGGCCATGCCAAAAAAGACCAGGCCGGCAACCTGACGCTCAACCCGATCCAGCAGAAGTTCGTCGACCTGTTCGCCTTCCAGTGCAGCTACTGCGCACCAGGCTTCGTCAACGCCGCTACCGTGCTGGTGGAAACGGCCCAGCGCCAGCCGCTGAAGAAGAGCGAAGTGGAAGACCGCATCGAGGCCAGCCTCGGTCACCACATCTGCCGCTGCACAGGCTACGTGCGTTACTACGATGCCACCCGCAAGGTGCTCAACGATCTCGGCCTGGTCAAGGAGGGTTGAACATGGGCTTCGTACGTAGCGCCTCGGCGTTGGCCCTCGGGCTGGCGGTCAGTTCGTTTGCCTTGGCGGCCGACGATGCGCAGGTCAAGCGCGGTGAATACCTGGCCCGCGCGGCCGACTGCATGGCCTGCCATACCGCCGAAGGCGGCGCGCCGTATGCGGGCGGCTTGCCGATCCATTCGCCGTTCGGCACCATTTATGGCAGCAATATCACCCCGGACAAACAGTACGGCATCGGCAACTACAGCGCCGACGAGTTCTTCGCCGCAGTCACCGAGGGCAAGCGCAAGGACGGCGCCAACCTTTATCCTGCGATGCCTTACACCTCGTACCACCTGATCAAGCGTGAAGACTCGGACGCGATCCTCGCCTACCTGATGACCATACCGCCGATCAACCGCCCGGCACCGCAGACCGCGTTGCGCTTCCCGTTCAATGTGCGCATGGGGCTCAGCGGCTGGAACATGCTGTATGGCAAGAGCGTGCAACTGCAGCCGACCGAGGGTAAAAGCACGGCCTGGCAGCGCGGCCAGTACATGGTCGAGGTCATGGGCCATTGTGGCGAATGCCATACCCCGCGCAATCCGATCGGTGCGCTGCAGCAGGACCAACGCCTGAGCGGCGGCCTGCTGGGTGGCTACCTGGCGCCAAGCCTGCTGGCCCAGGACCTGGCCGAGCGCGGCTGGACGCAGCCGGACCTGACCACCTTCCTCAAGCACGGCATCAGCGCCCAGGGCAGCATGTTCAACGAGATGTTCCCGGTGGTGCACCACAGCACCCAGCACCTGGAAGATGCAGACCTTGCGGCCATGGCCACCTACCTGCTGGGCGACCAGCCGCCGCCGGCCAAGGCTATCGAGGCCGTTGCCCTGGAGCGGATGAGCGACAGTGCCAAGCGGGGCCACCAGCAGTACCTGAACGTCTGCGCCGGCTGCCATGGTGTCGACGGCGAGGGCAAGCCGCACATCGCCGTGGCCATGCGCGGCAACACCGTGCTGCGTCAGGCCGACTCGCGCAATCTGGTCAAGGTGGTCCTCGAGGGTATCCGTGAACAGCAGTTCACCGGCTTCGAGCGCATGCAGCCGATGCCGGGCTTTGCCGACAAGCTTGATGACCAACAGGTGACAGATATGGTCAACTACTTGCGCCAGGCCTGGGGTGGATTGCCCGGCGACCTGAACGTACAGCAGCTCGCCGAGCTGAAGGCGGAGTAAAGCGTGCAGCATCTCGATCTACAGGTGATCCGTCAGGCTTTGCAGTGGTCCTGCAACGGTCAGCGGGTATGGTTGTGCACGGTGCTCGCCACCTACGGCTCGGCACCGCGTGCGCCGGGCTCGCTGCTGGCGGTGAACGCCAGCGGCCAGTGGCTGGGCTCGCTGTCCGGTGGCTGTGTCGAAGACGACTTTCTCGAACGCGTGGCCCTGGGGGAATTCCCGGAGCCGGTTGCCATCGTGCGTTATGGCGACGGCAGCGACCCGCGTTCGCGCGTTCGCCTGCCGTGTGGCGGTGTGCTGGAAGTGCTGGTGGAGAACCTGCCGGTTGAATGCGAGGTGCAGGCGCATCTGCGTGAGTTGGAACGTGCGCTGCTGGGCCAGCGCCGGGTACTGCGTGAGGTGAGCCTGCCTACGGGTACCCGCCAGCTGCTCGATGACCATAGTCAGGGGCCACGGGTCGAACGGGAAAATGCCCGGGTGCGCTTGCGTGTCGGCGCCGCCCAGCGGCTGCTGCTGGCCGGCTATTCCAGCGTGGCGCATTTTTGCGCCGAATTCGGCAGGGGGCTGGGTTTTGAGGTCATCCTTTGCGAGCCGCGTGACGAAGTACTCGACGGCGTAGTGCTGAATGGCATAGAGGTGCGCCGCGAGCTGCCGTCGGAATTCATCGCCCATGGCGGTTGCCATGCCGATACGGCAGTGGTGGCATTGACCCATGATCCAAAAATCGATGACCTGGCCATGCTTGAAGCCGTACGGACCGAAGCGTTCTACATCGGCGTGATGGGCTCCAAGGCCACCTCCGACAAGCGTCGCGAACGCTTGCAGCGAATTGGTGGCCTGGGTTGCGACGAGCTGGCGCGCATCCATGCGCCGATAGGCCTGAACCTGGGCAGCAAGACCCCGGCCGAGATCGCCCTGGCGGTACTGGCCGATATCCTTCGTGCGCGCAATGGCATCGAGCGGGCGGCGCTGTGAGCGTGGTTGCGTTGGTATTGGCGGCAGGCAGCAGTGTGCGTTTCGGCGCTGACAAGCGCCGTTCGCTGCTGGCTGACGGTCGAAGCTTGCTGGTACACAGCGTAGAGAGCGCCTGCGCAGTGTTCGATGATGTGCGGGTGGTGTT
Source organism: Pseudomonas sp. 22515 (assembly GCF_052044625.1). Lineage (NCBI taxonomy): Bacteria > Pseudomonadati > Pseudomonadota > Gammaproteobacteria > Pseudomonadales > Pseudomonadaceae > Pseudomonas > Pseudomonas sp. 22515. The sequence goes on from NZ_JBQENN010000019.1 coordinate 67,557, forward strand.
GCGTGAAGGGGAGCGAGGCGTGGACCTGGGGTTGCCTGCGCGGTGCAGGGTGGTCTCCAGTCCGGATTTCACATTGGGCATGGGCCATAGCCTGGCGGCCGGGGCCGCTTCGCTGGCTGACAGCGAGGCGCAGGCAGTAGCGATTCTGTTGGGTGATATGCCCTGGGTGGCGTCCGCGACCCTGGATTTGCTTGCACGCGAGGCCAGTGGGTCAACGATAGTCCTGCCTTGTCATGCTGGACGACAGGGCCATCCGGTGTTGTTCGGGCGCGATTTCTGGCCGGCGCTTGCCCGGTTGAAGGGTGATGAAGGGGCGCGTTCGGTGCTGAAGGCCCATGTGGACCGTTGCGTCCGGCTGGATGTCGAGGATGCCGGCGTGCTGCAGGATGTCGATTCGCCCGATGCGCTGCGCCAGTGAGCGTTGTAAGCGCGTGCTAATCATCTTCCTTTTCATCGAGTTCGTAGGGTCCCAGTTCGCCCGTCTACGCTAGCAGAATCAGATGCACGTCGGCCTTCAGCCGCTGAAGATTGGCCAGGCTGGCAGACACGCCCAGCATCAACGCCGGGACGAAGCCGTGCATCTCATCCGCCGCTTTTCACGGCCAATACTGTGTTTAGAAGTCAGAAAAGCTATAGGGTTCGAGGGTGGAGATCTGTGCAAGTAGTATTAAGTGCTCGACAGCTTTGACTTTTTCTAGGTGGGCAAGATCGCAGGGGCCACCGAATGCCAAGGCTGGAACGAAACCATACATCTCATCATGATTGAGTTTGCCTAATTTGTTATATGCAGGCTCGAATAAATCGCCAAAGTCGTTGGACTCCCGTTCGATCAATAGAAAGAAATCTTGCACCTCCTTGTCCATGTTGCCTGCATCAAGTTCATTCACTCTGCCGCAGTATTGTGAAGTGTGGGCTACGATGTCTAATGAAAAACCGGAATTTTCTCCGTACAGATAGAGATCACCAAAGGCGCCCCGAGCGATGACATGATAGGTATCTCGCCCTTCGAGCGCAGTGCCCTCTATGAATGAGGCGGCTACGCCCTCGTAGTCTTGCGGATTGACCGTCCAGAATATTCCATCACCATATCCGCACCATCCGTGCTCGGTCCAGTATTCCAACAGTTTCTTCGGCAATTTACCGCTGTAGCGCTCGATGCTAGAAGGAGGCACCTCCTGCCTGAAAATCGGCTCGCCCATCTCTTCTATGAAGAGGGAGAAGAATTCGTCCATTGTCGCGCTCCTTATCTTGTTAGCATTTGTGCAGTCTGACATTTAAAAAGCCTGATGCGCGGCCATCTTTGGCTTGTTCTTCGACTGATCTTGTCAGCTCTCCTACCCTGCTTCTCCATTGGGGACCTATAGTGGAATTTACTTGCCTATCCCCGAAGTCAGAGATGACATCCTTGCCGCCGGCGATTAGATCTGGATTGTGCAGCGCAGCAAGAGAGGACATCGTTTCCTTAGCCTGCATCGTTGAAATTTTTCTTGCTTCAATTGGGTTCATGTCCTTGGGCAGTTTTCTATAAGCTCTTTTCCTTAGGTCGTCATACAGTTTTTGTCTTGCTTTTCTCGCAGTTTTTGGATCTCGCTTTATGGGGTTTGCAATATTTTCCAGGAACTCTTCAACCGTCAGCCGATTGAGTCCATCTTGTTGTCCCTTTAACTGCCGCTCAAACTCGCCATGCTTCGACGCTGGCAATTTATCCGCCTTGAAACACGCCACCGTATGCAACGGCATCCTACCGGGCTTAGCTGTCGAGGGCTCCTTGTCTTTTCCCGCCTGCCGATTCGGCTGAACTGGCTGCGGATCATCCATCGCCCCTTTGCGCCGCTCCGGCACTTGCAGATCCGGCCGTTTCTTCAACCCCTCTTCATGCTGGAGCATCCATTGCCCCAATCGCGCGCCTTTGCGGCTGGCCGCCATCTCCTGGGCCAGCACTCGGGCATCGCCGCGCCCGCGGGTGAGGTATGACACGATCGCCCCCAACAACAGCACCACGACTTCCACATGGCCTTGGGCAATCTGATGCGTGGCCCGAGATATCGCATAGGGGTCGTCCCGGCAGAACGGGCCGGTGCCTTCATTGCCGCAGGTGCCTTCCCAGGCGAAGCGGATGCCATCGACGTAGTACTCGCCGATACGCGGTAAGCCCTCGACGAAGAACTCGGCAATGGAGGCCAGCCCCAGCGCTCCGAGGATCCAGCCGCTGACCTTGAGGCCCATGGCCGCGCCTGCGCCAGCGAACGGAATGGTTCCGGCGCCGCCGGCGAATGCGCCTACCCCCGCGCCAAGCAGGCCGCCGGTAACGGTGCTGCCGATGACGATCATCGCCATCTGCTGCACAACCCTCAGCAGTTCGTCGACGATACTGTTGATGTCGAGGTCGGCGAAGCGCTGGCGTAGCATGTTCGCCGCCTGCCATTCAGCCTGGTAGAAGGCTGTGCGGACAGCTTCGATCCGGCGCAGGTTGAGGCCCAGCGAGGCGACCTCTTCATTGAGGCCGGTGCGGAACTGGCCACCGCTTGGGTAGCCCACCATGGCGATGACACGTGACTCGATCTCGTGCCACGAGGGCACGAGGTAATCCAGGTACATGAGGTGTCTCCCTGACAGCGTGTGCAGGGGGAAATCCCATCATGGATTCGGATCAGAGGTTTCTGGGTCAGTTGTAGGAAAGGGCGACTTCGTTTCTGTTGTGTTCGAGAAGCTCGGGAATTGGCGTTGAGGCTGCGAGGGGCAGGGTGGCGACCCGCGCGGCGCTCGATCTCCCCCCAACCCTCCCCAAAAGGTCCATAATCCCCCCTTAATCCGCCCAAGGTGCAATACCAGCCACACCACTCCGGGAGCCCCACCATGCACGTTCTGCTCTGCGAGGACGACGACCTGATCGCCGCCGGCATCTGCGCCGGCCTCACCGCTCAGGGTCTGACCGTGGACCGGGTTGGCAACGCCGCCGCTGCGCGAGCGATGCTGCAGGCCGCGCAGTTCGACGTGATGATCCTCGACCTCGGCCTGCCCGACGAAGACGGCCTCAAGCTGCTGCGCCGCCTGCGCGAAAAAGGCGAGACCCTGCCGGTGCTGGTGCTCACCGCCCGCGATGCCGTCACCGATCGTGTCGATGGCCTGCAGGCCGGTGCCGACGATTACCTGCTCAAGCCCTTCGATCTGCGCGAGCTGGCCGCACGCCTGCATACCTTGCTGCGGCGGGTGGCCGGGCGGGCGGTGAACGTGATCGAGCACGGCCCGCTGCGCTATGACCCGAGTAGCTGCGAGGCGACCCTGGCCGGCCAGCATGTCGACCTGTCCCGCCGTGAGCAGGCCCTGCTCCAGGCGCTGCTGCAGAACCCCGGGCGAGTGCTGTCCAGCGAGCAACTAAAGGACTGCGTATACGGTTTCAGCGACGAGGTCGAGAGCAACGCCCTGAATGTGCACATCCACCACCTGCGTCGCAAGCTGGGTAACGGCATTGTCGAGACCGTGCGTGGCCTGGGCTACCGGCTGGGCCCGGCGCAGGCACCGCAAGAGGCCGCATCATGAGCCTTCGGGTACGCCTGAGCCTGATCCTCGGCAGCGCCTTCGTGATCATCTGGGCGCTGGCCGCGGCGTGGATGCTGCGTGACCTGCGCCAGCAGATGATGTTTTCCCTCGACCAGCGCCTGGTGGCGTCGGCGCGTATGGTCGCCGGGTTGATCGACCAGTTGCCGCAGCCGCTGACTGCCAAGGGCGGGGAGGCGCATTTTTCCGCCGACCAGTTCAGCGTACCGGACGGCATGGCCTGCCAGGTCAGCTCGCTGCGTGGCGAGATCCTCGCCAGCAACCACAAGCACGATGGCGCCATGGACGACGAGCGTAGCGGGTTCCGTGACCAGACCATCGACGATGCGCTTTGGCGCACCTTTACCTACAACCACGGCGATGTGCGCATCACCACGGCCGACCGGCACATGGAGCGCGAGGCACTGAACCAGTCGATTCTCCTGGCGGCATCGGCGCCGGTACTGATGGCCCTGCTTGGCAGCCTGGGGCTGTTGTGGATCGGCCTTGGCAAGGGCCTGGAGCCGCTCAACCGCATGCGTGATGCGTTGCGCCGCAGGCGTGCGGACAGTGTCGAGCCGCTGCAGGTGGCGGGCATGCCCAGCGAGTTACAGCCGTTGCTGGAGACCCAGAACCAGCTGTTCCTGCGCATTGCTCAGACCCTCGAGCGTGAGCGGCGCCTGACCGACGATGCCGCGCATGAACTGCGCAGCCCGTTGACCGCGATCAAGACCCACCTGCAGGTGGCGCGCATGACCGACGGTGCAGTGCGCGAGCAGGCGCTGGAACATGCCGAGCAGGGCACCGACCGCATGCACCGCACGCTTGAGCAGTTGCTGATGCTGGCGCGGGTGGAAGGCAGCCTGTCGTTCGAGGATGGCGTGCAGTGCAGCGCCGAGCAGGTGGCGCGGCAGGCGATGCAGGATGCGGGCGGCGGCGACAACCGGCGTATCGTGCTGCGTCTGCCTGAGGAGGCTACGCAAATCTACCTGGGCATGCCGGCACCGTTGGCGGTGGCAGCACTGCGCAACCTGCTGGACAACGCCTTGCGTCATGGCGGTGATGAAGCTGTAGAGCTGGACGTGCAGATGGCAGACGGCCAAGTGGGCTTCATGGTGCGTGACCATGGGCCAGGGATTGCCGAAGCGGACCTGGAGCACCTGACCGAGCGCTTCTGGCGTAATGGGCAAAGTGGTGGTTGCGGGTTGGGGCTGGCGATAGTGCAGGCGATCGTGCAGCGGTGTGCCGGTAGCCTGCGCTTTGACAGCCGTAGTGACGGCTTGCGGGTCTTGTTGCGGGTACCGGCGCGTCCGGTGCATTGATGTTTATTGCCTGTGCTGGCCTCTTCGCGGGTGAACCCGCTCCTACGGGCGGTGCGTTCTGTGGTGCGGGGTTGTCTGTGCTGGCCTCTTCGCGGGTGAACCCGCTCCTACGGGCGGTGCGGTCTGTGGGGGCGGGTTTGCCTGTGCTGGCCTCTTTGTGGGTAAACCCGTTCCTACGGGGGGTGCGGTTCTTGTAGGAGTGGGTTTACCCGCGAAAGGGCCGGCACAGACAAAAATAAAATCCAGTAACAACCGCTAAATCCTCCCCCCACTCAAGCGTTTCCAAAGCGATAACCGCCCATCCGCTTGCTTGCGAGGATTCACCCATGTCCACCGCTTCCAGCCTTGCCCAGGTTGCACCGGCCAGCTTGCCGCATCCCTTGTACGAATTCACCGATTCGCCTTTGCTGCAACGCCAGCAACAGCAGGAATCCAACGCCCGCAGCTACCCGCGGCGCATCCCGCTGGCGCTCAAGCGCGCCCGGGGCATCCATGTCGAAGACGTCGAAGGCCGCCAGTTCATCGACTGCCTGGCCGGCGCTGGCACCTTGGCGCTGGGTCATAATCACCCGGTCGTAGTCGAGGCAATCCAGCGCGTGCTGGCTGACGAACTGCCGCTGCATACACTCGACCTGACCACACCGGTCAAGGACCGTTTCGTCCAGGACCTGTTCGGCATCCTGCCCGAGGCGCTGCGTCGCGAGGCCAAGGTGCAGTTCTGCGGCCCAACCGGTACCGACGCCGTTGAAGCGGCGCTCAAACTGGTGCGTGGTGCAACCGGGCGCAGCACCGTGCTGGCCTTCCACGGCGCCTACCATGGCATGAGCCAGGGCGCGTTGAGTCTGATGGGTAGCCTTGGCCCCAAGCAGCCACTGGGTGCGTTGCTGAGCAGCGGCGTGCAGTTCATGCCGTACCCTTACGACTACCGCTGCCCGTTCGGCTTGGGCGGCGAGGCCGGGGTCAAGGCCAACCTGCATTACCTGGAAAACCTGCTGCTCGATCCGGAAAGCGGCGTGCCGCTGCCCGCCGCCGTGATCCTCGAAGTGGTACAGGGTGAGGGCGGGGTAATTCCGGCCGACATCGAATGGCTCAAGGGCGTGCGGCGCATTACCGAGCAGGCGGGCGTGGCGTTGATCGTCGATGAGATCCAGAGTGGCTTCGCCCGTACCGGGCGCATGTTCGCCTTCGAGCACGCCGGCATCGTGCCCGATGTGGTCACCTTGTCCAAAGCCATCGGTGGCAGCCTGCCGCTGGCGGTAGTGGTCTATCGCGACTGGCTGGACACCTGGAAGCCGGGTGCACATGCCGGTACCTTCCGTGGCAACCAGATGGCCATGGCGGCGGGTTCGGCGGTGATCCACTACCTGGTCGAGCATCGCCTGGCCGAGCATGCCGAGGCCATGGGGCTGCGCCTGCGTCAGCACTTGCAGCAATTGCAACGTGACTATCCGCAATTGGGTGATGTACGCGGGCGTGGCTTGATGCTTGGGGTCGAACTGGTGGAGCCGCAGGGCGAGCGTGATGCCTTGGGGTATCCACAGGCCAACCGAGAGCTGGCGGCCAAGGTGCAGCGCGAGTGCCTCAAGCGCGGGTTGATCCTGGAACTGGGCGGGCGGCATGGCGCGGTGGTGCGCTTCCTGCCGCCGTTGATCATCAGCGCTGAGCAGATCGATGACGTGGCGCAGCGCTTTGCAGAGGCGTTGATCGCGGCAGTCTGAACCTTTGTCAGGGCCGCGTTGCGGCCCATCGCCTGCGCCAATGGTCCATCAAGATCAGGTTGCCGTCACGCCGGTTACCAGCCGCGTCCGGAGTCTACCCAGAAGTTCACGGACAGCGACGTGGACACTGACTCTACCTGGTGGAACCAGCCCTCGGGCAGGAACAGCAAGTCGCCGGCCTGCAATACCACGCGCAAGAAGGGCACTTCACGGGCTTCGGGGAAGCGCTCGTAGTCGGGGGCATCGGGGTTGAAGTCGCAGCCGTCCAGGCCGCCCTTCGGGCTGGTTGACCAGGTGCCCAGTGCGGCACGATGGTGCGGTGCTGCCAGGATGAACGATTTTTGCCCCCAGACCTGGGCGAACAGGTTGTCGGTGTCATCCCGGTGCAGGGGTGTAAGGGTGCCTTTGGGACCGATCCAGATGCGCGGTGGAATGAAGCGCTGGCGATCGAAGTAGTCCGGGTAGCGGATCAGAGCCTGCAGCTTTTCCGGCACGATATTGTTGCCCATGTAGGCGGGCGGCTCGCCGGGCTTGGCCGGCTTGTCGAGCGAAGCGATGAAGTCGGCCATGGGGGTGGCGCGGAAGTCGCGGTCGGTAGAGAAGGTCTTCTTCACGTAGTCACCATGCCGGGTGATGCCCTGCAGCTCGGCAAAGTGGGCCAGCGAAGCGTCACGGCCCATGGTGAACAGCGGCCAGTCGCCAAGGGCATCGCTCAGCACCACTGGCACGCCCGTTGAAAGGTGTTCATGGTGAAACCGCGACGGCGGCATTTCGGCCCGTGACAGGCGTTGTACCTCATACAGCACGGGTTGGGCTGCCGAGACCTCCTCGCTGTAGCGTCCTGGCGTGGGGTAGCGCTGGTTCATTGCTGCCTTGCTGGTGGTCGCGCCTTGCCGCGCGCTGCTGATAACCTGCGGCAGCAGGGTCGCCAGGCCCATGTTGCCGGTTATTTTCAGGCGTCCACTGGCGAAAAGCTCCTCTACGTCGACAGCGCCCGCCATGATGCCGAGGAAGTCATCTTGAGCCACTTCGATCGTGACGTCCGGAGCCTCATGCCGGCCACCCCCCGTGCAGGGGTTGTCGCATACCTCGGACCAGTAGGCGAGTCCCTGGCCGAAGTCGAACTGGAACACGCCTTCGATGCCGACGGCATGGGCATTGACGAACAGTTTTTCGAGTATGCGCTGAAGGTCCACGGTAAGCCTCGTCGGTTGTCGTTGTGCAGGGTTGGCATGGGCGCGTGTGGCCGGGCCCGGGTTGTCAGGCGCGCAGGCGTTGGCGCAGTACTTCGACCAAGCGGTCGATTTCCGCTTCGGTATTCAGCAAACCCGGCGCAGTGCGCACCACTGGCCCGGCATCGCGCGAGACGGCGTCGACGATGATGCGTTGGCTAGTCAGGTACCTGGCCAGCGCGTCGGCGTCCTGGCCTTTGCCGCGAAAGAAGGTGAAGCCCGCCGAATGGGTGCTGCTGCGCGGCGTCACCAGCTCGATGGCAGGCAGGCTTTCCAGCTGTTGCTTCAGGTAGTCGTTGAGGGCGTGGATGCGTGCCTGCACGGCAGCCTTGCCGGTTTGCAGGTGCAGTTCGAACGCCTTGCCCAGGGCCCAGCGGTGCTCGAAGGCGTGGTAACCGCCCGGGCTCATGATGGTGGCGAAGTCTTCGTTTTCCGAGAAGGTGGCGATGCTCGGTTGCAGCTGCCCCAGTGCCGAGGATGCGGCGCAGATGATGCCTGTCCCGCGGGGGCCGAACATCCACTTGTGGGTCCCGGATATGAAGTAGTCGCAGTTCAGGTCGGCGAAGCGCATGTCCTCGACGCCAAAACCGTGAACCCCGTCGATGACATACAGGATATGGTCGCGTTCGTCCCTGTTCTGATTGACCTCGCGTAGGAGCGCACCGATTTCGCCAACCGGCAGTTTCACCCCGCTGCCCGAATGTACCCAGGTCATGCCCAGCACGCGCGTTTGCGGGGAAATGGCGGCCCGCACGGTACCCAGCACCTGGTCGGTGCTCACCTGCCAGGGTTGCTCGAACAGGCGTAGCCTGCGTACCGGGTTGCCATCGCGGGCGCTGCGGTAGTTCATGGTCTGCCGTGCGGCGGAATGCTCGTGCACCGTGGTCAGGATTTCCTGGCCGGGCGCCAGCTTGATGCCGCCATAAATCAAACCCAGGCCCTCGGTAGTGCTGCCCGTCAGGGCAATCTGGCGTGGCGCCACCTCCAGGTAGCGTGCCGCCCATTGGCGTACCTCAGCCTCATGCTTCCACTCCGACTGGGCATCCCAGTCGACCATCAGCGCCGGGTGACGGTCGAAACGTGCACGCAGGGCCTCGATGGCTTCGCGTACCGGCCTTGGATGAGAGGTGATCAGAAAGTTGGCGAAGTGCGCATAGTTTGGGTTGAGTTCGAACAGGCGGCGAAAATCGGCCCATCGTTGGTTGCCGGCGCTCGGTATCGGCGTGGCGGCCTCGGCAACGGGTAGCAGATCGCTGGCGAGGGGCAGGCCGGCGGCGAGGATGCCGGCCCTTTTGAGAAAATTGCGGCGGTCGTTCATAAAGGTGCCCAATGGCTTAGCGCAGAGAAGTGTCGGTACCGCGGGCGGCGCTCTGTACCTGTGCCCAGACGCGCAGGAAGTTGCCACCCCAAAGCTTGGCGATGTCGGCTTCGGAGTAGCCGCGGGTAATGAGTTCGGCCGTTACGTTGCGTGCTTCGCTGGCGTCGTGCCAGCCGTCGATGCCGCCGCCTTCGTTGAAGTCCGAGCTGATGCCTACGTGGTCTATGCCGATCTTGCGCACGGTGTAATCGATGGCATCACCGTAGTCCTTCAGGGTCGCTGGCGGCTCCTGTTCGAGGATTGCGTAGAGTTCGTTGGCATATTGCCCGACCTTCTGCTCGGGCCAGCCGGCTATGACCGGGTCGCCAGGCATCAGCGCGTAGTTCAGGTCAGCCAGTGGCGGCAGCGCGTAGCGGGCACGCAAGGCATTGAGCTTTTCCTGGGTCTGCGCGCTGAGCGGCTTGAGGTAGCTGGAGAACGCGACCAGTTGCACGACCCCGCCGCCTTCCTTGATCAATTGCATTTCCTTGTCGGACAGGTTGCGGTTGATATCGACCATGGCCCGTGGTGCCGAGTGCGACGCCACCACCGGAGTACGGCTGAGCTGAATGACCTGGTTCAGCGCCTTGCTGGACATCTGCGAGACATCGATGATCACGCCCAGGTCATTGAGCCGCTGTACGGCGCGCTTGCCGATGGGGGACAGACCCTCGAGCGCATCGACAGTGTCATTGAAGAACGGCAAGGGGCGAGACGAGTCGGCCCAGCTGTTGTTGCCGACGTAGCTGAAGCCGAACATGCGCACCCCGCGCGCCGCCCAGCGGTCGAGCTGGTCGATATCGTCCCCCAGCGCATACGCATTGAGCATGCTCAGGAACACCGCGAACTTGCCTTCGCCGTGCAGGCGCCGCATGTCCTGTGGGGTGTAGGCGATGGCGACGCGTTCGGGGAAGTCGCGCACCATTGCGGTGATGGCGTTGTAGCGCACTTCCTGGGTGTGGCGGGCGGCCTCGACGAAGCCTGGTGTGGGGCGATGCGGGCTGTTTGCGCCCGTCCAGGATTCGGGCCAGGCAAAGATGGTCAGCGCCGCGCCAGACAACCGCCCTTGGGCAGCCTTGGCCAGGTCGAAGCGGCCCGGCCCGTCCTTGTCGGCTTCGCTGCCTTCGTTGCCGAAGTCCAGCGGCAAGGTGACATGGCTGTCGAACGAGATGATGCGTTCCTGCAAGTCGTTGGCTTGACGAACGACTTCCCGGGCGTAGCCGCCAGGGGCCGCGAAATGGTACCAGGCAGCCAGACCGGCACCCGCGGCGACTGCCGCAGCCAGGCTGATGTACAGGGCTTTTTTCCAGCGTGGTGTCGTCATCTTGGTCTCGGTAGGTTCGCCGTCGAGGGAGGGCACAGAGGCCGTCGCTACCTGGGGTGAACGAGTCGACACGGAGGAAATTTAGCCGCCCCGGCCGCGGCGTTAAATTTCAGTGCAGGTACAACGTTCTAGCCTTGGACGGGCCGTGCTCCATGGCCGCAATGAAGGCGCAGGTAGTTGCAATGACGATTTCTCGACGCGGGTTCATCGCTGCTGTGGCATTGACGGGCGTAGCGGTACCCGGAGCGCTGTATATGCAGCGCCAGCGGGATGCCGAGGCGTTTGCGGAAACGCCTGGCGAGGCTGTTGTCGAGTTGGCCGATACCCGCCTGCAGCAGCTGGGCGACACCCTGCGGGGCATCTGGCGCTGGACTGCACATGGCAAGGATGCCCAACTGCTGGGTTTGCCCGACGGGGAGCTGGAATTGTTTCTGGATGTCGCCAGCAATGGCCGGGGGCTGCGAGGTTACCTGGACACCGCCGAACGCCTGCGCAGTGAGCAGGAACCCCGTTATCGGGTCATGGGTGACTTGCTGACGGACAAGCCCGGGATGTTGCGCTGGCGGCTGTTTTCAACCGAGCCCGGTGCAGGGCAGGCGCGCTATGAATGCCATGTGGTGCTCGATGAGGTCTGGGGCGCCTATGGCAATGCCGGGCCGGCAACGCTCAATGGTCGTATCTCGGCCCTGGACCGCGCCCTGTCTCTGCCTGTTCTGGACAACGGCTTCCTGGCCTTGAAGCGGCCTTTCCCGGAGGCTCGCGAACGTACGCCGCTGTCGCCACAGCTGCTGGCTTGGCTCATTTCGCCGGAGCATCGGCTGTTCCACCAGCTATGGCACGCATCGCGGGACAAGTGGCACAAGCTGGAAGAGGACAAGCAATCCGCCCTGCGTGGCTTGGGCTGGCAACCCGGGCCGCGTGGCCAGGAGCGTGATGCGCGTGGCCGGCACAAGGATCGCAACGGTTCCGGAGAGGACTTCCTGTTCATGCACCGGCACATGCTTGGCAGTGCCAGGGCCCTGCAGGACCTGCCTTCGTGGACGCGGTTCCCGCTGCCTCAGCCGGAGCTCGAGCGTGACCGCATCGGTTTCGCCCGTTACTTCGACAACCACGACGGCAATGCCTTGCCACCGACCTGGCTGGCCCATGACGACCAGGAGTACACCCAGTGGGTACGCGACATCAAAAGCCCGGATACCTTCCACGGCAACTTTCAGGTCTGGGAGTCGCGCTACAGTGATCCGGAATACCTGAGCAAGCTGACCTTGGGGCAGTTCGGCTCAGAACTGGAGCTGGGCCTGCATGACTGGTTGCACATGCGTTGGGCGGCGGTGCCGCGCGACCCGTCCAACGGTATGCCGGTGCCTGCTGCACGTACCCCGGGTGATTTCGCTGAGCGCTGGTTCGAAGCACGCAACGATTTTCTCGGCGACCCGTTCTCGTCACATGTAAACCCGGTGTTCTGGCATTTTCATGGCTGGATCGACGACCGAGTCGACGATTGGTTTCGAGCCCATGAGCGGGTCCACCCGGGTGAGATCCGCCGCTTGCAGGTGAACGGCGTGCCCTGGTTCGCACCCGGGCGTTGGGTGGCGGTGGCTGACCCGTGGCTGGGTCCCGATACCCATGGCTGTTCGACGGTGCCGGGCTTGCGGCCCGGTCGAAGCGTCGAAATGGACCCGGAAACCATGAAGCTGGCGTTGCGCATCATTTATGGCAACGAAGACCTCTTTGCCCGGCTGCAACCACGGGTGCCGCAGCGCCCCTGGTATGCCCGCAATCTCAAGGTTGTGCGGCCGTCGGGCTGACGGTGAGCACAGCGCAGGTGTACGTTGCTGAGAATCATTATATTTTGTAAGATCGCACGCTGATATCACTCAGTTCTGCATCTGCCCCAGCGTGGGTGTGCAGACGATTCCAGGTGTGTTTGTGGAACGTTACTATCGTGAGTTGGTGAGTTTCCTGTCCGCGCGCTTGGGTAACCGTCAGGCGGCAGAGGATGTTGCCCACGATGCCTACCTGCGGGTACTGGAGCGAACGGACAACGGGCAGATCGAGCATCCGCGCGCATTCCTGTATCGTATCGCCCTGAACCTGGTGATCGACCGTCATCGTCGCCATCTGGTGCGTCAGGCCGAACCGCTTGAGATACTCGACAGTGATGAGGGCGGGCATGTGCCGGCGCTGTCGCAGGAACTGCAGCTCAACCAACGCCTGGCCCTCATGCAGCGGGCGCTTGACGAACTGACCGGCCCCTGCCGCGAATGCTTCCTGCTGCGCAAGATCGAAGGCCTTTCACATCTGCAGATCGCCGAGCGGCTGGGCATCTCCCGCAGCCTGGTGGAAAAGCACATCGTCAATGCCATGAAGCACTGCCGGGTGCGCATGCGGCAATGGGAATCCTGATTGCCAGGTTAAAGGCAAATGCAAATTCCGTCAGTCAATCACTTGATTTATGCGGCTTTCCCGACTTCTATCAAAGAAGACCGTTGCCGGGCATGGCCTTGGCATTAGCCGTTACTGGCGCAGTAGGGTCATGGAGCGTGCCCATTATCCAATGGCCCAGGTCCGACCATGGTAAACAAGACCCTGCGCATTCTCATCGCCGATACACACCCGTGCCAGCGCCTTCAGCTGGAGCGGTTGCTCAATGGTTTGGGCTATTACCGGATAGCCCCAGTGGCCAGCTTCGAGGAGCTGCAGCGCCTGGTGCAGTGCGCCTTGCAGCCCTTTCACCTGTTGCTGGGCAATATCGAGCTGGCCAGCCATTGTGGCGTCGATCTGGAGCGCTTCTGCCGTGTCAGCACACAGATCCAGCATGCCCTGCTTTACCATTCCAGCCAGTTGAAAGTGCCAGCAGTGCCGCAGGCCGAGCGCCAGGCGGTCAGCCTGAGCCTGCCTCAGGCGCCCGATAACGAGGCGCTGGAGACGTTCATGGCAATCATCGACGCACCGATGGTGGTCGGCAGGCTACCGCTGCCGGGCACCCTGCCGGCCAGTACAGCGCGGCCACGGCCGCGAGCCAACTTTGCGCATACGGTGTTCAACCGCTAGCGGTACCACCGGCGGGGCAATCGGGCAGCTATTTGTTATGCTCTTGCCCTTTGCCGATCTGCGGACCCTGCCATGACTGCCATCGATACCGCTCGCCCGCCCCGGTTCAGCCGCGGCGACCATCGGACCCTGGGCCTGGCGGCGCTGGGTGGCGCGCTGGAAATCTACGACTTCATCATTTTCGTGTTCTTCGCGCTGACCCTCAGCCAGCTGTTCTTCCCGCCCGAGATGCCCGAATGGCTGCGCTTGCTGCAAAGCTTCGGAATCTTCGTCACCGGCTATCTGGCGCGGCCGCTGGGCGGCATCCTGATGGCGCACTTCGCCGACCACCTGGGGCGCAAGCGGGTATTCAGCCTGAGCATCCTGATGATGGCCCTGCCGTGTCTGCTGATCGGGGTGATGCCGACCTATGCCGACATTGGCTATGCCGCCCCGCTGATCCTGTTGGCCTTGCGCATCCTCCAGGGGGCTGCCGTAGGCGGTGAAGTGCCAAGCGCCTGGACGTTCGTTGCCGAGCACGCGCCCAACGGGCGGCGCGGTTATGCCCTGGGCTTTCTGCAGGCCGGGCTGACTTTCGGCTACCTGCTGGGGGCGCTGACCGCCACCTTGCTGGCGCAACTGTTCACCCCGCAGGAAATCCTCGATTACGCCTGGCGCTACCCGTTCCTGTTGGGTGGGGTGTTCGGTGTGGTGGGTGTGTGGCTGCGCCGCTGGCTCAGTGAAACACCGGTGTTCCTCGCCCTGCGCGCGCGCCAGGAGCAACCTGTGACGTTTCCGCTGCGGCAAGTGCTGGGCGAGCACCGCCGGGCGTTGATCCCTGCCGCGTTGCTGACCTGTGTGCTGACCTCGGCGGTGGTGGTGCTGGTGGTGATCACGCCGACGGTGATGCAGCAGCGCTTCGGCATGACTGCCGGGCACACCTTCGCCCTCAGCAGTGTGGGCATCGTCTTCCTCAACATGGGCTGCGTGCTGGCCGGGCTGCTGGTCGACCGTGTGGGTGCCTGGCGCGCGCTGATGCTGTATAGCCTGTTGCTGCCGCTGGGTATTGGCGCGTTGTACGCCAGCCTGGTGGGGCAGTGGGGCATGACCTGGCTGGCCTATGCGCTGGCGGGGTTGAGCTGTGGCGTGGTGGGGGTGGTGCCCTCGGTGATGGTGGGGCTGTTCCCGGCGCAGATCCGCGTATCGGGCATTTCCTTCACCTACAACGTGGCCTACGCACTGTGGGCCAGTACCACGCCGTTGGCACTGATTGCGCTGATGCCGTGGAGCCCGTGGGTGTGTGTCGGGTTTTGTCTGATCATGGGCGCGGTGGGGCTGCTGACGGCCTTGTATTTCGGGCGTCGTGAGCCATTGGCGTTTGCGGCTGAGCCGATGCCGGTCATGTGTGGCGACAAATGAGCCGGTAACGGCTGCGGGGCATTGGGGCAGACTTCCAGGTGGGGGCTATTGGAATAACCTATTAGCCAAATTTAACCTGGAAGGTTAATTTCTCATGGAAAAGAGAATGCCTCATTGCCCGCTGGAGCGGGTAAAAGCCCTGGCTGCGGCAAGGCGAATCCGCCCTACGGGTGCTGCATTGAAAGGCGCCAAGGCGCTGGGAATGGATTTTCCGGGCATGCTTGAGGTGATCACCAGCTTGAAGCGCACTGATTTCTACAAGAGCATGACCAGCCATATTGACCACCGGGTTTGGCAGGATGTGTATCGCCCGCTTACAGCAATTGGGTACGTTTATTTGAAATTGTCCGTGGTAGACGACGTGCTCATCGTGTCTTTCAAGGAGTTGTAACCATGAGATGTCCAATATGCGGCGGCTCGGAGCTTGCACCTGACATTCAGGGCATGCCCTATAGCTACAAAGGCGAGATGACAGTGATCCCTGAGGTAAGTGGCGATTACTGCTCCGCATGTGGTGAATGTGTACTGAGTCATGATGAAGCCATGCGCGTCAGTCACTTGATGACGGCATTCGAGCGCCAGGTCAACGCAAATGTTGTGGATCCTTCCTTTATTGCCTCCATACGCAGAAAGTTCGACCTCGACCAGCGTGAAGCGGGGGAAATCTTCGGTGGTGGGGTCAATGCGTTCTCCCGTTATGAAAACGGCAAGACCACCCCGCCAGTGGCGTTGGTGAAACTGCTCAAGCTGCTGGATCGCCATCCAGAACTCTTTGAGGAAGTGCGTACTGCCTGATAATGGCAGCCAACAAAAAGCCCCCGGCTCATGAGAACCGGGGGCTTTTTGTTGCCGCAAGGGCAGGGGCCTTACATGTTCGGGTAGTTCGGCCCGCCAGCGCCTTCAGGGGTGACCCAGGTGATGTTCTGGGCCGGGTCCTTGATGTCGCAGGTCTTGCAGTGCACGCAGTTCTGCGCGTTGATCTGGAAACGCTTGTTGCCGTCTTCCTGGGTGACCACTTCGTACACGCCGGCCGGGCAGTAGCGCTGGGCTGGCTCGTCGTACAGCGGCAGGTTGCTGGCGATCGGTACGCTCGGATCGGTCAGCTTCAGGTGGCAGGGTTGTTCCTCTTCGTGGTTGGTGCTGGAGAGGAATACCGAGCTGAGCTTGTCGAAGCTGAGCTTGCCGTCCGGTTTCGGGTAGTCGATCTTTTTCGAGTCGGCGGCCAGCTTGAGGCAGGCATAGTCCGGCTTGGTGTCGTGCAGGGTGAACGGCAGCTTGCCACCGAACCAGTTCTGGTCGACATAGTTGAACGCCGCGCCCAGCAGCGGGCCGAACTTGTGCATGGCCGGGCCGAAGTTGCGGCTGGCGAACAGTTCTTCGTACAGCCAGCTCGCCTTGAAGGCGCTGACATAGCTGTTCAACTGATCACCGCCTTCGCTACCGGCGATCAATGCGTCGGCCACTGCTTCGGCAGCAAGCATGCCGGACTTCATCGCGGTGTGGCTGCCCTTGATCTTGGCCACGTTCATGGTGCCCAGGTCGCAACCGATCAGCGCGCCACCCTCGAAGACCATTTTCGGCAGCGAGTTGATGCCGCCCTTGGCCAAGGCGCGGGCGCCGTAGCTGATGCGCTTGCCGCCTTCGAGGTACTGGCTGATCACCGGGTGGTGCTTGAGGCGCTGGAATTCGTCGAACGGCGACAGGTAGGGGTTGGCGTAGGACAGGTCGACGATCAGGCCGACCACCACCTGGTTGTTTTCCAGGTGATAAAGGAACGAGCCACCGGTGTTTTCCTTGGCCACCACGTCCAGCGGCCAGCCGGCGGTGTGTACCACCAGGCCCTGTTCGTGCTTGGCCGGGTCGATTTCCCAGATTTCCTTCAGGCCGATGCCGTAGTGCTGGACGTCGGACTCGCTGTCGAGGTTGAAGCGTTTGATCAGTTGCTTGCCAATATGGCCACGGCAGCCTTCGGCGAACAGGGTGTACTTGGCGCGCAGCTCCATGCCCGGGGTGTACAGGCCGTCCTTGGGGTTGCCTTCACGGTCGACACCGAGGTCGCCGGTAACGATGCCGCGGACCACGCCGTTGTCGTCGAACAGCGCTTCCTGGGCGGCGAAGCCCGGGTAGATCTCTACACCGAGGTTTTCGGCCTGCTGCGCCAGCCAGCGGCACAGGTTGCCCAGCGAGATGATGTAGTTGCCATGGTTGTGCATGGTCTTGGGCACGAACAGGTCAGGCACCTTGGTCGCGCTGCCGGCATCCTTGAGCACGTAGATGTCGTCGCGCTTCACTTCGGTGTTCAGCGGTGCGCCGAGCGCTTTCCAGTCGGGGAACAGCTCGTTCAGGGCGCGGGGCTCGAACACTGCGCCAGAGAGGATGTGGGCGCCGACTTCAGAGCCTTTCTCCACCACGCAGACGCTGATTTCGCTACCGGCTTCGGCGGCCTTCTGCTTCAGGCGGCAGGCGGCGGACAGGCCCGCCGGGCCGGCGCCGACGATGACCACGTCGAATTCCATGTATTCGCGTTCCACTGGTTCTCTCCTACTCATCAAGGCTCGTGCTGTTGCTTTGTCTTATGGGTGCGGGGCATTCGCAGCGGTTCTACGCAACGGCGGAACTGTAGCTGGGCAAATGACGGACTACACCGTTTTGTCTTGGCCGCGCATTATATCTACACCACTTGGCGGGTCCAATACAAACGTTTGTTTGAATTTGCCGCAGGCCAGTAAAATCACAGGAACGCGGCTGGAGGGTGACCGATTTGCCGTATTGACCGGAATGGGTGTTACGGTCAAGATACGAGCGGTTTTACGTTCGCCGTAGGCTTGCAGCCGGGCGCAGGTACACCTCTAAAGACCAGGTGTGGAGCAGGGTTTTGCGGGCTTAGGCCAGTTTGTAGTGGAGTTTACACGCCACGACAGGAAATGACCCGTGAGGATTTGTCGCAAGAGTCCGAACAAGACTGTTTGGTCACTGTGAAGTTGCTGCCTCCCGATACGTTTTTAGAGGTGCCCTTGTACCCACGCGCATCGCTGGGCTCTGCCCCAGGCGACTATCTATTCACCGGAGAGTAACGAGGAATCCATGAAGGTTCTTGTAGCTGTCAAACGAGTGGTCGACTACAACGTCAAGGTTCGCGTCAAAGCGGACAACTCCGGCGTCGACCTTGCTAACGTCAAGATGTCCATGAACCCCTTCTGCGAAATCGCCGTCGAAGAAGCCGTGCGCCTGAAGGAAAAAGGCGTTGCGACCGAGATCGTCGTCGTTTCCGTCGGCCCGACCACTGCCCAGGAGCAACTGCGTACCGCCCTGGCCCTGGGTGCCGACCGTGCCATCCTGGTAGAAGCCGCTGACGAACTGAACTCCCTGGCCGTGGCCAAGGCGCTGAAGGCCGTTGTCGACAAGGAGCAGCCGCAGCTGGTCATCCTCGGCAAGCAGGCCATCGACAGTGACAACAACCAGACCGGCCAGATGCTGGCCGCGCTGACTGGCTTCGCCCAGGGCACCTTCGCTTCCAAGGTCGAAGTTGCTGGCGACAAGCTGAATGTCACCCGTGAAATCGATGGCGGCCTGCAGACCGTTGCGCTGAACCTGCCCGCGATCGTCACCACCGACCTGCGCCTGAACGAGCCACGCTACGCGTCGCTGCCGAACATCATGAAGGCCAAGAAGAAGCCGCTGGAGACTGTTACTCCAGACGCACTGGGCGTTTCCCTCGCCTCCACCAACAAGACCGTGAAGGTTGAAGCCCCGGCTGCCCGCAGCGCGGGCATCAAGGTCAAATCGGTGGCCGAACTGGTCGAGAAGCTGAAGAACGAAGCGAAGGTAATCTAAATGACTATCCTGGTTGTCGCTGAATACGAGGCCGGCGCCGTAGCCCCGGCCACCCTGAACACTGTCGCTGCAGCCGCCAAGATCGGTGGTGATGTGCACGTCCTGGTCGCTGGCCAGAACGTCGGTGGCGTTGCCGAATCCGCTGCCAAGATCGCCGGCGTTGCCAAGGTGCTGGTGGCTGATAACGCCGCCTACGCCCACGTCCTGCCGGAAAACGTCGCGCCGCTGATCGTCGAGCTGGCCAAGGGTTACAGCCATGTGCTGGCCCCGGCTACCACCAACGGCAAGAACATCCTGCCACGTGTTGCCGCGCTGCTGGACGTGGATCAGATCTCCGAGATCATCTCGGTCGAGTCCGCCGACACCTTCAAGCGCCCGATCTATGCGGGTAACGCCATTGCTACCGTGCAATCGAGCGCGGCCATCAAGGTGATCACCGTGCGTACCACCGGCTTCGACGCCGTGGCCGCCGAAGGTGGCTCGGCTGCCGTCGAGGCTGTTGGCGCTGCGCACAACGCCGGCATTTCGGCTTTCGTTGGCGAAGAGCTGGCCAAGTCCGATCGCCCAGAGCTGACCGCAGCCAAGATCGTCGTTTCCGGCGGCCGTGGCATGGGCAACGGTGACAACTTCAAACACCTGTACAGCCTGGCCGACAAGCTCGGCGCCGCCGTCGGTGCTTCGCGCGCCGCGGTCGACGCAGGCTTTGTGCCGAACGACATGCAGGTCGGCCAGACCGGCAAGATCGTTGCGCCACAGCTGTACATCGCCGTCGGTATCTCCGGCGCGATCCAGCACCTGGCCGGCATGAAAGACTCCAAAGTGATCGTGGCGATCAACAAGGATGAAGAAGCGCCGATCTTCCAGGTGGCTGATTACGGCCTGGTTGCTGACCTGTTCGAAGCGGTGCCGGAGCTGGAAAAGCTGGTCTGATCCGCCTGCTTCACTTATAAAGAACCCGGCCCTCGTTTTGAGGGTCGGGTTTTTTTATGGCTTGAGGGGTGAGGGATGACGTTGCGCGGAACGGGCAGGGTGCTGGCATGTGTGGCGCTGTTGGTGTCACCACTGGCCATGGCCGCAGGCAAGTGCGAGCGCCTGGTGGCGACCGGCAGCCCTGATGCGCCGCCCTATTCGTGGCAGGACCCGAAAGACCCGAAGCACCTGATCGGCGCCAACGTTGACCTGTTGCGCCAGGTGGCGGAAGAGCTGGGTGTGAAGGTCGAGGTGCTGAGTGCCGGTCGCCGTGATCAGGCGCTGGAAGAGGTGCGCAGCGGGCGCATGGACCTGCTGCTCGACACCCCCATGCAGGTGGAGCAACTGACCGCGCTGGACTACATCCATCCGCCGTTGCAGCTCAATGAGTACCTGGTGTGGACCCGCCACGATGCAGCGGTGACCTTTGATGGCCCGGCCGATCTGGCCAGGTACCAGGGCAGTTTGTCCGAGCGTGCGCGCCTGACCCCGGCCTTTACTGCGTTCGCCAAGGCCCAGCTCAAGCTGGTGCCGGCGCAGAACCTGACCCAGGCGTTCCAGA
Source organism: Pseudomonas sp. 22515 (assembly GCF_052044625.1). NCBI lineage: Bacteria > Pseudomonadati > Pseudomonadota > Gammaproteobacteria > Pseudomonadales > Pseudomonadaceae > Pseudomonas > Pseudomonas sp. 22515. The sequence goes on from NZ_JBQENN010000019.1 coordinate 87,864, forward strand.
AACTGGTACTCGGCCAGGTGGATTATGTGCTGGCTGGCCGTTACTCCGGTATGGCCATGGCCCAGAGCCTGGGTATGAGCAATGACCTGATAGCCCGCGGCTTGCCGGTGGACAGGCCGGGCCTGTACCTGGCGCTGTCGCACAACTCGGCGTGCAATGACAGCTGGTTGCGTGGGCAATTGGCAAAAAAACTGACAGAATTGCCGATCTCTGGTGCATCCGAAGCTGTGCTGCAACGTAATGTCGAGCGCTGGAAAGCGCAGTTGCACGTGCCTGCGGACGCCCCCAAACACTAGGAAGATTGCGTGAGAACCCAACCACTAATCCTCGCCCTGGCCGTGCTCGGCCTGGCTGGCTGCGCCAATGATCCGGCCCCTGACGAGCAGATGCGCATTTCCGAACAGGCTCTGGACCAGGCCAAGGCCGTCGGCGCCACTGAGCAGGTAGAAACGCTGAAACTGGCTGAAGACAAGCTGGCCCGCGCCAAGGCCAACATGCTTACCCAGGACTATCGCGATGCTCGCATGCGCGCCGAGCAAGCCGAGCTGGATGCGCGCCTGGCCGAGGCCCAGGTGCTGAACCAGAAGAGCGAAGAGCAGCTGCAGGTGCTGCAGTCGCGGGTCAAGCGCTTGCGCAAGCAACTGGAGGTGCAGCCATGATCCGTCGTACGCCTTTGGCTGCACTGGCATTGTTGGCGCTGACGGCAGGTTTGCAAGGTTGCGCCAGCCAGCGCAGCAGTGCCGCGCTGGATGAGGCCACCGTTGCCTTCCAGGGGGTCAAAGATGATTCCGATGTGCTGCGCAGCGCGCCGCGTGACGTGATTCGGGCGGGTGAATCGCTGGCTCGCGCCGAGCGCCTGTCCAGTTACATCGGCACCGGTTCTGATGTGCGGCATTATGCTTACCTCAGCCAGCGCTACAGCGAGATTGCCCGCGAGCATGCCAAGCTGGCGCTGAACCAGGAGCGCCAGGCCAAGCTGGACCTGGAGCGCCAGCGCCTGCAGTTGGCCTTGCGTGAGGCCAAGCTGGCCAGCGTGCAGCAGCAGGGCAAGTGGGTCGAGTCGCAGATTGCCGCGTTGGCTTCGGAGCAGGCCGATCGTGGCTTGGTGATGACCTTGGGCGATGTGCTGTTCGATACCGGCAGCGCCGACCTGAAGAACTCGGCCAGCCGTACTGTGCTCAAGCTGGTGCAGTTCCTGCAGCTCAACCCGCGCCGGGTAGTGCGTATCGAGGGCTATACCGACAGTACTGGCGCGGGCGAGGAGAATCTCAAGCTGTCGCGCGACCGGGCGCAGTCCGTGGCCGACATGCTTGTGGACCTGGGCATCGATGAAAAGCGCCTGCAGGTTGAGGGCTATGGCGACCAGTACCCGATCGAGGCCAATGCTTCGGAGCGGGGCAGGGCGCAGAACCGTCGAGTGGAGATCGTATTCTCCGATGACAAGGGTCGGCTCGCGCCAGTGCGCTGAGTCTTGTCGAAACGGGCCGCTTTGCGGCCCGTTTTATGTCGGTTTAATCGTTTCGATAGCGGTCACGCTGTTGTATTGTCGACTATGTTGCAATCTGTCCCAGTACACTTTGCAACTGTTACGGTATTCTCTACCGTCAGTGACCCGTACAAGAATAACGAGCATGTCGACATGACCAACCTGCTGCTGTACCAGCGTATCGCCCAGCAACTGGCCGATGATATCCGTCGCGGCGTCTACCAGCCAGGCGAGCGGGTACCCTCCGTGCGCAAGATGAGCGCCCAGCTCAACGTCAGCCATGCCACGGTGTTGCAGGCCTATGCCAATCTTGAGGACCAAGGGCTTATCCGGGCGCGGCCGCAGTCTGGCTATTACGTGCACCAGACCCCTGCCTTGACCGCGCAAACCCCGGACATCGCCCGGGTGGAGCGCCCCGGCCTGGTCACGCGCGCCAGCATCATCCAGCAGGTGCTGACTGAGGCGCGCCGCGATGGTGTGTTCCCGTTTGGCGCTGCAGTGCCGCATGTCGACTACCTGCCAGTGCGCGCCCTGCATCAGCAAATCGCCAAGGTGACGCGCTTCCACAGCCCGCGCGCCTTCAGCTACATGTTCAGCCCCGGTTTCGAGCCGCTGCGCCGACAGATTGCCATACGCATGCGCGATGCCGGCGTGCTGGTCGACCCGCGCGAAGTGATCGTGACCCATGGGTGTGTCGATGCCCTGCAGATGTCGCTGCGGGTGCTCACCCGCCCAGGTGACCTGATCGCCGCCGAGTCGCCGACCTATTACGGCTTGCTGCAGCTGGCTGACCTGCTGGGTTTGAAAGTGATCGAAATCCCCAGTGACCCGTCCACCGGTATCAGCCTCGAAGCCTTGCAACTGGCGGCTAACCAATGGTCGATCAAGGCGCTGGTGCTCACTGCGCGCTTGAGCAACCCGCTGGGCGGCACCGTTCCCGAAGAGCGGCAAAAGCAATTGCTGCGCCTGGCCTCGGACTTCGATATCCAGATCATCGAGGATGACATCTACGGTGAGCTGATGTTCGAGCAGGGCAAGACCAAGGCGCTGAAGGCGTTCGACCGGCTGGACCGGGTGATCTACTGTTCGAGCTTCTCCAAGACCCTGTCCCCTGGGGTGCGGGTGGGCTGGATGATCGCCGGGCGTTACCAGGACGAGATTCAGCGCCTGCAGACGTTTACCACCCACTCGGCCTGTAGCGTGACGCAGATGGGCGTGGCAGCCTACCTGGAGAATGGCGGCTACGATCGGCATCTGCGCTACATACGCCAGGAATATCGCAAGAACCTCAGTGCCTATCAGCTGGCAGTGCAGCAGCACTTCCCCGAGGGTACCCAGATGACCCGGCCGACAGGCGGCTTCATTCTCTGGGTGAGCCTGCCGGGTCGGGTCAATACCCAGGAGCTGCATGTGCGCGCGCTGGAGCAGGGCATCAGCATTGCCCCTGGACTGATATTCAGTAACACAGAGCAGTTCAACCACTGTGTCCGACTCAACTGCGGCATACCTTGGAATAAAGAGGCCGAGCGGGCTGTGATTACGCTCGGTTTGCTGGCGCAGCAGTTGTGCAGGGAGACTGCGGTTACGCTTTTGTAAGGCTTGCAAGCTGCCTGTGGAACAGGGAGCATACGCATTTTTCCTGCCAGTCTGTCCATTTGCCATGAACGTTTTGCGCTGCTTTGTTCTGATCGTGTGCCTTTTGCCGTTTTGCTGCCCGGTCGCCCCTGCCTTGGCTGCGCAACCGGCAAACGAGGTTCAGGCGGCTCAGGGTAAGCACGTGCCAAAAAAGGCGACAGCCAAGCCCGCGCACAAGCCGGTCAGCAAAGCGGTTGCCAAGCCATTGCCCAAGACAGGGCTGGACCTTAGCTTGCCCGTCGAGATGGTCAACAACCTTGAGCCGAATGTGGGCACGCTTTCCCCAATCCAGCGGCGCAAACCTTTGTTGCCGCCCATGTTCACAGAAAAGCCAGAGACCAATGACAGCCCGTTCCAGCTCAATGGCCGGCTGATCAACAACGAAATGCAGCTGCAACTGCGCAATGATAGCCGTCGTGAGGTGGAGGGCGCTGCCATCGATTTCGAGTATCGCCAATAGGCGAGTACTGACTGCTGGGTCACAGCAGATTTCATCGTGCCAGCAATTTCAAACGACTGTTTGAGCGGTTACTATCCAGGGACGTTCGTCCCGTTTTGTTCCAGGGAGTCCTGATTTTGGTGAATAGCCATGAAATGCCGTGAGGGCTGTGGTGCCTGCTGCATCGCCCCGTCCATCACTTCTCCGATGCCGCTAATGCCCAATGGCAAGCCGGCGGGTGAGCGCTGTCTGCACCTGACTGCGGCCAACCTTTGCGACCTGTTCGGCAAGCCCGAACGGCCGGCGGTGTGCGGTGGCTTCAAGGCGGATGCCGAGGTGTGCGGCAGTGATCGTGACGAGGCAATCAGGATTCTTGGCTGGTGGGAGCAGATGACGGCGGCGTGACAGGCTGGATCTTCGACAACAAGGATAAACATGATGAGATCGTTCAAGCGTATTGCACTGCTGTGTGGCATGGGTGTTCTGCTGGCACCGGCGGCCTGGGCCGAGAACTGGCAAGTGGCCAAGGACGAGGAGGGGATCAAGGTATCCCTCAGCGAAGTGGCGGGTTCCAAGTACAAGGCTTACCAGGGTGTTACCTTGATCAAGGCGCCGCTGGCCAAGGTGCAGGCGCTGCAGGAAGACGTGGCCGGTGCCTGTGCGTGGATTCACGAATGCAAGTCGCAGAAGCTGCTCAAGCACGAGGGCGACCAAAGTTGGACCTACACCCAGTTCAATACGCCTTGGCCGGTGACCCCGCGTGATTCCGTGCTGCACATTACGACCGTCAAGGAGGCGGATGGCAGCCTGACCCGTAACCTGAAAGAAGAGCCGACTTACCTGCCGGAAGAGAAGGGTTTTGTTCGGGTGGCAAAAGTCGAAGGCTTCTGGAAGCTGGTGCCCAAGGGTGACAGCACTGAAGTGACCTACCAGGTGCACACCGAGCCAGGTGGTAGCGTGCCGGCGATGGTGGCCAACAAGTTCGTGGTGGATGCGCCGTTCAATACCCTGAAAGGGCTGCGCGAGCGGGCGGAGAAAAACTGAGGTTTTGTGGTGTCTGTGCCGGCCTCTTCGNCAGTACCTGTGGGGGCGGGCAAGCCCGCGAAGAGGCCGGTACAGGACAAATAAAAAAGGCTGCCCGAGGGCAGCCTTCTTGCGTTCGGCTACTGCAGCTTACTTGCGGTCTTTCAGGTCAACGATGTCGCGCTTCTGCTCACCGGTGTACAGCTGGCGCGGACGGCCGATCTTGTACGGGCTGGAGAGCATTTCTTTCCAGTGCGAGATCCAGCCCACGGTACGTGCCAGGGCGAAGATCACGGTGAACATGCTGGTCGGAATGCCGATCGCCTTGAGGATGATCCCCGAGTAGAAGTCGACGTTCGGGTACAGCGAACGCTCGATGAAGTAAGGATCGGTCAGGGCGATCTCTTCCAGGCGCATGGCCAGTTCCAGCTGCGGGTCGTTCTTGATGCCCAGCTCGCGCAGGACTTCGTCGCAGGTCTGCTTCATCACGGTGGCGCGCGGGTCGCGGTTCTTGTACACGCGGTGACCGAAGCCCATCAGCTTGAACGGGTCGTTCTTGTCCTTGGCCTTGGCGATGAATTTGTCGATGTTCGAAACATCGCCGATTTCATCCAGCATGGTCAGTACGGCTTCGTTCGCACCGCCGTGGGCCGGGCCCCACAGTGCGGCGATACCGGCGGCGATACAGGCGAACGGGTTAGCACCCGACGAGCCGGCCAGACGAACGGTGGAGGTGGAGGCGTTCTGCTCGTGGTCGGCGTGGAGGATGAAGATCCGGTCCATTGCCTTGGCCAGCACCGGGCTGATCGGTTTGATCTCGCACGGGGTGTTGAACATCATGTGCAGGAAGTTTTCCGCGTACGACAGGTCGTTGCGCGGATACATCATCGGCTGGCCCATGGAGTACTTGTAAACCATCGCAGCCAGGGTCGGCATCTTGGCGACCAGGCGCACCGCGGAGATTTCGCGGTGTTGCGGGTTATTGATGTCCAGGGAGTCGTGATAGAACGCCGACAGCGCGCCGACTACGCCGCACATCACCGCCATCGGGTGAGCGTCGCGGCGGAAGCCGTTGAAGAAGGACTTCAGCTGCTCGTGAACCATGGTGTGGTTCTTGACGGTGCTGACGAACTGGGCCTTCTGCTCGGCATTCGGCAGTTCGCCGTTGAGCAGCAGGTAGCAGGTTTCGAGGTAGTCGGACTGTTCGGCGAGTTGCTCGATCGGGTAGCCGCGGTGCAGCAGGATACCTTTGTCGCCGTCAATATAGGTGATCTTCGACTCGCACGAGGCAGTCGCCATGAAACCTGGGTCGAAGGTGAAGTGACCAGTGGCCCCTAACCCGCGGACGTCGATTACATCAGGACCAACGGTGCCGGTTAAAATGGGCAGCTCGACGGGGGCAGCGCCCTCGATGACCAACTGCGCTTTTTTGTCAGCCATGTGGCCTCCTATTAATGCTTGAAATCATCAGACAGACCCCCCACGCAGGGCCCGCACCACTATAGAGGGATAAATTCAGATGTCAATTTGCCTAAAGGCTTGTTGAATCAGGCATTCAAGCCTGATTTTTCCCGAAATTCTCGCCCATTTACGCCTTTTGTTCATTAAAGGCAATGCGCTATTTGGGCTACCCCGTCACGTTGTCATAAGCAGCCTAACTGTCTATACTCGGCACCCGACCGCCAGGGGCTTGCAAGCCCGAACTGCTGGGGGTCGCCGTTCCCTGGGTGGTGGGTACCTGACCAGTACACTTACCAACAACTTTGCCCTGATTCGCTAGGGGCTCTTCAGTGTGAAAAAAGCCGTGAAAAGCCAACGACCTGTAAACCTAGACCTAAGGACCATCAAGCTCCCCGTCACTGCGTACACGTCCATCCTGCACCGTATCTCCGGCGTCATCCTGTTCATCGGCCTTGCCATCATGCTTTATGCACTGGGCAAGTCGCTGGGTTCCGAGGAAGGCTTCGGTGAGGTGAAGGCGTGTCTGACCAGCCCGCTGGCCAAGTTCGTGACCTGGGGTCTGCTGTCCGCCCTGCTTTATCACCTCGTGGCAGGTGTTCGTCACCTGATCATGGACATGGGTATCGGTGAGACGCTGGAAGGCGGCAAGCTGGGCTCGAAAATCGTGATCGTCATCTCCGTGGTGCTGATCGTTCTGGTGGGAGTTTGGGTATGGTAACCAATGTCACGAACCTGTCGCGTTCGGGCCTCTATGACTGGATGGCGCAGCGCGTTTCTGCGGTCGTTCTCGCGGCTTACTTCCTCTTCCTGATCGGCTACGTGGTCGCCCACCCAGGCATCGACTACACCCAGTGGCATGGTCTGTTCTCCAACAACGCGATGCGGATCTTCAGTCTGCTGGCCCTCGTTGCCCTGGGCGCTCACGCCTGGGTCGGCATGTGGACCATTGCAACCGACTACCTGACGCCTATGTCGTTCGGCAAGTCGGCAACTGCGATTCGTTTCCTGTTCCAGGCGGTATGCGGCGTTGCGATGTTCGCTTACTTCGTCTGGGGTGTGCAGATTCTCTGGGGTATCTGATCCATGGCTAGCATTCCAACCATTTCCTTCGACGCCATCATCATCGGTGGCGGCGGCGCCGGCATGCGCGCAGCGCTGCAACTGGCTCAAGGCGGCCACAAGACTGCCGTAGTCACCAAGGTCTTCCCGACCCGTTCGCACACCGTATCCGCCCAGGGCGGCATCACTTGCGCCATCGCTTCGGCCGACCCGAACGACGACTGGCGCTGGCACATGTACGATACCGTCAAGGGTTCCGACTACATCGGTGACCAGGACGCTATCGAATACATGTGTCAGGAAGGCCCGGCTGCGGTCTTCGAACTGGACCACATGGGTCTGCCGTTCTCGCGCACTGAAACCGGCCGCATCTATCAGCGCCCGTTCGGTGGTCAGTCCAAGGACTTCGGTAAAGGTGGCCAGGCCGCCCGTACCTGTGCCGCTTCGGACCGTACCGGTCACGCGCTGCTGCACACCCTGTACCAGGGCAACCTGAAAGCGGGCACCACGTTCCTCAACGAGTACTACGCAGTTGACCTGGTGAAGAACCAGGACGGCGCATTCGTGGGTGTGATCGCCATCTGCATCGAAACCGGCGAAACCCTGTACATCAAGTCCAAGGCCACCGTACTGGCCACTGGCGGTGCAGGCCGTATCTACGCGTCCACCACCAACGCCCTGATCAATACCGGTGACGGTATCGGCATGGCCCTGCGTGCAGGCGTGCCGGTGCAGGACATCGAGATGTGGCAGTTCCACCCGACCGGTATCGCCGGCGCCGGTGTACTGGTCACCGAAGGTTGCCGCGGTGAAGGTGGCTACCTGATCAACGCCCACGGCGAGCGCTTCATGGAGCGTTACGCGCCGAACGCCAAAGACCTGGCCGGCCGCGACGTGGTTGCCCGTTCCATGGTCAAGGAAATCATCGCCGGCAACGGCGTGGGCCCGAACAAGGACCACGTACTGCTGAAGCTGGACCACCTGGGCGAGGAAGTGCTGCACAGCCGCCTGCCAGGTATCTGCGAACTGTCCAAGACCTTCGCCCACGTCGACCCTGTGGTCGCGCCGGTGCCGGTGGTTCCAACCTGCCACTACATGATGGGCGGCGTTGCCACCAACATCCATGGCCAGGCCATCACCATGGACGCCGACGGTCAGGATCACATCATCCCGGGCCTGTTCGCCGTAGGTGAAGTGGCGTGCGTATCGGTTCACGGTGCCAACCGCCTGGGCGGCAACTCGCTGCTCGACCTGGTGGTGTTCGGCCGTGCTGCCGGCCTGCACCTGGAGAAGGCGCTGAGCGAGGGCGTGGAATACCGCGACGCCAGCGACACCGACGTCGATGTTGCCCTGAACCGCCTGAACAAGCTCAACGAGCGTACCAGCGGTGAAGACGTTGCCAGCCTGAAGCGCGAGCTGCAGAGCTGCATGCAGAACTACTTCGGTGTATTCCGTACTGGCGAATACATGCAGAAGGGTATCGAGCAACTGGCCGGTCTGCGTGACCGTATCGCCAACGTCAAGATCAACGACAAGTCCCAGGCCTTCAACACCGCGCGTATCGAAGCGCTGGAGCTGCAGAACCTGCTGGAAGTTGCCGAAGCTACCGCCATCGCGGCGGAAGCCCGTAAAGAGTCCCGCGGCGCTCACGCCCGTGAAGACTTCGAAGACCGTGACGACGAAAACTGGCTGTGCCACACCCTGTACTACCCGGGTGAGAAGCGCGTTGCCAAGCGCGGCGTCAACTTTGCGCCGAAGACTGTTCCAGCCTTCGAACCAAAAGTCCGGACTTACTAAGGGTGGCTGCTATGTTGAAAGTCGAAGTTTATCGTTACAACCCGGACACCGACTCGGCGCCAAAAATGGAGTCGTTCGACGTCGATACCGGCGGCAAGGACCTGATGGTGCTGGATGTATTGGCACTGATCAAGGAAAAGGACGAGGGTTTCTCGTACCGTCGCTCCTGCCGTGAAGGCGTTTGCGGTTCCGATGGCATGAACATGAACGGCAAGAACGGCCTGGCCTGCATCACCCCGCTGTCGGCGGTCGTGAAGGGCGGCAAGCTGGTTCTGCGTCCTCTGCCAGGCCTGCCGGTCATTCGTGACCTGGTGGTCGATATGAGCATCTTCTACAAGCAGTACGAGAAGGTGAAGCCGTTCCTGCAGAACGACACCCCGGCCCCGGCCATCGAGCGCCTGCAGTCGCCGGAAGACCGTGACAAGCTGGACGGCCTGTACGAGTGCATCCTGTGCGCGTGCTGCTCGACTTCCTGCCCGTCGTTCTGGTGGAACCCGGACAAGTTCCTGGGCCCGGCAGCCTTGCTGCAAGCCTACCGCTTCCTTGCCGACAGCCGCGATACCAAGACTCAGGAGCGCCTGGCGTCCCTGGATGACCCGTTCAGCGTATTCCGCTGCCGCGGGATCATGAACTGCGTAAACGTTTGCCCGAAAGGTCTGAACCCGACCAAGGCAATCGGTCACGTACGTAACATGCTGCTGCAAAGCGGCACCTGATACAAAGCGTTGTACCTGCAGTAAGCCGAGGTGCGGGTGGTGAGCCCGCACTGAGGTAAAACCCGAACAAGGGCCCACAAAGCCCGCGTTCATTACCTATGAAGATATGAGACCAGCAGGGGCTTTCCGGGCTGGTACCCGGAAAATCAGCAGGATCCAGGTGGCGTGGTTCAGTCGCTGTTTTCGGACTTTTCCAGGTTTGCTGTGGCTCTCGCCGATCAGTCCCCTAATCGAGGGTGACCAAGCATGCAAGAAAGCGTGATGCAGCGCATGTGGGATAGCGCCCACCTTTCAGGTGGTAACGCTGCATATGTGGAAGAGCTCTACGAGCTCTACCTGCACGACCCTAACGCTGTGCCAGAAGAGTGGCGCACTTACTTCCAGAAGTTGCCAGCCGACGGCAGCACCGCTACTGATGTATCGCACTCGACAATCCGCGACCATTTCGTACTGCTGGCAAAGAACCAGCGCCGCGCTCAACCGGTTTCCGCCGGGAGCGTGAGCAGTGAACACGAGAAGAAGCAGGTTGAAGTTCTGCGACTGATCCAGGCCTATCGTATGCGCGGCCATCAGGCTGCCAAGCTCGACCCGTTGGGGTTGTGGCAGCGCCCTGCGCCCGTAGACCTGTCGATCAATCACTACGGCTTGACCAATGCCGATCTTGATACGACCTTCCGTGCCGGCGACCTGTTCATCGGCAAAGAGGAGGCGAGCCTACGCGACATCTTCGATGCACTCCAGAAGACATATTGTCGCACCATTGGCGCCGAATTCACCCACATCGTCGATTCCGAGCAGCGCAGCTGGTTCCAGCAGCGCCTGGAAAGCGTGCGCGGCCGTCCGGAGTTTTCCGCTGACGTGCAGGCCCACCTGCTCGAGCGCGTGACCGCCGGTGAGGGCCTGGAAAAGTACCTGGGCACCAAGTACCCGGGCACCAAGCGTTTCGGCCTTGAAGGCGGCGAGAGCCTGATTCCGATGCTGGATGAAATGATCCAGCGTTCCGGCTCTTACGGCGCCAAGGAGGTCGTGATCGGCATGGCCCACCGTGGCCGCCTGAACGTGCTGGTGAACACCTTCGGCAAGAACCCGCGCGAGCTGTTCGACGAGTTCGAAGGCAAGAAGATGAACGAGCTGGGCTCCGGTGACGTGAAGTATCACCAGGGCTTCTCCTCGAACGTGATGACCCCGGGTGGCGAAGTGCACCTGGCCATGGCGTTCAACCCGTCCCACCTGGAAATCGTTTCGCCGGTGGTCGAGGGTTCGGTGCGCGCCCGTCAGGACCGCCGCAACGACACCGTTGGCGACAAGGTGCTGCCGATCTCGATCCACGGCGACGCTGCGTTCGCTGGCCAGGGCGTGGTCATGGAAACCTTCCAGATGTCGCAGACCCGCGGTTTCAAGACCGGCGGTACCGTGCACATCGTGATCAACAACCAGGTTGGTTTCACCATCAGCAACCCACTGGATGCGCGCTCCACCGAGTACGCGACCGACGTTGCCAAGATGATCCAGGCACCGATCCTGCACGTGAACGGCGATGACCCGGAAGCCGTGCTGTTCGTCACCCAGCTGGCCATCGACTACCGCATGCAGTTCAAGCGTGACGTGGTCATCGACCTGGTCTGCTACCGTCGCCGTGGCCACAACGAGGCTGACGAGCCGAACGGCACCCAGCCGCTGATGTACCAGCAAATCAGCAAGCAGCGCACTACCCGTGAGCTGTATGCCGAGCAGCTGATCCAGGCCGGTCGCATCGACGCCGAGCGCGCTCAGGCCAAGATCGACGAGTACCGCAACGCGCTGGACAATGGCCTGCACGTGGTGAAAAGCCTGGTCAAGGAGCCGAACCGCGAGCTGTTCGTCGACTGGCGTCCGTACCTGGGCCATGCCTGGACCGCGCGTCACGACACCCGTTTCGACCTCAAGACCCTGCAGGATCTGTCGGCCAAGCTGCTCGAGCTGCCGGAAGGTTTCGTGGTCCAGCGTCAGGTGTCGAAGATCTACGAAGACCGTCAGAAGATGCAGGCCGGTGGCTTGCCGATCAACTGGGGTTATGCAGAGACCATGGCTTACGCCACCCTGCAGTTCGAAGGTCACCCGATCCGCATGACCGGCCAGGACATCGGCCGTGGCACCTTCTCGCACCGTCACGCGGTGCTGCACAACCAGAAGGACGCCAGCACCTACATTCCGTTGCAGAACCTGTTCCCTGGCCAGCCACGTTTCGATCTGTACGATTCGTTCCTGTCCGAGGAAGCGGTACTGGCCTTCGAATACGGCTACTCCACCACCATGCCGAACGCGCTGGTGATCTGGGAAGCCCAGTTCGGCGACTTCGCCAACGGTGCGCAAGTGGTGATCGACCAGTTCATCACCAGTGGTGAGCACAAGTGGGGCCGCCTGTGTGGCCTGACCATGCTGCTGCCACACGGCTATGAAGGGCAGGGGCCGGAGCACTCCTCCGCGCGTCTGGAGCGTTACCTGCAGCTGTGCGCCGAGCACAACATCCAGGTCTGCGTACCGACGACGCCGGCACAGATTTACCACCTGCTGCGTCGCCAGGTCATTCGCCCGCTGCGCAAGCCGCTGGTCGTCCTGACGCCGAAGTCGCTGCTGCGCCACAAGCTGGCCATCTCGACCCTGGAAGACCTGGCAGAAGGCTCGTTCCAGACCGTGATCCCGGAAATCGACGCAATCGATCCGGCCAAGGTCGAGCGTCTGGTGCTGTGCAGCGGCAAGGTCTACTACGACCTGCTGGAAAAACGCCGTGCCGAAGGCCGCGAAGACATCGCCATCCTGCGTATCGAGCAGCTGTATCCGTTCCCTGAGGACGATCTGGTCGAAATCCTCGCCCCTTACACCAACCTCAAGCATGCGGTCTGGTGTCAGGAAGAGCCGATGAACCAGGGTGCCTGGTACAGCAGCCAGCACCACATGCGCCGTATCCTGGGCCGCCACAACAAGGCACTGGTCCTGGAATACGCCGGTCGCGACGCTTCTGCCGCGCCAGCCTGTGGTTACGCTTCGAAGCACGCCGAACAGCAGGAAAAACTGCTGCAAGACGCCTTCACTGTCTAACGCCTTCGCGCACCTGAAACCGAATTTAAGGAAACACAGATAATGGCTATCGAGATCAAAGCCCCAACCTTCCCGGAATCGGTTGCCGATGGCACCGTTGCCACCTGGCACAAGAAGCCGGGCGAAGCCGTCAAGCGTGACGAGCTGATCGTCGACATCGAGACTGACAAGGTTGTCCTGGAAGTACTGGCGACTGCCGATGGCGTGCTGGGCGACATCGTCAAGGGCGAGGGCGACACCGTCCTGTCCGACGAATTGCTGGGTTCGATCGTTGAAGGCGGTGCTGCCGCCGCGCCTGCCGCGGCCGCCGCACCAGCAGCGGCTCCGGCCGCTGCCAGCGCTGACGCCGGCGAAGATGACCCGATCGCTGCCCCGGCTGCGCGCAAGCTGGCTGAAGAAAACGGCATCGACCTGGCTACCGTGGCAGGCACCGGTAAAGGCGGTCGCGTCACCAAGGAAGACGTGGTTGCTGCTGTTGCCAACAAGAAGTCGGCTCCTGCCGCTGCACCGGCTGCCAAGCCTGCCGCTGCTGCCGCTGCCCCGGTTGTCGTCGCCGCTGGCGACCGTACCGAGAAGCGCGTGCCGATGACCCGCCTGCGTGCCAAGATCGCCGAGCGTCTGGTCGAAGCCCAGTCGAACATGGCGATGCTGACCACCTTCAACGAAGTGGACATGACCGAAGTCATGGCCCTGCGTTCGAAGTACAAGGACCTGTTCGAGAAGACCCACAATGGCGTGCGCCTGGGCTTCATGTCGTTCTTCGTCAAGGCTGCTACCGAAGCGCTGAAACGCTTCCCGGCTGTCAACGCCTCGATCGACGGCAACGACATCGTCTACCACGGCTTCGCCGACGTCGGTGTTGCCGTGTCCAGCGACCGTGGCCTGGTGGTGCCGGTGCTGCGTAACGCCGAGTCGATGAGCCTGGCTGAAATCGAGAACGGCATCGCTACCTTCGGCAAGAAGGCCCGTGACGGCAAACTGTCCATCGAAGAGATGACCGGTGGTACCTTCACCATCACCAACGGTGGCACCTTCGGTTCGATGATGTCGACCCCGATCGTCAACCCGCCGCAGGCTGCCATTCTCGGCATGCACAACATCATCCAGCGCCCGATGGCCATCAATGGCCAGGTCGTGATTCGCCCGATGATGTACCTGGCGCTGTCGTACGATCACCGCCTGATCGACGGCAAGGAAGCGGTAACCTTCCTGGTCACTATCAAGAACCTGCTGGAAGATCCGTCTCGCCTGCTGCTGGACATCTAACCCTCTGGCTGCGTACCGTGCCGGGCCTGGCTTCGCGAGAAGCCATGCCGCGCGGTTCGCGGCTTGTAGCTTGTAGCTGATAAGGAATCTTTTATGACCCAGAAATTCGACGTAGTGGTAATCGGTGCAGGCCCAGGCGGCTATGTGGCTGCCATCAAGGCCGCACAACTTGGTCTGAAGACTGCCTGTATCGAGAAGTACACCGACGCCGAGGGCAAGCTGGCCCTGGGCGGCACCTGCCTGAACGTAGGTTGCATTCCATCCAAGGCGCTGCTGGACAGCTCCTGGAAATACAAGGAAGCCAAAGAGAGCTTCAACGTCCACGGTATCTCCACTGGCGAAGTGAAGATGGACGTGGCCGCGATGGTTGGCCGCAAGGCGGGCATCGTCAAGAACCTGACCGGTGGCGTTGCCACCCTGTTCAAGGCCAACGGCGTCACTTCGATCCAGGGCCACGGCAAGCTGCTGGCCGGCAAGAAAGTCGAAGTCACCAAGGCTGACGGCACCACCGAAATCATCGAAGCCGAGAACGTGATCCTGGCTTCCGGCTCGCGCCCGATCGACATTCCGCCGGCCCCGGTCGACCAGAACGTCATCGTCGACTCCACCGGCGCCCTGGAATTCCAGGCCGTACCGAAGCGCCTGGGCGTTATCGGTGCAGGCGTGATCGGCCTGGAGCTGGGCTCGGTATGGGCTCGCCTGGGTGCTGAAGTGACCGTCCTGGAAGCCCTGGACACCTTCCTGATGGCTGCCGACACCGCCGTGTCGAAAGAAGCCCAGAAGACCCTGACCAAGCAAGGCCTGGACATCAAGCTGGGCGCTCGCGTCACCGGCTCGAAAGTCAACGGCAATGAAGTCGAAGTGACCTACACCAACGCCGAAGGCGAGCAGAAGATCACCTTCGACAAGCTGATTGTTGCAGTCGGCCGTCGCCCGGTGACTACCGATCTGCTGGCTTCCGACAGCGGCGTGACCATCGACGAGCGTGGCTACATCTTCGTCGACGATTACTGCGCCACCAGCGTTCCGGGCGTGTACGCCATCGGTGACGTGGTACGCGGCATGATGCTGGCCCACAAGGCTTCGGAAGAGGGCATCATGGTCGTCGAGCGCATCAAGGGCCACAAGGCCCAGATGAACTACGACCTGATCCCATCGGTCATCTACACCCACCCGGAAATCGCGTGGGTCGGCAAGACCGAACAGGCCTTGAAGGCCGAGGGCGTTGAGGTTAACGTGGGCACCTTCCCGTTCGCGGCCAGCGGCCGTGCGATGGCTGCCAACGACACCGGTGGTTTCGTCAAGGTCATCGCCGATGCCAAGACCGACCGCGTTCTGGGTGTTCACGTGATTGGCCCATCGGCTGCCGAACTGGTGCAGCAGGGCGCAATCGCAATGGAATTCGGCACCAGTGCCGAGGATCTGGGCATGATGGTCTTCAGCCATCCAACCCTGTCCGAAGCGTTGCATGAAGCAGCGCTGGCGGTGAATGGCGGCGCCATTCACGTGGCCAACCGTAAGAAGCGTTAATTATAAGAAACCACGGCGGGCTGCCCGTCGTGAGTCTTGCGTGCATGACTCACCGCGGAAAGTCCGCCGGACCGGATCACACGGGAAACCCGGGGTCAACGGTCACAGGTGGTGCGGCGCCACTGATGGCGCAGCGCCGAAGCGCAGTACCTAACGAAGACGGTAAAAAGCATGAATCTTCACGAGTATCAGGGTAAGCAGCTGTTCGCTGAGTACGGCCTGCCAGTTTCCAAGGGTTTCGCAGTCGACACCCCTGAGCAAGCTGCAGAAGCCTGCGACAAGATCGGCGGGAACGAGTGGGTTGTAAAAGCCCAGGTTCACGCGGGTGGTCGCGGTAAAGCGGGCGGCGTAAAGCTGGTTCGCAGCAAGGAAGACGCCAAGGCGTTCGCTGCACAGTGGTTGGGCAAGAATCTGGTTACCTACCAGACCGATGCCAACGGTCAACCCGTCTCCAAGATTCTGGTCGAATCCTGCACTGACATCGCCAAAGAGCTGTACCTGGGCGCTGTAGTCGATCGTTCGAGCCGCCGTATCGTGTTCATGGCTTCCACCGAAGGTGGCGTGGACATCGAGAAAGTCGCTCACGAAACGCCTGAGAAAATCCTCAAGGCCACCATCGACCCACTGGTCGGCGCTCAGCCGTTCCAGGGTCGCGAGCTGGCTTTCCAGCTGGGCCTGGAAGGCAAGCAAGTTCAACAGTTTGCCAAGATCTTCGTTGGCCTGGCCAAGCTGTTCAAGGATCATGACCTGGCGCTGCTGGAAGTGAACCCGCTGGTGATCAAGGCCGATGGCGACCTGCACTGCCTCGATGCCAAGATCAACATCGACGCCAACGCCATGTACCGTCAGCCGAAGCTGAAAACCTTCCACGACCCGTCGCAGGACGACGCCCGTGAAGCCCACGCTGCCAAGTTCGAACTGAACTACGTTGCCCTTGAAGGCAACATCGGCTGCATGGTCAACGGTGCCGGCCTGGCCATGGGTACCATGGACATCGTCAACCTGCACGGCGGCAAGCCGGCCAACTTCCTCGACGTTGGCGGTGGTGCTACCAAAGAGCGCGTTACCGAAGCGTTCAAGATCATTCTGTCCGACAGCAATGTCGCGGCCGTTCTGGTCAACATCTTCGGCGGCATCGTTCGCTGCGACATGATTGCCGAAGGCATCATTGGTGCAGTGAAAGAAGTCGGCGTTAAAGTTCCGGTCGTCGTTCGCCTCGAAGGCAACAACGCCGAACTGGGCGCTAAAGTACTGGCAGAAAGCGGTTTGAACATCATTGCGGCAACCAGCCTGACCGACGCTGCTCAACAAGTTGTCAAAGCTGCGGAGGGCAAGTAATGAGCGTCCTGATCAATAAAGATACCAAAGTCATCTGCCAGGGCTTCACCGGCTCGCAGGGTACTTTCCACTCCGAACAGGCCATTGCCTACGGCACCAAGATGGTCGGCGGCGTAACCCCAGGCAAGGGTGGCACCACCCACCTGGGCCTGCCGGTGTTCAACACCGTCAAGGAAGCCGTGGAAGCGACCGGCGCTGACGCTTCGGTCATCTATGTACCGGCTCCGTTCTGCAAAGACTCGATCCTGGAAGCTGCCTTTGGCGGCATCAAGCTGATCGTCTGCATCACCGAAGGCATTCCTACCCTGGACATGCTGGATGCCAAGGTCAAGTGCGACGAGCTGGGCGTGACCCTGATCGGCCCTAACTGCCCAGGTGTCATCACCCCGGGCGAGTGCAAGATCGGCATCATGCCAGGCCACATCCACTTGCCAGGCAAGGTCGGTATCGTTTCGCGTTCCGGCACCCTGACCTACGAAGCTGTGAAGCAGACCACCGACGCCGGCTTCGGCCAGTCGACCTGCGTCGGCATCGGCGGTGACCCGATTCCGGGCTCCAACTTCATCGACATCCTGAAGCTGTTCCAGGAAGACCCGAAGACCGAAGCGATCGTGATGATCGGTGAGATCGGCGGTTCGGCTGAAGAAGAAGCCGCGGCCTACATCAAGGCCCACGTGACCAAGCCTGTCGTTTCCTACATCGCCGGTGTTACCGCACCGGCGGGCAAGCGCATGGGCCACGCTGGCGCCATCATCTCCGGTGGCAAGGGTACTGCGGACGAGAAGTTCGCCGCCCTGCAGGACGCGGGTGTGAAAACCGTGCGTTCGCTGGCTGACATCGGCAAGGCCCTGGCCGAGCTGACTGGCTGGGAAGCCAAGAAGTAATACTGCTACACCCCCCACGCGCACAGAGGCCACCTTCGGGTGGCCTTTGTCGTATGTGGGGTTCGTAGGAGCGGGTTTACCCGCGAAGAGGCCGGTGCTGGCGATAGAGATTCTTCGACAGGTTTAATAGGAATTTTCACGCAGACGAATGTTTCAATCCGAGGATAATGCCTGCTGTCCTCGGTCGCGCAGACGACAAACATGTACGCACATCGGACAAGCAGCACTGTGCCAGTGCGTTTGACTGACAAAACAGTTACATTACGCGTTCACTCTGTGCCCGTGCCCCAAAAGGGAACGACACGCTAAACGGGTCTGGCCTATCAAGCCGGGCAGCATTTCCCCTTACCCAAAGGGAAATCCCCTCTCGAATCCCGATTTCAGCAGTGTGGTACTACCTTAAATGAAAGTTCTCAAAGGCCAGGATATCCTGGCGCTTGGCTTTATGACGTTTGCGCTTTTCGTGGGTGCAGGCAATATCATCTTCCCGCCTATCGTCGGCCTGCAGTCTGGCCCGCATGTATGGATGGCTGCACTGGGCTTCCTGGTGACTGCCGTCGGCCTGCCGGTCATCACCGTGGTCGCCCTGGCCAAGGTCGGTGGCGGCATGGATGCCCTGAGCAGCCCGATCGGCAAGTTCTTCGGTGGCTTGCTGGCTGCTGTGTGCTACCTGTCGGTAGGCCCACTGTTCGCCACCCCGCGTACCGCGACCGTGTCGTTCGAAGTGGGCGTTGCACCGCTGACCGGTGAAAGCCCGCTGGCGCTGTTCATCTACAGCCTGGTGTACTTCATCGTCGTGCTGGCCGTGTCCATGTACCCTGGCAAGTTGCTCGACACCGTGGGCCGCTTCCTGGCACCGTTGAAGATCATTGCCCTGGCCGTACTGGGCATCGCTGCCTTCGCCTTGCCCGCCGGTACCATCGGTGACGCACAGCCTGCCTATGCCGCCGCTGCGTTCTCCAAGGGCTTCTCCGATGGCTACCTGACCATGGATACCCTGGGTGCCCTGGTGTTCGGTATCGTCATTGTCAATGCCATTCGCTCGCGCGGTGTCGAGTCGCCGAGGCTGATTACCCGCTACGCCATCATCGCCGGCCTGATCGCCGGTGTCGGCCTGGCCCTGGTTTACATCAGCCTGTTCCGCCTGGGTGCCACCAGCCACGACATCGCGGCGGACGCCACCAACGGTGCGGCGGTGCTGCATGCCTACGTACAGCACACCTTCGGTTCCCTGGGCAGCGGCTTCCTGGCCGTGCTGATCGCACTGGCCTGCCTGGTGACCGCGGTTGGCCTGACCTGTGCCTGCGCCGAGTACTTCAGCCAGATCCTGCCGCTGTCGTACCGCGCGCTGGTGGTGATCCTCGCCGGCTTCTCGCTGCTGATTTCCAACCTTGGCCTGACCAAGCTGATCATGTTCTCGATCCCGGTGCTCACCGCCATCTATCCTCCGTGCATCGTGGTGGTTGGCCTGAGCTTCGTGAAAGACCTGTGGAACTCGCCAACGCGCATCCTGGCACCGGTGATGCTGGTGTCGCTGTTGTTCGGCATGGTCGATGCGATCAAGGGCAGCAGCCTTGCCCACGTGTTGCCAGACCTCATGGCGCACCTGCCATTGAGTGATGCCGGCATGGCCTGGCTGGTACCTTCGGTGGTGACCCTGGTGGGTGCCGTGGCCTGCGACCGCATGCTCGGCAAGCCGCGCGAGGCGCTGGCCTGACCGGACAAGTCGAAGCCTGAGG
The DNA here is from genome assembly GCF_052044625.1 of Pseudomonas sp. 22515. Classification (NCBI taxonomy): domain Bacteria; kingdom Pseudomonadati; phylum Pseudomonadota; class Gammaproteobacteria; order Pseudomonadales; family Pseudomonadaceae; genus Pseudomonas; species Pseudomonas sp. 22515. The sequence continues at coordinate 107,315 of NZ_JBQENN010000019.1, forward strand.
GCGGCACCGGCCACAAGCCGAAGGGTGCCCGCCAAGGGTGAAAACAAGAGAGCCCCGTCTCCGAAAGGATGCGGGGCTTTTTGCTGTTTGCCTGTTTCGGCCGCTTCGCAGCAGGTAATGCATTTTTCAGTGTGCAGGTGTGCCTTTTGCCGCTTGCCAGCGTCGAAATCCGGTCCCTATCCTTTAGGCACATGGCCCTTTCGGTAACCCTGCATGAACTTCATCCAAAGCAACCTCAACAACCTGCTGGCCATCGCCTGGTTCGCCCTGTGCTGGGGTGGCTATACCCGCTATGCGATCTGGAAGGGGCGCGACACCGCGTGCCTGGCCAGTGTGCTGCACTTGTACCGCGAAGACTGGATGCGCCGCATGCTGCTGCGCGACAACCGCATCGCCGATGCCAGCGTGATCGGTAACTTGGAGCGCAACGCTTCGTTCTTTGCCTCCAGCACGCTGATCATTCTGGCTGGCATCCTCACCGTGCTCGGTGCCTCCGACCGGGCACTGTCGTTGCTGGCCGACCTGCCGCTGGTTCAGCAAACATCCCAGGGCATGTCGGAGATCAAGCTGCTGTGCCTGGCCATGGTATTTGTCTATGCCTTCTTCACGTTCAGCTGGTGCATGCGCCAATACAACTTTGCCGCCGTGCTGGTGGGGTCGGCGCCGATGATCGGCGAACGGCTGGTCAATGAGCTGGAGCGCAAGGCGTTCGCCTCCCGCGCGGCGCGGGTGCTGTCACTGGCCGCCAACCAGTTCAACTTCGGCCTGCGCTCGTATTACTTCGGCATGGCCATGCTGACCTGGTTCATCAGCCCTTGGCTATTCATGGTGGTGAGTGTGGGCGTGGTATTGATCCTGTACCGCCGTGAGTTCCATTCCGATGTACTGGAAGTGATGGTCTTCACGCCCACTGAAAGCGCCCCCACGGACGCGGGCAAGGAAAGCGCCGCTGGCAACGCTTGACCCGATCAGGGGGCGCCGCCGGGTTGTCTAGCGGCTGCCAACCTGCGCCTGCAGCCAGGCAACTGTCGCCGGCGAGGCCTGGCTGAGGGGAATCGAAGCCTGGTGCACGCTGCCATCCCAGCCTTCCATGGTGATCCATAATTCAGCGTTGGGACGGGTCTTGGCCGGAACCGGGACGGAAGCGCCCATGCTGTAGGGTGAACCGAAGAAGATGCTCCCGGCCGTGCGCAGGCTGCGTGGCTTACCCACCCGCAGGTAGGTGGCCTTCACTTCGCCGATACAGTGGTTGCACAGCGCCGCACTGAAACTCTTGAAATACCCGGCCGGGCCTTCCTGGCGGGGCGCCGACGCACGGAATTCGGCCAGGCGCAGGCTCCATGGGCCCACTGCGACCACACCCGCCTCACGCTCACCCAGCCCGGCTTCACCTTTGAACAACGCCTGGTCGGCAAAATACCTGGGCATGAACCCCAAGGGGATGAGTATCAGCAGGATGTTCAGGTGAAAGCGCCATTTCAGCCACAGGCGGCGTGAGGCCGAAGGTGCCTCGGTGGTGGTGGCTCGGCTCATCGGGCGGTCTCCGGCAGGTGGGCGTCTTGCGCGGCATTGGCCGTTGGTGCGCTGCGCGGCTTGCGTTTCAGTGCGGCTGCAGTGGCCTGTGCGGTGCGCTTGCTCCAGATCAACAGGCCGCTGAGCACCATCAAGGTCAGCACCAGGCCAAAAACGAACCAGATCATCTTGACCCACAGTCCGCCGAAGTCGCCTGTGTGCAACGGGCGCATGGATTCGGTGACGAACTCCAGCGACGTGCGATCATCCAGGGTGTGCGAGGTGGCGACCACGCCTGTGTACGGGTTGATGCTGGCGCTCTGGAACATCAGCGGGTACCAGCCGCGGCCGCGGATGTTGAAGGTGTCATAGGCATTGCCGGGCAGGCGCACGAAGGATGCCTCGAAGCCGGGGATCTGCGCCTTCACCGTTTCGATGGCATGCTCCAGGCTGACCAGCCGGGGCGCTTCGCCAGCCTGCAGCAGCGGTACGTCCTCGCGGGCCACCACGGCGGGGACGTCGCGGCTTGAGATCGAGATGTGGTTGTCGGCCAGCAACGCCTGGATCAGGAACCAGGTGCCGGTGATCGCGATCACGGCAATGAACCAGATCGACCAGATACCGCTCAGGCGATGGAAGTCACCCCAGAAGATGCGGGCACCTTGGCGAAAGCGCAGGGTAGGTTTCAGAAAGCCTTTCCAGAAGCGCTTGTAGACGACCAGGCCGGTGACCAGCGAGGCAAGCATCGGCAAGCCCAGCAGCGAGACCAGGTACCACCCCCACGGGTAGCCGTTGCCGAAAGGTACCAGCCACCAGCCATGCAAGGCGCGAGTGAACTGGCGGAAGTCGAAGGAAGGGCTGATGCCCTGGATCTTGCCTGTATAGGGGTTCACGTAGAGGTTCTGGGTGGTGTTGTCCGGTTGCACCACCTGCACCTGCAGCGCGAAGTGCGACTCGTCCGGGCGCATGATGTATTGCACATCCAGATCGGGGCGGGCTTCACGCAGGGCCTTGAGCACCTGGTCGTAAGTCAGCAGTGGCGCATCATCGCTCGGCTTCGCCGCGCGTATCTCCGGTTTGGCCAGCCACACCAGTTCCTGGCTGACCACTGCCAGGGTGCCGGTGAAGCAGACGATCAGCACGAAGAACCAGATGGGCAGGGCCAGCCAGCTGTGAACCAGGAACCAGAGTTTCGAGCGTGACTTTTTGGACATAGGGGCCGGTGCCTTGTGGTTTGGGTGGCTTGCGCGTCGATCCCTCGCGGTATGAGGAAAATCCCGCCGGTACCCTTATAACGCGCGAGGGCAGGCAAACCGGAAAACCGTCTGTCATGGCGAACCCCAGGCCCCCGCTGAGCCTGCCTTTGCCGGTGGCCGTGACGGGTTAATTTTCCCGGTGTTCCATCCGTTTCGTAGGGATAGCCGAGTTGTTACTCGAAACCCATGTGCACGGATGAAACCCGATGAATGTTGAGAAGTCCCTGAAGCTCGCCCGCCGTTTCATTGAGCTGCCGGTGGAAAAGCGGCGGCTGTTTCTCGAAACCCTGGCCAGCGAGGGTATCGACTTTTCACAATTCCCGATCCCTGCGGACGTCGCCGTCGACGATCGCCATGCACTGTCCTATGCCCAGCAGCGCATGTGGTTTCTGTGGCAACTGGACCCACACGGTGCCGCCTACAACCTGCCCAGTGCGGTGGTGTTGAAAGGGGCGCTGGACACCTCGGCGGTACAGCGCGCGTTCGAGCAGGTACTGCAGCGTCACCAGGCCCTGCGTACTGTGTTCCAGACCCAGGGTGACGAAGTGGTGCAAGTGGTGCAGCCAGCGGCCATCGTCATTGAAGAACACGACCTTCAGGCGCTGGCCGCCGAGGCCCGCGACGCCGCCGTCGCGCAGGCGGTGCGGGACGAAGCCGGTTTGCCCTTCGACCTCCAGCAGGGCCCGCTGTTTCGCGTACGCTTGTTGAAGCTGGCGGCACAGGAGCATGTGCTGCTGTTGACCCTGCACCATATCGTCGCCGACGGCTGGTCGATGAACGTGCTCATCCAGGAATTCGTCCACGGCTACGACGCCTTGGTTCGCGGGCAGGTGCCGGTGCTGCCTGAGTTGCCGATCCAGTACAGTGACTATGCGCTGTGGCAGCGGCGTTGGCTGGAGGCCGGGGAGCAGGCGCGACAGCTGGCTTACTGGCAGGCCAAGCTGGGCGACCAGCACCCGGTATTGCAGTTGCCTGCCGACTACCCGCGCCCGCTGCATGCCAGCCGCCAGGGCCAGCGCCTGCCCATCGCGGTGCCACAGGGCCTGAGCGAGCGCCTGGCGGGCCTGGCGCGTCAGCAAGGGGTCACCTTGTTCAGTGTGCTGTTGGCCGGTTTCAAGCTGCTTTTGCAACATTACAGTGGCCTGCAGGACATCCGTGTCGGGGTGCCGGTCGCCAACCGCAATCGCGAAGAAGTCGAGGGGCTGATTGGCGTATTCGTCAACACCCAGGTGTTGCGCACCGAGCTCGACCCGCAGATGTCCGTCGCCCAATTGCTGGCCGATATCCGCGAAACCACCCGCGCTGCCCAGAGCCACCAGGATTTGCCGTTCGAGCGTTTGGTCGAAGGCCTGCAAGTCGAGCGCAGCCTCAGCCATACGCCGTTGTTCCAGGTGTTGCACAACCATCAGGCGAACGTCGCCGACATCGGCGCCTTGCGCAGCGAATCAGGCCTTGAGCTGCACGTGCTGGAGCGCCACGAGCGCAGTGTCCAGTTCGAGCTCACCCTCGATACCGTGGAGCGCGATGGCCAGGTGCAGGCAGCCTTCACCTATGCCCGCGAATTGTTCGCCCCGGCCACCATCGAACGTATGGCGAGCCATTGGCTGAACCTGTTGCAGGCCATGGCCGCCGACCCGCTGGCGGCCATCGGCGATTTACCGCTGCTGGGTGCCGGCGAGCGGCAGCGGCTGCTGCAGGCCAGCCAACCGGCCGCCAGCGAGTTCGCTGTCGACAGCATACTTGCGCTGTTCGCCGCGCAGGTGGCGCAGCAGCCGCAGGCCCCGGCACTGGTGTTCGGCGACCGGCAACTGAGCTATGCCGAACTCGATGCCGATGCCAACCGGCTGGCACACCAACTGATCGAGTGGGGCGTCGGGCCTGAAGTACGGGTGGGAATTGCAGTCGAACGGTCGGTGGAGATGATCGTTGGCCTGCTGGCCATCCTCAAGGCCGGCGGTGCCTATGTGCCGTTCGACCCCGAATACCCGCAAGAGCGGCTTGCCTACATGCTCGACGACAGCGGTGTTCAACTGCTGCTGACCCAGCAGGCGCTGCTGCCCCGTCTACCGCAGGACACACAAGTGCGCTACCTGGTGCTCGACCAGGCAGCAGAGGAACTGGCGCGCTTCAGTACGACGGCTCCGCCTGCACAGCTGAATGCCGATAACCTGGCCTATGTCATCTATACCTCGGGCTCTACCGGGCGTTCGAAGGGTGTCACCATCAGCCATGGCGCCCTGGCCAACTATGTGCAGGCGGCCTTGCAGCGCCTGGCGCTGGGCCGGGTCGCGAGCATGGCGGTGGTTTCCACGCTGGCGGCCGACCTTGGCCATACCACCCTGTTCGGCGCACTGTGCAGCGGCAGCTGCCTGCATGTGATTGCCCTGGACATCAGCCTGGACGCCGAGCGTTTCGCCGCCTACATGCACGCACACGCCGTGGACGTGCTGAAAATTGTCCCTTCCCACCTGCAGGCATTGCTCGATGGCCCGCACCCGGCCCGGGCACTGCCGCAGCGTGCGCTGGTGCTGGGCGGCGAGGCTTGCCCCGCCGGGCTGATGGCACAACTGGCGCAGCTGGCCCCGCACTGCACGCTGTTCAACCATTACGGCCCAACCGAAACCACCGTGGGCGCGCTCGCTGATGCGGTCGAGGCGCCACCGGCGACGGGGCGTGCGCCGCTTGGGCGGCCGTTGGCCAACATGCAGGCTTATGTGCTGGACGCTTCGCTGCAACCGCTGAGCACCGGCTGCCAGGGCGAGTTGTATCTTGCCGGCGCAGGGGTGGCGCGAGGCTATCACCGCCGCGCGGCGATGACCGCCGAACGCTTCGTGCCCAACCCGTTCGGGGCCGCCGGTAGCCGCGTGTACCGAACCGGCGATCTGGCGCGGCAGTTGGCGAACGGCCAGGTCGATTACCTGGGGCGGGTCGACCATCAGGTGAAGATTCGCGGTTACCGCATCGAACTGGGTGAAATCACCGACACCCTCAAGCGCCAGCCCCGTGTGCACGACGCCGTGGCCGTTATCCACGGCACCGGCAGCGCGGCCCGTATCGTCGCCTACGTGGTGCCCGACAGCCAGGCCGACGCCCCGCAGGTGCTTGCCGACGTACAAGCGGCGCTGGCCAGGCAGTTGCCGGACTACATGCTGCCGAGCCGCTTCATGGCATTGCCCGGTATGCCACTGACACTCAACGGCAAGCTCGATTTACGCGCCTTGCCGGTGCCTGACGAAGGCCCGGCACAGGCCTACCGTGCCCCGCAGACAACCTTGCAACAGCAGTTGGCGCTGATCTGGCAGGACGTGCTGAACGTCGCCCAGGTAGGGCTTGATGACAACTTCTTCGCCTTGGGTGGGCATTCCCTGCTGGCGACGCAGATCATCGCCCGGGTCCGGCGCATCCTGGGGCGTGACGTGCCGTTGCGCAGCCTTTTCGAAAGCAACTCGCTGCAGGGCTTTGCCGAACAGGTACTGGGCGCTGGCGCGCAGCACGTCGAGCCGATCGCAGCGGTGCCGCGTGACCAGCCCCTGGTCGCGTCGCACGCCCAGCAGCGGCAATGGCTGTTCTGGCAGATGCAGCCGCACAGCACCGCCTACCACACACCTATGGTCGTGCGCCTGCGTGGCGAACTGGATCGTGCCGCATTGACCCAGGCCTTCGCGATCCTCTGCGAACGCCATGAAGCCTTCCGCACTACGTTCGTCGAGCGCGATGGCGTGTTGCTGCAGCGCATTCAGCCTGCGGGTGAATTACCGCTAACCTGGGACCGACTGCCAGCAACGGCCGAGCTGGCACAGATACAGGCTCAGGTACTGGCCGAGACCCAGCGGCTGTTCGACCTGGGCACCGGCCCGTTGTGGCGCGCCAAGGTGCTGCAGTTGGGCGAGCAGGACCAGTTGCTGGTGGTCACCTTGCACCACATCATTTCCGATGGTGGTTCGATGAGCGTGATGGTGCGTGAGTTCGTTGCCCTGTACCAGGCCTTGCACCGGGGCGAGGCGCCGGCATTGGCCAGGCTGCCGATCCAGTACGCCGATTACGCCGCCTGGCACAAGCACTGGCTCGACCAGGGCGAGCTCCAGCGCCAGCTGGACTACTGGCGCGGGCAGCTGGGAAGCGAGCAGCCCATCCTGGAACTGCCAATCGACCACCCGCGCAGCGCGCTGAAAGACCACCGGCTGGGGCGCGTCGCGTTCGCCCTGGACAGCGAACTGGCGCAGCGCTTGCGGCAGTTGGCGCGTGAGCATGAGCTGACCCTGTTCCAGCTGTTCCTCGGGGCTTTTGCCCTGTTGTTGCAACGCTACTGCGAACAACCCGATGTGCGCATCGGCATACCGGTGAGCAACCGCAGCCGGCAAGAGCTGGAAAACGTCCTGGGCTTTTTCGTCAATACCTTGGTCATGCGCGTCGAAGTCGACCCGGCCATGAGCGGCGCGGCGCTGCTCAGCCAGGTCAAGGCCACGGCGCTGGCCGGCCAGGCGCATCAGGACCTGCCGTTCGACCGCCTGGTCGAGGCCTTGAACCCGCAACGCTCGCTGGACCGCAACCCGCTGTTCCAGGTGATGTACAACCACCTCAGCATTGCCGGCCAGCAGGTGGGCAGCACCAGCCTGGCAGGTTTGCATGCCGAGGAAATGACCCTGCAGGGTGGCACCGCGCAATTCGACCTGACCCTGGAAACGCTGGAGACCGACGCGGCGATCAACGTGTCGTTCCTCTACGCTGCCGAGCTGTTCGAAGCCGCTACCCTGCAACGCATGGCTGAGCACTGGTGCAACTTGCTGCGCGGCCTGGCCGCCGACCCAGCCCAGGCTGTCGGCGAGCTGCCGTTGCTGGCGCCGCAGGAGCAGGCGGCCCTGTTGCAGGGCTGGCAACAGGCGGGGCTCGCGGCCGCGCCGGCGGCGGTTCACCAGCTGATTGCCGAGCAGGCCCGGCGCCAACCGCAAGCGGTAGCGCTGCTGATCGGCGACCAGCAACTGAGCTACGGCCAGCTTGAGGCCCGGGCCAACCAGCTGGCACACCGCCTGCGGGCGCTGGGTGTCGGCCCCGACGTGCTGGTGGGCATCGCCCTGGAGCGTTCGCTCGACATGGTTGTCGGTTTGCTGGGCATTCTCAAGGCCGGGGGCGCGTTCCTGCCGCTGGACCCCCAGTACCCGGCAGAGCGCCTGGCCTACATGATGCAGGACAGCGGCATCGACCTGTTGCTCAGTCACAGCCGGGTGCTGCCGGGCCTGGACGTGCAGGCCGGCATGCGTACGCTGCTGCTCGACCAACGGGTTGAGCAGCCGGGCGCCGACCATGCGCCCACCGTGGCATTGAGCCCGCAAAACCTGGCCTACGTGATCTACACCTCGGGTTCTACCGGCCAGCCCAAAGGCGTTGCGGTCGCACACGGGCCGCTGGCCATGCACTGCCTGGCCACTGGCCAATGGTACGAAATGACCCCGGCGGACCGTGAGCTGCATTTCCTGTCGTTTGCCTTCGACGGTGCCCATGAACGCTGGCTGACTTCGCTGGTCATGGGGGGTAGCCTGCTGCTGCGCGACGATGAGCTGTGGAGCCCCGAGCGCACCTACGAGGAGATACGCCGGCATGGGGTGACCATGGCCGGATTCCCGCCGGCCTACCTGCAACAGCTGGCCGAGCATGCGGCGCATGCCGGTAACCCTCCACCGGTTCGTCTTTACAGCTTTGGCGGCGATGCCATGCCGCGGGCGACTTACGAGCGGGTGCAGCAAAGCCTGCAACCCCAGGTGATGATCAATGGGTATGGCCCCACCGAGACCGTGGTCACGCCGATGGTCTGGCGTACCCGCGCCGGGCATCATTGCGACAGCGCCTATGCACCGATCGGCCAGCCTGTCGGCGAGCGCAGTGCGTGTGTGCTGGACGCCGCCCTGGGCCTGCTGCCAGCAGGCGTGGCCGGGCAGCTGTACCTGGGCGGTGCCGGCCTGGCCCGCGGCTACCTGGGGCGCCCGGGGCTGACGGCCGAGCGCTTCGTGCCCGACCCGTTTGGCACCGAGGGTGCGCGCCTGTACCGCACCGGTGACCAGGTTCGCCTGCGCGCCGACGGGCAGTTCGATTACCTGGGGCGGATCGATAACCAGGTAAAAATCCGCGGCTTCCGTGTCGAACTGGGCGAAATCGAGGCGTGCCTGCTGGCCTGCGCCGAGGTGCGCGAGGCCGTGGTGGTAGCCGTCGACGGCCCAAGCGGCAAGCAGCTGGCGGCTTACCTGGTGCTGGCCGATAGCATTGCCGCACACGGGCCGGCCGAGCAGCGCGAGCAGCTGAAGGCGGCGCTGCGCCAGAGCCTGCCGGACTACATGCTGCCGACCCACTGGCTGGTGCTGGAGCAACTGCCGTTGCTGCCCAACGGCAAGCTCGACCGCAAAGCACTGCCGGCACCCGACTTCAGCGCCCTGCAGCAGGCCTACGTGGCGCCACGCAATGCCCTGGAGCAGCGTCTTGCCGCGTTGTGGCAGCGCGTGCTGAAGCTGCCGCAGGTGGGCGTGAGTGACAACTTCTTCGAGCTCGGGGGCGACTCGATCATCTCGATCCAGCTGGTCAGTCGGGCGCGTCAGGATGGCCTGCTGTTCAGTGCCCGTGATCTGTTCGAGCATCAGACCGTGGCCGCACTGGCCAGCGTTGCCCAGGTCGGCGCATGCGAGGTGCAAGCCGACCAGGGGCCGCTCAGTGGTGAGCAACTGCTGCTACCGGTGCACCAGCTGTTCTTTGCCCAGGAGATCCCGGCACGTCACCACTGGAACCAGTCGATCCTGCTTGAACCACGGCAGCCTTTGAACGCTGCTGACCTGGAGCAGGCCCTGCACGCCCTGGTCGAGCACCATGATGCCTTGCGCCTGAGCTTTGCGCCCGCCGATGACAGCTGGAAGGCGCGCTACCGCAGCCCTGCCCAGTGCGCCCAGGCGGCGCTGCTATGGCAGGCCGCGGTGGCCGACGAAGGTACGTTGCAAAGCTTGGTAGAGCAGGCGCAGCGCAGCCTTGACCTGGAAAACGGGCCATTGCTGCGTGCCTTGCTCGCAACGCTGGCGGACGGCAGCCAGCGCTTGCTGTTGGTCGTTCATCACCTGGTGGTGGACGGGGTGTCATGGCGCATCCTGCTGGAGGACCTGCAACAGGCCTACGCTGCCGTGCTTGCGGGTAACCAGCCGAACCTGCCCGCCAAGAGCCATTCCATGCAGGCATGGGCCAAGCGCTTGCAGGGGCATGCAGCGCACATGCAGGGCCAGCTTGGCTACTGGTGCGAGCAGTTGCAGGGGCGCGCCGCACTGCCGCGTCGGCAGGTCAGCGACCTGGCCGCAGCCAATCAGCAGTGCCACGCCCACACGGTTTACAGCCGCCTGGACCGGGCATGGACCGAGCGGCTGCTGCGCGAGGCGCCGGCCGCCTACCGCACACGGGTCAACGACCTGCTGCTGGCAGCCTTGGTGCGGGTGATTGCAGGCTGGACCGGGCGCGACGAAGTGTCGGTGCTGCTGGAAGGTCATGGCCGTGAAGCGCTGTTCGACGACCTGGACCTCAGCCGCACGCTCGGCTGGTTCACCACGGTGTTCCCGCTGAAGCTGGCGGTGCCCAGCGAGCGTTCCCACACCTTGAAGCAGGTCAAGCAGCACCTGCACAGCATTCCCGACAACGGCATCGGTTTCGGGGTGCTGGGCCAATGGGGCAGCGCCGAGGCGCGTCAGCAACTGGGCCATGCACCGCTGCCGGAAATCACCTTCAACTACCTGGGCCAGTTCGATGGCAGCTTCGATCAGGCCGAAGCGCTGTTCGTGCCGGCCAAGGAAGACAAGGGCGCCGATCACGACGCGCAGGCGCCGCTGGGCAACCTGTTGAGCCTCAATGGCCAGGTGTACGGCGGTGAGCTGAGCCTGGGCTGGACGTTCAGTCGCGAACTGTTCGATAGCGCCACCCTTGAGCGCCTGGCCGCAGATTACACCCGCGAGTTGCAGGCGTTGATCGAGCACTGCTGCACACCGGGGGTGTGCGGTGTAACGCCGTCCGACTTCCCGCTGGCGCGCCTGTCGCAGACCCAGCTGGACCAACTGCCAGTGCCCGCGGCCGAGATCGCCGACCTCTATCCGCTGGCGCCGATGCAGCAGGGCATGCTGTTCCACGCCTTGTACGAGCAGCAGGCGGGGGATTACGTGAACCAGATGCGCGTCGATGTCGACGGCCTGGATGTCGAGCGTTTCCGCCGTGCCTGGGAGGCTGTACTGCAGCGCCACGATATCTTGCGCACGCAGTTCCACTGGGAACACGAGCAGGCCCTGCAGGTGGTACGCAAACACGTTGAACTGCCGTTCGTGGTGCACGACTGGCAGGGGCGCGAAGGCCTTGAGGCTGCCCTTGAGCAACTGGCACTCGACCAGCGCCAGCAGGGCTTCGACCTCAGCCAGGCGCCGTTGCTGCGCCTGGCGCTGGTGCGCACCGGTCCGGCCCGACAGCACTTGCTCTATACCAGCCATCACATCCTCATGGATGGCTGGAGCAACTCCCAGCTGTTGGGCGAAGTGCTGCACCAGTACGCCCTGCTGGGCGACGGTCAGCCCTCGGCATTGCCACCGGTCACCAGCCGCTACAGCGATTACATCGGCTGGCTGGGCCGGCAGGACGCCGCTGCCGGTGAAGCGTTCTGGAAAGACTGTCTGCGCGACCTGCAAGGGCCCACCCGCCTGGCGCAGGCCATTGCCTACGAGGCCCAGGCCGAAGCCGGGCAGGGCTACGCCGAGCATGTGCAGGTGATCGATGCCGCCACCACCGGGCAGCTGGTGGCACTGGCGCGCCAACACAAGGTCACCCTCAACACCTTGCTGCAGGGTGCCTGGCTGTTGCTGCTGCAACGCTATACCGGGCAGGACAGCGTCACGTTCGGGGCCACGGTTGCCGGGCGCCCGGCGGCGCTCAAGGGCATCGAGCAGCAAGTGGGCCTGTTCATCAACACCTTGCCGGTCACTGCCAGCCCGGCCCCGCAGCTGCCGTTCGCGCAATTCCTGCAGCAGCTGCAGGCGCAGAACGTGGCCATGCGCGAGTTCGAACACACCCCGCTGTTCGACATCCAGCGCTGGAGCGGGCAGGGCGGCGAGGCCCTGTTCGACAACATCCTGGTCTTCGAGAACTACCCCGTTTCCGAAGCACTGCAGCAGGGTGCCCCGGCAGGCTTGAGCTTCGGCGAGGTCTACAGCCGCGAACAGACGCATTACCCGCTGACCTTGTCGGTCAGCCAAGGGCAGACCTTGCAGTTGCACTACAGCCATGCGCGGGAGCATCTGCAGCGCCCGGCGCTGGCTGCGCTGGCCGACAACTTCCAGCATGTGCTGCAGCAGTGCCTGAGCTTGCCGCTGGACAGCTGCCTGGGCGCGTTCTGCCTGGTAGCCCCTGCCACCCGCGAAGGGCTGTTGCAGCACGTCAACCAGACGGCTGCCGATTACCCGCTGCAGCACAGTTATGCCGAGCTGTTCGAAGCGCAGGTGGCCCGTACCCCGCAGGCGGTCGTTGCGCGCTGCGGCGACCGGCAGTACAGCTACAGCGAGCTCAACCGCCGTGCCAACCGTGTGGCCCATGGGCTGATTGTGCTGGGGGTCGGGCCTGACCAGCCAGTGGCATTGCTGGCGCAGCGCAGCCTTGAGCTGCTGGGCATGATGGTGGGCACCTTCAAAGCCGCCGCCGGCTACCTGCCACTGGACCCTGGCCTGCCACAACAACGCCTGAGCCATATCGTCGCCTTGAGCCGCACCCCGGTGTTGCTCTGCACCGAGGCGTGCCAGGCGCAGGCCGAGGCTTTGCTGGACGCACTGGACGAAGCACGGCGGCCGCAGCTGCTGGTGCTGGAAGCACTCGACCGGCCTGGCAGCGCCGAGCACGATCCGCAGCGCTACAGTGGCCCGCAGCACCTGGCGTACGTGATCTACACCTCGGGCTCGACTGGGCAGCCCAAAGGGGTGATGGTCGAGCAGGCGGGCATGCTCAACAACCAACTGAGCAAGGTGCCTTACCTGGGCCTGGGGCCGGACGACGTGATCGCCCAGACTGCGTCGCAGAGCTTCGACATCTCCGTGTGGCAGTTCCTTGCAGCGCCACTGTTTGGCGGCTGTGTGCAGATTGTGCCAAACGAACTGGCCCATGATCCCGAAGCCTTGCTGCAGCACGTGCGCGAGCAGCGCATCAGTGTGCTCGAGAGCGTGCCGTCGTTGATCCAGGGTATGTTCCAGGCCCCGGCCATTGCCGTGCCGTCGCTGCGCTGGATGCTGCCCACTGGCGAAGCGCTGGCGCCGGAGCTCGCTCGTCAATGGTTGCAGCGCTATCCCGATGTCGGGCTGGTCAATGCCTATGGGCCGGCCGAATGTTCCGATGACGTGGCGTTCTTCCGCGTCGACCTGGCGAGCACGCAAGGCGTGTACCTGCCCATTGGCAGCCCCACCGACAACAACCGCCTGTATGTGCTGGACGCCGCGCTGGAGCTGGCGCCGCTGGGCGTCACCGGAGAGCTGTGCGTGGCAGGAACCGGCGTGGGCCGTGGCTATGTCGGCGACCCACTGCGTACTGCCCAGGCCTTTATTCCGCACCCTTGCGGGGCGCCCGGCGAGCGCCTGTACCGCACTGGCGACCTGGCCCGGCGCCGTGCCGACGGCGTGCTGGAATACGTCGGCCGGGTCGATCACCAGGTCAAGATCCGCGGTTTCCGTATCGAGCTGGGCGAAATCGAAGCCGCGTTGCTCGACAGCGATCAGGTACGCGAGGCGGTGGTGATGGCCCAGCCCGGCGCCAACGGGCCGCAGTTGGTGGCCTATTGTGTGGCGGATGACGCTGTGGCTGCCGACGCGCTCAAGCAACAGCTCAAAGCCAGCCTGAAAGCCCGTCTGCCCGACTACATGGTACCCGTGCACTGGGTGCTGATGGCGCGCCTGCCGTTGACGCCGAACGGCAAGGTAGACCGCAAGGCGCTGCCGCTGCCGGACATGAGTCAGGCACGCCAGGCCTATGTTGCCCCGCGCAGTGAACTGGAGCAGCAGCTGGCCGCGATCTGGCAGGACGTGCTCAAGCTTGAGCAGGTGGGGCTGGACGACAACTTCTTCGAACTGGGTGGCGATTCGATCGTTTCCATCCAGGTGGTCGGGCGCGCCCGTCAGGCCGGCATCGCCTTCAGCCCCAAAGATGTTTTCGAGCAGCAGACGGTGCAGGGCCTGGCGCGTGTCGCTCGGCTGGGGGCCGCTCAGCAGCAGATCGACCAGGGCCCGGTCAGCGGTGAGCTGCACCTGCTGCCGGCCCAGGCCGAATTCTTCGCGCTGGCTATTCCCGAGCGCCATCACTGGAACCAGTCGGTGCTGCTGGACGCCCTGCAGCCGCTGGATGCCGACCGGCTGGAACACGCCCTGCACCAGTTGGTGGTACACCATGACGGCTTGCGCCTGAAGTTCGACGAAAGCGAACAGGGCTGGCGCGCCAGCTTCGGCGAAGCACACGTGCGCCACGCGCTGTTGTGGCAGCGTGACTGTGCCGATGCGCAGGCGCTGGAGGCACTGTGCGACCAGGCCCAGGCCAGCCTGTGCCTGGGCAGCGGCGACCTGGTGCGTGCGGTGCTGGTAACGCAACCGGGCGAGTGCCAGCGCTTGTTGCTGGTGATCCATCACCTGTTGGTCGACGGGGTGTCCTGGCGAATCCTGCTGGAAGACTTGCAGCGTGCCTATCGTCAATGCGTGGCGGGCCAAACGGTGGTGCTGCCGGCCAAGACCAGTTCGCTCAGGGACTGGGCCGGGCAGTTGCAAGCCTATGCTGGCAGCGCAGGGCTTGGCAGCGAGCTGGCGTACTGGCAGGCGCAGTTGCAGCACGACCACGCCGAGCTGCCCTGCGACCACCCGGGCGCCGGGCAACAACGCCGACGTGCGCGCACGGTCAGCACGCAACTTGACCGCGAAGTGACCCGGCAGCTTCTGCAAGAGGCTCCGGCCACCTATCGTACTCAGGTCAACGACTTGCTGCTGACTGCGCTGGCGCGCGTGGTGGGTCGCTGGAGCGGCCAGGCCGCGACGCTGATTCAGTTGGAAGGGCATGGCCGCGAAGAACTGTCCGCCGACCTTGACCTCAGCCGAACCGTCGGCTGGTTCACCAGCCTGTACCCGGTGTGCTTGCGCGTCGAGGGCGAGCTGGGCGCGTCGATCAAGCAGGTCAAGGAGCAGTTGCGCGCCATCCCCAACAAAGGCCTGGGTTACGGTGTGCTGCGTTACCTTGGCAGTGACGAGCAGCGTCAGGCCCTGCAAGGCCTGGCAACACCACGCATCACCTTCAACTACCTGGGGCAGTTCGACGCCAGCTTCGATGGCGCCGGTGATGCCTTGCTGCAACCTTCACGGCTGGGCGTCGGCGCCGAGCAGAGCGCTGACGCGCCGCTGGAAAACTGGCTCAGCCTCAATGGCCAGGTCTATGGCGGCGAGCTGCGCATGGGCTGGACGTTCAGCCTCGACCTGTTCGACGAACAGACCGTGCAACGCCTGGCGGACGATTACGGGCGCGAGCTGCGCAGCCTGGTCGAGCATTGCCTGCAGGCCAACGAGGCCGGTGAACAGGGCATGACACCTTCGGACTTCCCGCTGGCGGGCCTCAGCCAGGCCCAGCTCGATGCGTTGCCGGTACCGGCGGCGCAAGTCGAAGACATCTACGCGCTGTCGCCGATGCAGCAAGGCATGCTGTTCCACTCGCTGTACGAGCAGGGCAGCGGTGACTACATCAACCAGATGCGTGCCGATGTGCAGGGGCTGGATGCCGAACGCTTGCGGGCCGCCTGGCAGGCAGTCTACGACCGCCACGAGGTGCTGCGCGCCAGTGTGCTGTGGCAGGGCCAGCAGCAACCGTTGCAGGTGATCCACAAGCACCTGGCCGTGGCGCTGGTGTCCCAGGATTGGCGCGAGCGGCGGGAGCTGCCCACCGCGCTCGACCAGTTGGCCAACGCCGAACGCCTGCGCGGGTTCGACCTGGGCAAGGCGCCGCTGCAACGCATCCAGGTCATCCGCATTGGTGACGATCGCTACCACCTGATCGATACCAACCACCACATCCTCATGGACGGTTGGAGCTATTCGCAGCTGCTGGGGGAGGTACTCGAACAATACGGCGCCCAGGCCCGCGGCGAGCCTCGCCCAGCGGCGCCGGCAGGGCGCTACCGCGATTACATCGGCTGGTTGCAGCGCCAGGATGCGCAGGCCAGCGAGCAGTTCTGGAAAGCCCGCCTGGCGGACCTGGAACAGCCCACACTGCTCAGCCGCAGCCTGGCGACCGGCCAGCCATTGGCCGAAGCCGACGTGGCCGGGCAGGGGCAGGTTGTCTTGCTGCGTGATCGCCAGCAAACCCGCCAGCTCAGCGATTTCGCCCGGCAGCACAAGGTCACGCTCAACACCTTGATGCAAGGGGCCTGGTTGTTGCTGTTGCAGCGTTATACCGGGCAGGCGGCGGTCGCATTCGGTGTCACCGTAGCAGGCCGTCCTGCCGAGCTGCGCGGCGTCGAAGCGCACATCGGGCTGTTCATCAACACCTTGCCGGTGGTTGCCAGCCCGCGCCCGGAACAACCCGTGGTGCAATGGCTGCAAGCGTTGCAAAGCCTCAACCTGCAATTGCGTGAACACGAACACACGCCGTTGTTCGAGATCCAGCGCTGGGCCGGTCACGGCGGCGAGGGGCTGTTCGACAGCATCATGGTATTCGAGAACTACCCGGTCTCGGAGATCCTCCAGCAAACGGCACCCGAGGGGCTGCGTTTCGATGCGGTGCACAACCATGAGCAGGCCAACTACCCATTGACCCTGGCGGTCAACCAGGGCGAGACGCTGTCGGTGACCTTCGGCTACGACCGTGGCTGCTTCGCTGCCGTGCAGGTCGAACAACTGGCTGGGCACCTGCGACAGTTGCTGGAGCAGATTGTCGAGGCCTCGGCGCACCAGGCGCTGGGCAGCCTGACGCTGCTCGATGCGCAACAGCAGCAGGCCACCTTCGCCCAGTGGAACCCGGCCCCCGCCGAGCACCCGGCCGATCAGGCCCTGCACAGCCGCATCGAGGCCCAGGTGCAGCGCACCCCCGATGCCATCGCCGTCACCTGCGAGGGCCAGGCCCTGAGCTATGCCCAGCTCAACCAGCGTGCCAACGCCCTGGCTCGGCGCCTGGTCGACGACGGGGTCGGGCCTGACGTACTGGTCGGCCTGGCTGCCGAGCGCTCGCTGGACATGGTCGTTGGCATCTTCGCCATCCTCAAGGCTGGCGGTGCCTACGTGCCGCTGGACCCGGCCTACCCGGCCGACCGTTTGGCCTACATGATCGAAGACAGCGGCCTGCAGCGCGTGCTGGCCCAGCCCCAGGTGCTGGCCAGCCTGCCGGTGCCGGCAGGCGTGCGCGTGCTCAGCCTGGAAAGCAGCGATGACAGTACCCAGGCCGACCCGCTGGCCTGCTCGCCGGTCACGGTCAGCCCGGACAACCTCGCCTACGTGATCTACACCTCCGGTTCCACCGGCAAGCCCAAGGGCGTGCTGCTGCCGCAGCGCAACGTGCTGCGCCTGTTCACGGCCACCGACGCCGACTTCCGCTTCGGCAGCGACGACGTGTGGAGCCTGTTCCACTCCTATGCCTTCGACTTCTCGGTGTGGGAAATCTTCGGCGCCCTGCTGTACGGCGGGCGCCTGGTGATCGTGCCGCAGCACACCAGCCGCTCACCCGAGGCCTTCTACCAGTTGCTGGCCGATGAGCAGGTCACGGTGCTGAACCAGACCCCGTCGGCGTTCAAGCAACTGATGGCGGTGGCCACCACGGCTGAGCCGCAGCGGCCACTGGCATTGCGCAGCGTGGTGTTCGGGGGCGAGGCGCTGGACGTCAACAGCCTGGCACCGTGGTTCGAACGCTTCGGCGACCGCCAGCCGCAGCTGGTGAACATGTACGGCATCACCGAAACCACCGTGCATGTCAGCTACCGGCCGCTGTCGCGGGCCGACCTGGGCAAGGCGGCCAGCAGCCCGATGGGCGTGCCGATCCCCGACCTGTCCTGGTATGTGCTCGACGGCGACCTGAACCCGGTAGCCAAAGGCTGCATCGGCGAGCTGTACGTGGGCCGCGCCGGCCTGGCGCGCGGCTACCTCAAGCGCAGCGACCTGAGCGCCACGCGCTTCGTGCCGGACCCGTTCGGTGCCCCTGGCGGGCGCCTGTACCGCACCGGTGACCTGGCGCGCTACCACGCCGACGGGGTGATCGAATACGCCGGGCGCATCGACCACCAGGTGAAGATCCGCGGCTTCCGCATCGAGCTGGGGGAAATCGAAGCCCGCCTGCAGGCCCAGCCGCAGGTGCGCGATGCCCTGGTGCTGGCCCAGGAAGGCGCGACCGGCCAGCAGCTGGTGGCCTACCTGATCCCCGCTGCCGAGGTAGCGCTGGAGCAGCAGGCCGGGCTGCGCGCGCAGCTGCGCGAACAGCTGAAGGAAGCGCTGCCGGACTACATGGTCCCGGCGCACCTGCTGCTGCTCGACCGGTGGCCGCTGACAGCCAACGGCAAGCTCGACCGCAAGGCCTTGCCCAAGGCCGATGCCAGCCTG
>NZ_JBQENN010000020.1:0-107008 GCF_052044625.1 Pseudomonas sp. 22515
GGCAAACAAGGCCAAGGCGGCAGCGAACTGCGTGATGAGTGGGAATTCATCCGCCGTTACATGGAAGAAGGCCCACACGCCGTCCCCCGCCCCCGCCTGAGCACCCAGCTACCCTCACCCATCCAGGCATTCAGCGCCCAGTTCGAAGGCCTTGGGCGTTTCTTCCGCAAAAGCAGCTGGCTGTTCAAAGTTGCGCTGCTGTTTGTCTGGCCCGCGTTCGTCATCATCGGCACCGGCCACTGGCTCAGCCTGCTGCTGTGCTGGCGACCGCGCTGGCCGAAGGTCATCCGCGAGGCCGGCCTGCCCGGCAAGCCAGTCCCACCCGTGACAACCCTGAGCGACTACCCACCCGCAATCCAGGCACGCTTGCTCGCCAACGCCGACCGCTGGCAGCTCAAGCCCGGCAAACGGCCGACGAAAAAACCACGAAAGCGCTCTGCACCTCAAAAGGCCAACGAAAGTGACTGATCAAACTGCACCCGGCGCGCGGGTACATTTGCGACACCTTCACTTCATCGGCAGCCAGTTGCAGCACGATGCAAAGCCATCATCCCATGACCGCTTCCCGTAGTCCGCCCATGTAGTGCTCCAGGCGACTACGCAGCCAACGCTCGGCCGGGGCGCTGTCGGTGGTGCTCAACCAGACCATGGCCAGCTCCAGTGCAGCAGTCTCGAACGGCAGCGTCTCGGCCTGCAGGTTGCCCCAGCGTTCCATACCCTGTGCGGCATAGTCCGGGCAACAGGCCAGCAGGTCGGTACCGGCCAGAATCGCCGGCAGCGAACTGAACTGCGGCACCGACAACACCACCTTGCGTTCACGGCCGATGTCTTTCAACCAGTCATCGACCACACCCTGGGTGTTGGCGGTTGGCGAAACCTGGACATGCGGGCGTTGGCAAAACTCATCCAGTGAAAGCGGCGTGCTGGACTTGTCGGCCCGCACTACCCTGGCTTGCAGGGTGCGTAGCACCTTGCGTTTGGCATTGGCGGGCAGGCCCTTGGTCTGGCTGATACCCACCGTCACATCGCCCGCCGCCAGCAGGTCCGGAATGCGCCAATAGTCCACATGCTGCACGACCACCACCACGTTCGGCGCCTCCACCCGCAGCGCCCGCAACAGCGGCGGCAGCAGGCCCGACTCGACATCATCGGACAAGCCGATGCGGAAGGTCATCTTGCTGGTCAGCGGGTCGAAATCATGGGTCATGCTGAGGGCGACAGACATCGCATCCAAGGCTGGCGTGAGGTACTTGATCACCTCTTCGGCCCTGGCCGAGGGCTCCATGCGGTTGCCCACTCGAACCAGCAACGGGTCGTTGAACATCGCACGCAACCTGGCCAGCGCGGCGCTGACCGTGGGCTGGGCGACGAACAGCTTCTCCGCGGCACGGGTGAGGTTGCGTTCCTGCATCAGCGCTTCGAACACCACCATCAGGTTGATATCGGCTTTGCGCAGTTCGTTGCGGTTCATGGGTGCTCCCGGGCCGTGCTTGTTGTTCGGGTTCAATTCCGGCATCGACATGCATCCTAGCCGAGTCGAAACCTGCACTGCACCCTATGCGATCGCCATTGCCCCCTACTGCGCGACCGGGGTAATCTTCCGCGCTCTTCCCTTCCGGCCTCCCCTGCCGTGCACCGCCCAGGCGTTGACTCGCGAAGCGGTCATTCATGATGCCGACACTTGCATGGCCGCCGCTCACTGGCGCGCCCATCCGCCATCAATACACTCAGGATGACACCATGATCATTCGCCAAGGCATCGCTGCAGACTACCCGCAGCTGCTCGACATCTGGCTGCGCGCTGTTCGCGCGACGCACCACTTCCTGCAACCCTCCGACATCGACGCACTGTTGCCACAGCTGCGCGACGTGTACTTCCCGGCCGTCGAGCTGTGGGTTGCGGTAGACCCCGATGACCAGCCACTGGGCTTTATCGGCTTCAATGAAAACCATGTGGAAATGCTCTTCGTCGACCCAGCGCACCACCGCCAGGGCATTGGCCGTGCACTGCTGGATTTCGGCCGCCAGTCACGCAGTGCGATGAGTGTCGATGTCAACGAGCAGAACCCACAGGCAACAGCGTTCTACCAGCGCTATGGCTTCGTTCAGACCGGCCGTTCACCGCTGGATGGCGAAGGTCGCCCGTTCCCTTTGCTGCACATGAGCTTGCCCACCCGGGCGTGAGCAGGAGGCACTCACCGCGATGGCCCGTAAAGCGAAGCCCCTACCGCCGTCCGACTGGGTCATCCGTAGTGCCCAACCGGGCGGTATCGAGCGTATCGAAGCCTGGTTCGGTAGCCACGGCTACGACCCGCATCGCCACGATACCTATTCGATCGGCCGCACGCTGGCCGGCGTGCAAAGCTTCCACTACAAGGGTTCGCTGCGCCACGGCATACCGGGCAACACGCTGGTGTTGCACCCGGACGAACTGCATGACGGCATGGCCGGCACCGACGCAGGCTTTCGCTACCGCATGGCCTACGTCGACCCGGCACTGATCCAGAACGTGCTGGGTGGTCAGCCTTTGCCCTTCATCGCTGGTGGGCTGTCCAGCGACCCTCGCCTGTACCACGCCAGCGAAGCGTTCGTGCAGGCAGTGGACCACGCGCTGGAGCCATTGGAAGAACAGGACGCCCTGTATGACCTGGCGATCGCCTTGCGGGCCGTCGGCGGCAAGCCGCGCGGGCGCAAGCGCCTGGATTACCAGGCAGCCGAACGCGCCCGGGCCTTCATCATGGAACACCTGCATGTGGGCATAACACTGGACATGCTGGAACAGGCCAGCGGCCGCGAACGCTGGAGCCTGTCGCGTGACTTTCGCACGCTGTACGGCACCAGCCCCTATCGCTTTGTCACCCTGCGCCGCCTCGACAGCTTTCGCCGAATGATCCTGGACGGCTTCACCTTGGTCGAGGCAGCCCTTGCCGCAGGCTTTCATGACCAGAGCCACATGACCCGGCACTTCACCCGTTGCTACGGCGTACCGCCCTTACGCTGGCTGGAGCGTTTGCGAGCGTCACGCTGAGAAACCGCAGTCGCCCGCGTATCCCGTGGGAGCAGGCGTGCAGGATCGTACAAGAACCGGACTCGCCCGGCGCGATAGGCTGACCACTCCACTTTCCGAGGAACTGTCATGCCTGAGTCCCGTCACCCACACCCCTCCCTGCCAGTGAACCTGGTCCACAAGGCCGCGCTTATCGAACAGCAATGGAGCCCCAGGGTCGTTGCCGAGATGAACGATTACCAGTTCAAGGTCGTGCGCATCGAAGGCGAATTCATCTGGCACGCGCACCCGGAGACCGACGAAGCATTCCTGGTGCTGGAAGGCACGCTGCGTATCGACCTGCCGGATGGCTGCGTGCATGTGAACCCTGGGGAACTCTATGTGGTGCCACGCGGCGTCGAGCACCGGACCGCCGCGCAAGGCGAAGCGAAACTGATGATGATCGAACCGCGGGGCATTCTGAATACCGGTCATGAAGGAGGGGATCGCACAGCACAGAGCGATGTCTGGATTTAACAACATTCACCACTTTCAAGCTGATGTCTCTAACTTCACAGCAATAATTAACCATAAACAATCGCCTTATTGCGATTTGTAACCATGGCAATTCGCTCGCCGCCCACACTTCGCAACCCAGCACAGGTTCGCCTCGATATAATTGGATCCAATAACGAGGGTGGCCTGCATGCAAGCACTGGAAAGGGACTACGGACACGGCGATGAAGTGGCCAGCCACTGCCACGCCGAAGACCAGCTGATTTACGCCGCCAGCGGCGTGATGCGGGTCAGCAGCGAGGGCGGCAGCTGGGTGATCCCCGGCGGGCATGCCTTGTGGATGCCTGCGGGGGTCAGCCATGCCATCCGCATGGAGGGCGTGGTCTACCTGCGCACCTTGCTGCTCGATGCCCACATCGAACGCTGCCAGGTCATCGTCGTGTCCGGCCTGCTGCGCGAACTGATCCTGGCGGCGTCACGGGTGCTGAACCTGCGCGACGGCGCGCATGCTCGTGCGCTGATCCTGTACGAACTCGCCGCCGCCCGGCGCATCGATGCCTTCGTCCCTACGCCGCAGCACGCACGCCTGCGTGCCTGGTGCGAGCGCTTCCTGCAGGACCCGGCCCAGGACCTGACCCTGGAGCAATGCGGCGCACAACTGAACATGAGTGCCCGCAGTGTGGCCAGGCTGTTCCAGCGCGAGGTGGGCATGTCGTATGGCCAATGGCGCGCCCGTGCCCGGGTGATGCTCAGCCAGCAGTGCCTGGCCGATGGCAAGCCGATCCTGAACGTTGCGCTGGAGCACGGCTATCAGAGCGCCAGCGCATTTACTGCCATGTTCAAGCGCATCCTCGGCCATGCACCGAGTGATTGGCAAAACGGTACCGCGCGCGAGCACTGAGCCTCAGGTTGTCCCGCTTGCGCGCAGGGTTGTCCCGCTTGCGACAGCGACGCCCATGCAACCCTCGTTAACCTCGCATCACGACCTTTGAGCGACAATCGTGATGCCCTTACTGCACTCATTTCCAGGCCCTGCCCGGCTTGCCACAGCCCTCGGCATGCTCGCTGCACTCGCGGCGTGCGGCCACCAACCCTCGCCTGCCGAACCACCTCCAGCGCTGCAGGCAGACCCGCTGGCGAACATGCCGGCCAGCGTCAGCAAACAGCCCCTGCCCGAACGCTGGTGGGCACTGTATCAAGACCCCCAACTCAACCGCTGGGTACAGCAAGCCCTGGCGCACAACCAAGGCCTGGCACAGGCCGAGGCCAACGTGCAGGCCATGCTGGCCGGCATCGGCGAGTTCGACGTCAGGCGCTGGCCGTCCACCGCGATGGGCGTTGCCGCTACCTATGGAAGAAGCGCCGATGACCAGACGCTGGCCGAGGCGACCGACAGCAACGCGCCGTCACAATGGCAATTCAACCCGGGCATCGAGCTGGCCTATCAGGTGGATATCTGGGGCCAGGTACGCGCCGCCATCCAACGTGCCCGGGTGCAAGCCGAAGCCAGCGCTGCGGCACTAGACCTGGTACGCCTGCAGGTAGTCGCCCAGACCACCCGCGCCTACATCGACCAGTGCACCTACGCGGCCCTCCTGGAGGCAGCGAAGCAGGCCTTGCAAACCCTCGACCACAGCGTGCAACTCAGCCAGCGTCAGCGCCAGGCCGGTGTGGCCACTGCCCTCGACAGCGAGCGCCTGTTGGGCTTGCGGGAGCAGGTGCGTGCGCAACTGCCGATGCTCTCAGCCCGGCGGCAGATGGCGCTTTACGAACTGAGCATGCTCAGTGGCCAGGCCTCGGTGGCCGAAGCCAGGACCTGCGTAGCCATCCCCACGCTGTCGGCGCCGCTGCCGGCTGGCGATGGCTGGCATTTGCTCGAACGCCGGCCAGATGTGCGCCAGGCCGAACGGGAACTGCAGGCGGCCACCCTGGAGACCGACATCGTGCGGGCTGACCTTTACCCAAAGGTCAGCTTCGGCGCTTCGTTGACGTCTTCAGACCATCACCTTGCCAACCTCGGCGCCAGCCGCGCGGTGATGTTCGGCATTGGCCCGCTGATCCGCTGGGAATTTCCCAACCTGCAGGCCAACCGCGCACGGGTGAGCAAAGCCGAGGCATTGCAGCGGGCGCAGGTCGCCCGTTACCACGGCGTGGCGCTGAGCGCGCTGAAAGACGTGCGCCAGGCACTGGCCCGCTACGACGGCGAGCGACAACGCTTGCAGGCGCTGGACGCAGCCCTGGTGCACAGCCAGCACAGCTTTGCCCTGGCCCAGGGTAACTACCGTGCCGGCACCGTGGACGGGCTGGCCCTGCTCGACAGCGAGCGCGAAATGATCAGCCTGCGGGCCAGCCACACAGAAGCCCGAGGGCGCCTGGCGCAAGCGCAGGTAAACCTGTTCCGCGCGCTGGGCGGGCGGTGGTAGCGAGAAGCAAGACCAACAGCGAGCACCGCCCACTGTAGGAGCGGGTTTACCCGCGAAGAATACACCGCGGTGGATGGCACGGGCTTCGCCCGTGTTCGCGGGCAAGCCCGCTCCCACACGCGCCAGCTTTTAGAAATTGAGCAAGACAGTTGCTCCCACAACGGACAGCCAGCAGGCCCAATTCGAGAATGGAAACCAACCATGAATGTTGCCGTAGACAAACCCTCACCCGCCGAAACTGAACAGCGGCCGAGCGCTAGAAGCCGTCGCCGCCTGGCAGTCATCGCCAGCGGCAGCCTGGCCGCAATCACCCTGCTGGCCTTCACCTGCTACTGGTTAAGCACCGGCCGCTACCTGGAAACCACCGACGATGCCTACGTCCGCGCCGACTGGGTGGCCCTGAGCCCACGCGTGGCGGGCTACGTAGCCAAGGTCGAGGTGGCTGACGACCAGCCGGTAAAAGCCGGTGATGTGCTGGTGCGCCTGCAAAACCGCGACTACCGCGCCCGCCTCGACCAGGCCCGGGCTGGCGTGACCGAGGCACAGGCGGCACTGGCCGCCGCCCAGGCCAGCCAACAGGTAGCGACCGAGCGCATCGACCAGCAACAGCAAGCCATCCTGCAGGCCGAGGCTGTCGTGCGCAGCGCCACCGCCGAACAGCACCGCAGTGAACTGGATGTCCAACGCTACCGTGGCCTGGTGCGTGACGATGCAGCGACCATGCAGCGCCTGGAAACCGCCAGCGCCCATGCCAGCCAGGCACAAGCCGCGCGGCAAGGTGCCCAGGCCGCGCTGCGCCAGCAACGCGCTCAACTGGCCATGGCCAAGGCCCGGTCAGCCCAGGCCGAGGCCGAGCTGCAACAACGGGCAGCGGCCCTGGCACGCGCCCTGGCCCACCAACAGCTTTCCGAGCAAGACGAACAGGACACGGTGATCCGCGCGCCGATCACCGGCGTGGTCGGCCAACGCCGCGTACGCACCGGCCAGTACGTGGTGCCGGGCCAGCCGCTGCTGGCTGTGGTGCCCCTACAGCAGGCCTATGTAGTGGCCAACTACAAGGAAACCCAACTGGCCCGCATGCGCCCTGGGCAACCGGTAGAAATACATGTCGACAGCTTCGCCAGCCAGCCACTGCATGGCCATGTGGCCAGTTTCTCGCCAGCCTCGGGCAATGTCTTCGCCTTGCTGCCGTCGGACAATGCCACCGGCAATTTCACCAAGATCGTCCAGCGTTTCCCGGTGCGCATTTTGCTCGACAAACCGTTGGATGGCCCGCAGGTACTGCCCGGCATGTCGGTGGTCAGTACAGTCGACACACGCCCCGCAGAGGTTGCCGATGCGCACTGAGCAAACGGTCTCGCTGCGTGCCTGGGTAGCGGTGCTTGGCGGCCTGTTCGGCTGCTTCATGGCGGGTATGAACGTGCATGTCACCAGCGCCGCACTGCCGGAAATCCGCGGCTCGCTGGGTGCCAGCTTCGAGGAAGGCTCATGGATTTCCACCGCCTACCTGGTGGCGGAAATCGTGATGATTCCACTGACGGCCTGGCTCGTGGAAGTGTTCTCGCTGCGACGGGTGATGTGGACCGGTTCGCTCATATTCCTGATCGCCTCGGTAGCCTGTTCCTGGGCGCCCAACCTGGAGGCGATGATCGTAATCCGGGTGATCCAGGGGGCTGCGGGCGCGGTGCTGATTCCCCTGTCGTTCCAGTTGATCATCACCGAACTGCCGGCCAGCAAGATGGCCATGGGCATGGCGCTGTTCAGCCTGGCCAACAGCGTGGCGCAGGCCGCCGGGCCGTCGATTGGCGGCTGGCTGACCGATGCCTATTCGTGGCGCTGGATCTTCTACCTGCAACTTTTCCCCGGCATTGCGCTGCTGTTGGCCATCGCCTGGTCGATCGAGGCCAAGCCGATGAAGCTCGAACTGTTACGCAAAGGTGATTGGCTGGGTATCGCGGCCATGGTGATCGGCCTGGGCGGCTTGCAGATCGTGCTGGAAGAAGGCGGTCGGCTGGACTGGTTCGGCTCGCCGCTCATTGTCGGCATGAGCGTGGTCGCTGCCATTGCGTTGGTGGTGTTCGTGGTGACCCAGCTGTTCGGCCAGCGCGCGTTCATCAACCTGCGCTTGCTCGGGCACTACAACTTCGGCGTTGCCAGCGTGGCGATGTTCATCTTTGGCGCTGCCACGTTCGGCCTGGTGTTCCTGGTGCCCAACTACCTGTCGCAGTTGCAGGGGTTCAGCGCGCACGACGTGGGCGTGGCGCTGATCGCCTATGGCGTGGTGCAGTTGCTGCTGGCGCCGTTGATGCCCCGGCTGATGGGCTGGACCAGTGCCAAGTTCATGGTCGCCAGCGGCTTTTTGATCATGGCGCTGGGCTGCTGGCTGGGGGCTAGCCTGAGCGCCGACAGTGCCGACAACGTGATCATCCCGTCCACGGTGGTGCGCGGTATCGGCCAGCCTTTCATCATGGTTGCGTTATCGGTGCTGGCGGTGGCCGGGCTGGACAAGCGTGAAGCCGGCTCAGCCTCGGCGGTGTTCTCGATGTTGCGCAACCTGGGTGGCGCCATCGGTACGGCCGGTTTGACGCAACTGGTGGCGACCCGTGAACGCTTTCACAGTGAGCGCATTCACGAGCAGGTGACGCTGTTCGAGCCAAGCGTGCAGGCGCGTATCAACCAGACGGTGCAAAGCTGGCTGCCGCCTCAGCAGCAAATGCTGGAAGCGTTGGCGGCGACCATTCGACGAGAGGCTTACCTGATGGCCTACAGTGATGCGTTCTACCTGGCGTGCCTGGCATTGGTCGGGTGTGCCCTTGCAGCGTTGCTGCTGCGGGCCAGACAGCAGCATTGAAGGCACTATCGAACTCTGTGGGCGACCGGAGCGTTCGGCATTCGGCCGCTGTTACACTGTCAACCGATGAAATTGGCGAGCCCGAGCAAAGGTATGAACCCGACGCGCTACTCCACCGTGGCAAAGGACCTGATGCAAGCGATTGCCAGCGGTCGCTACCCAGTAGGCAGCCTGCTGCCGACCGAGTTCGAGCTGTGCGACCTTTACAATGTGAGCCGGCACACCGTGCGTGCCGCTATCGACCAGTTGCTCACCCAAGGGCTGGTGTCGCGCCGCAAGCGTGTGGGCACCCGGGTGGAGGCCAGCAGCCCGCGCGGCGGCTATTCGCAGTCGTTAGCCAGTGTGGCTGACCTGGCGCACCTGGCAGACACCCAGCAGCGGGAAATCCAGAACGTGCGCCACTTTGTCGCCGACCTGAGCGAGGCGGCGAGGCTGGGGCTGGTGCCGGGGGAGCATTACTTCTGCGTATCGAGCCTGCGCGTCGACAGGCAGCACCCTGCCGCGCCGCTGGGCTGGACCGACGTATATGCGCAGCGCGACTACACCGCGGTCATCGAACTGGCACGCGAGCACCCCGACCAACTTATTGTCGGGTTGATCGAACAGCACTATGGCCGAGCGATCGCAGCGATCGACCAGCAGGTGCGCGCGGTGTTGCTGACAGCGGAAATGGCCAGGGCGCTGAAGGCAGAGGCGGGCTCACCGGGGCTGAAGATCATCCGCCAATACCGCGAGGAAAATGGTGATTTGATGGCGGTCTCAGAGACCGTGCACCCGGATGACCGCTTTACCTTGGTCACCCAGATGCGCCGCGACCGCTCCCCCGCCTGAACCCGCTCGTACAGGGATGGTGCAACTTTCAGCTAATGAACAGGCCGTTGCGCCTAAAGCGCCCCCAGTTGCCTTTCTGCTTCGACCAACTGCCTCGCCCGCGCCGTGCTCACCCGGTGATCGCGTGCCAGCCAGGCGTAGATCGTCGGTAGCACGAACAAGGTGAACAAGGTCCCCACCAGCATCCCGCACACAATCACCACCCCCAACCCGAAACGGCTGTTGGCGCCGGCGCCGCTGGCGAACAGCAGTGGCAGCACGCCAAAAGTCATCGCCGCCGTGGTCATCAGCACTGGCCGCAAGCGTATTTGCGCCGCGCGAATAATGGCGGCAGCACGATCGAGGTTGTCGCGCACCTGAATCTCGTTGGCGAACGCCACCATAAGGATTCCATGCTTGCTGATCAGGCCGATCAGCGTCACCAGGCCAATCTGTGTGTAGATGTTCAGCGTGGCCCAGCCCAGCGCCAATGGCAGCAGCGCACCGCAGATCGACAGCGGCACGGTCACCAGAATGATCAGGGGGTCGACCAGGCTTTCGTACTGTGCCGCCAGCACCAGATAGATCACCACCAGGGCGGCGAGAAATGCCCACATCAAGGCAAAGCCCTCCTGCACATACTGGCGCGATTCCGATTGCCAGTCGTGGCTGAAGCCCGGTGGCAGCTCGGCGGTGAGCTGTTCCAGAAATGCCACAGCGTTGCCCATCGATACACCCGGGGCCGGGATTGCCTGCAGGGTACTGGCGTTCTGCTGATCGAACTGCAACAGGCGGTTGGGTGCCACTTCGATATCCAGGCGCACCAACGTAGCCAGCGGCACCAGGCTGCCATCTTCGGCGCGCACATACTGGCGGCTCAGCGCCGCAGGCGTCAGGCGTTGGTCCTGGATACTCTGCGGGATCACGTCATAAGAGCGCCCGAACAGGGCGAAGCGGTTGAGGTACTGCTCGCCCACCAGCACCCCCAGCGACTCACCAATGGCCTGCATGCTGATGCCCAGGCTCGCCGCCTTGGCCCGGTCCACGCGTACCTTGACCACCGGGTTGTTGTAGTCGAGGTCGCTGTCCACCACGGCGAACAGGCCGCTGTCGCGGGCGCGTTGCTTGAGCACTTCCATGGTCTGGAACAGCTCGGGGTAATCCTGGGCGCTGCGCAGCACCATCTGCACCGGCAGGCCACCGCTGGAGCCCGGCAGCGACGCGACCTGGAAGGCGAAGATGCTGCTGCCCTCGATATCCGCAACGGCCTGTTGCAACTGCGCCTGCACCTGTGCGGCGGAACGGTCGCGCGCCTGCCAGGCGCTGAGGTTGATGCCACCGAAACTGGCGGCCGGGCCGTCGGTACCGTTGATGATCCAGGTGTCGGTGGTTTCGGCAATGGACTTCATCACCTGGTCGAGCTTCAGCGCAAAGCGTTCTGCGTATTCGAGGCTGGCATGCTGCGGCGACTTGATGGCAGTCAGCACCGCCGCCTGGTCCTCGGGTGGCGCCAGCTCGCGCTGTGGCAGCAGGTACAGCCAGGGCAGGCTCAGGCACACCAGCAACGCCACGCCGCCACTGATCCAGCGGTGTGCCAGTGTGTAGGCCAGCACCCGTCCATAGGCCCCGCTCAGCGTACCAAACAACCGATCGGCGAGAGTGGCCATGGCGCCATGCTGCTGACCGGGCTGCAGCAACAGCGAGCTCATCACCGGCGACAGGGTCAGCGCCACAATGCCGGACACGATCACCGCCCCCGCCAGGGTCAAGGCAAACTCACGGAACAGCGTGCCGGTCAGCCCGCCCATCAAGCCAATGGGCGCATACACCGCCGCCAGGGTCAGGGTCATGGCGATCACCGGCCCGGCGATTTCCCGCGCCCCGGCCAATGCTGCCGCGACCGGCGACTTGCCCTCCTCGATATGCCGATGCACGTTTTCCACCACCACAATGGCATCGTCCACCACCAGGCCGATGGCCAGCACCATCGCCAGCAAGGTCAGCAGGTTGAGGCTGAAACCGAACATCAACATCAGGCCTGCGGCCCCCAGCATCGACAGCGGAATGGCCACCACCGCAATCAGCACGCTGCGCAGCGAACCCAGGCACAGCCAGATCACCAACACCACGATCAGCATCGCCTCCACCAAGGTGCGCAGCACTTCATGGATCGACGCATCGATGAAGCGTGCGGTTTCATAGGCCAGCGCCACGTTCACGCCAGGCGGCAAGGTCTGCTGGATCTGTGGCAGCAGTTGGCGAATACCCTCGACAATTACCAGAG
This sequence comes from Pseudomonas sp. 22515, assembly GCF_052044625.1. Lineage (NCBI taxonomy): Bacteria > Pseudomonadati > Pseudomonadota > Gammaproteobacteria > Pseudomonadales > Pseudomonadaceae > Pseudomonas > Pseudomonas sp. 22515. The sequence continues at coordinate 11,871 of NZ_JBQENN010000020.1, forward strand.
GGTTGCCGCTGGGCGTGGGGAACAGCCCCAGGTGCACGGCAGGTTTGCCGTCCATGGTGGCACTGGTCTGCGTGGCCGCCGCACTCAGCTCGACGGTGCCGATATCGCGCAGGCGCACCAGGTCGGTGCCATCGTTGCGGATGATCAGCTCCCGGAAGTCTTCGACCCGGGTCAGGTCGGTGTCCACCTGGATATCGGCCAGCACGTACTGCCCGCGCACCTGGCCCGGCGTTGCCTGGTAGTTGTTGGCACGTACCGCCTGCGCCACGTCCGCCGCCGTCACCCCGCGCCCAGCCATCTGCTCACTGTCCAGCCACAGGCGCATGGCCAGGCGCTGCCCGCCGAACGACTGCACCTTTGCCACGCCGTCGATACCGGAGAACTGCGGTTCCACCACCCGCGACAGGTAATCGCTCAGTTCCGGTATCGACAGGCTGTCGCTGGCAAACCCCACATAGGCCACGGCAGTGGAGTCACCTGCCGACAGTTCCACCACTGGGTCGTAGGCTTTTTCCGGCAGGCGATAGCGCACCTGGTTGACCTTGGCCATGGTTTCGGCCAGCGCCTGGGTCGAATCGCGGTTGAGCACCATGCGCAAGGTGATCAGGCTGCGCCCCTGCTGCGACGACGAGGACAGGTAGTCGATGCCTTCGACCGACGACACTGCCTGGGTGATCGGCTGCGTCACGAAACCCTGCATCAACTCGGCGGAGGCACCGGGGTACTCGGTGCTGATGGTAATGGTCGAGCTTTCCAGCAACGGGTACTGGCGGATCGGCAACTTGCCCATGGCAAACAGCCCCATCAGGATGATCAGGCTGCTGACCACCAGCGCCAGCACCGGCCGGCGCACGAAGACGTCGGTAAACCTCACGACTGCCGCCCTCCCTGGCTGGCCTGCAGGCTGTCCTGCGCCACTGGCTCGACCGGCATGCCATCACTCAGTTTCAGCTGGCCGGAAACCACCACACGGTCACCGGGCGTCAGGCCGGAGGTGATTTCCACCCGCCCCTGCCAGCGCTCACCAGTGGTTACCTGCACCCGGCTCACCCGGGTGCCATGCTGCGGGTCCTGGGTCGCGACAAACACCGTCTGCCCATAGGCGGTGTAGGTGATCGCGGTTTCCGGCACGGCCAGCACGGTCGACGGCTGCGCAGCATCCAGCCGCACGCCGGCATACATACCCGGCTGCAACTGCCCTTGCGGGTTCGGCAAGGCCGCCTGTACCTGCACAAGGCGTGCTGTGCTGACCACCGGATCGACCGCCACCACCCGCGCCTGGAAGTCTTGCCCACGCACCGCATCCACCGTCAGTGCCAGCACTTGCCCGGCGTGCACTTCGGGGGCGGCCTGCTCGCCCAAGGCGAAGTTCACATGCAACTGGCTGATGTCGGCCAGGCTGACGATGGTCTCGCCAGCGCCCAGGTACTGGCCCTGATGCACACGGCGGATGCCGAGCTTGCCGGCAAACGGTGCACGAATGGCCTTCTGCGCGATCAGCGCCTCGACATGCTGCAGCTCACCACGGGCCACGTCCACGGCCGTGGCGGCGTTGTCCAGCAGCTCTTGCGACACGGCATTCATCGCGCGCAGTTTGCGGCTGCGCTGCAGCACCACGTCAGCGTTACGCAACCTGGCCTGCAACTGCACGCGAAGGGCCTGCTCGGGCGCGTCGTTGAGCTGCACCAGCAACTGCCCGGCCGCGACTGTCTGCCCCGACTCGAAGGCGATGCGGGTAATACGCCCTGGCATCTCGGCCGCCACCTGCACCTGGTTGACCGCCTCCAACTCCCCCGAAGCAAAGCGCTGCCGCGCCAGTTGCACCTGCTCGGCCGTGGCCAGCGCCACCTTGGTCGCCGGCCACACCGCCGCAGCGGGTGGCGCCGAGCCGCTTCCCACCAGCGCATAGGCAGCGGCCAGCGCACCGGCAACAGCGCCAGCCCAGGCCAGTAACGTCCGTTTGTTCATGCACAGCTCCGATCACAGGGAAAGCGGTTGCAGGGAAGATCGGGCAGGACTATAAAAGCTCAACTTTACTTGAGGTCAACAGGCATGGCAGCGGACAACACACGGATGCTCACAGTGGGTGAAGTGGCCAAGCGCAGCGGCGTGGCGGTGTCTGCGCTGCACTTCTACGAAACCAAGGGGCTAATCGCCAGCGTCCGTACGGCAGGCAACCAGCGCCGCTATCCCTCGCTGGTGCTGCGTACCCTGGCGATCATCAAAGTGGCCCAGCGCACGGGTATTGCGCTGGAGGAAATCAAACAGGCCTTCAGCCGTTATGCCCCCAACAGCAAGCTCACGGCCGCGCAATGGGGCGAGATGTCCACGGCCTGGCGCGAGGACCTGAATGCCCGCATTCGCACACTGGAAGCACTGCGCGACAGCCTCGACAACTGCATTGGCTGCGGTTGCCTGTCGCTGGAAGACTGCCCGCTGCGCAACCCCGAGGATGTACTGGGCAAGGAAGGGACCGGGGCGCGGATCCTCGAAAAGAAGGCGCGCTAACCTCGCGCGCTCATGCCAGGTGCGACCCTTTGCCGGCGCGCATCACCTGCAGGTGACAAGCAGTCGCTTTGAACCATTGCGGCGATTCACCGCCCTAACCCTGTGCTGTTAACCCAAAGCCGCTCACAGGAAGGAACTAAGCCATCATGAAACGCGAACAGATCGAAGGTGTAGCAGAGGACCTGGCTGGCAAGGCGCAAAGCGCCGTAGGTCGCCTGGTCGAAGACCCGGCGCTGGAAGCCGAAGGCGATGCGCGTCAGGCCGCAGGCCAGGTGACCAAGACCTACGGCGACACCCTGGACACGGTGTCCTCGTTCGTCAAGGAAAAGCCCTTCGCCGCACTGGCCATCACCGCCGCCGTCACACTGGTGGTGTCTCGCCTGCTACGCCGCTGAACCACGGCGCCTCAGGCGTTTCAGGGCCGGATATCTTGTCCGGCCTGCGCCATCACCAGATGGCGATATCGTAGGTCAGGTAAAGGCGATTGCTGTCTCGGCCGCGGGCGAAATCTGATCGATACACATAGTTTCGCAGCTTTACGCCCAGCCCTTTCAGCGGCCCGCCCTGCACCACATAGGCAATCTCGGCATCACGCTCCCATTCTTTGATGCCCTCGCCACCTGAGCGGCCATTGTCGCCACTCAGGTAGCGCGTCATGAAGGTCAGCCCCGGCACCCCGGCGGCAGCGAAGTTGTAGGCGTAGCTGGCCATCCAGGTCTTCTCTTCCTCTTCGATGAACTTGCCGATGCCGACGTTGCTGAACGAATAGACCGTTGCCCCACTGATATACGGCAGCCCCGCTTCACCATCGAGCACCTGGTAACCTGCGCCGACGGTATGCCCGGAGTGGGCGTACGACAGTTGGCCGCTGAACATGTCGTTGTCGATGCCACCGCCATACGCCGTACCGCTGTCGCGGCTTTTGAAGTAACGCAGGTCGGTGGTCAGCACGCCGCCGCCCAGCGGCAGGTCGTGCACCAGCCCGGCGAAGTCCTGGCGGTAGAAATGCTCGAGCTCGCCATGGAAATAACTCAGGCGCAGTTGCTTGCTGACGGCATAGTCAGCACCGGCGAAGCTGAAGTCGCCAGACGCTGGGCCGCCATACCCGTCCAGGTACAACCCGGTACTATTGGATGAGTCGCGCTGTTTGAAGCGGTCCAGGTGGCCAGCGGTAAGGGTGAGGTTGTCGATGTCGGTGCTGGTCAGCTGGGTTCCCTGGTAAGTCTGCGGCAGCAGGCGTGCATCGTTGTACACCAGTACCGGCGTCTTGGGCAGCAAGGTGCCGTGCTTGACCACGGTGCTGCCCAGGCGGGCTTTGGCCGTGATACCGGCGCTGGCGAACTCATCCGCCGCGCGGCCATCGTCATGCACCGGCAACAACCCTGTACCGCTGCGCCCACGGCCGGAATCAAGGCGTACGCCCAGCAGGCCCATGGCGTCGACGCCCAAGCCCAGGGTGCCTTGGGTAAAACCCGACTGGTAGTCGAGCAGAAAGCCTTGAGCCCACTCCACCCGTTCGCTTTTGGCAGTGGCGGCGGCGCGCGCGCTCATGCCCTGCTCGTCGCGGAAGTTCTCGTTGAAATACACGTTGCGTAGCTGCAGCTTGAGCTTGCTGTCTTCGATGAAACCGGCGGCACCGGCCACAGGCAGCCAGCCGCACAGCAGGCCACAAGTGGCCCCACGGAGAGGAAATCGGGACATAGTGGTTACTCTGTTGTTGTTCTTGGGTGAGTCAGGGGGCGCCGAGCGGCGCCCTGGGTGCTTCAAACCATGAAGGACAAGGCGCCGGTCAGCAGCGCCAGCGCTGTGATCACCAACGAGGTGAGCACGGCCCATTTCACGGTGGCTTTCTGGAAGTCGCCGATGTCGCGGTCGACCATGCCCACCAGCAGCAGGGTCGAGGCTACCAATGGGCTCATCAGGTGCACCGGCTGCCCCAGCACCGAAGCGCGGGCGATCTCTACAGGGTCGATGCCGTACGCGGCCGCGGCATTGGCCAGGATCGGCACAACGCCGAAGTAGTACGCGTCGTTGGACAGCACGAAGGTCAGCGGCATGCTGGTCAGCGCCACCACCAGCGGGAACCAGTGGCTCCACGCATCCGGAATCCAGTCCACCAGCGTCTGGGCCAATGCATCGACCATCTTGGTACCCGAGAAAATACCGGCAAAGATGCCTGCGGCGAACACCAGCAGCACCACGGTCATGGCGTTGCCCGAATGGGCGAGGATGCGCTCTTTCTGCAGGTCCAGCTGCGGGTAGTTGATCATCAGTGCGGCGACGAAACCGATCATGAACAGGATGGCCGCGTGCATCAGCCCCAGCACCAGCGCGGTCATCACGGCGATCACCAGCACCAGGTTCACATAGGCAAGGCGCGGGCGTTTGTGCGGGTTGTCGCCAAGGATTTCCTTGATGTAGCAGTTGCCGCCACCGGACTCCAGGGCAATATTGCCGATACGCCGGCGCTCGGCACGGCCCAGCAGGTAGGCGGTGAACACGACCCACGCCGCCCCACCGATGACGGTGGGCAACATCGGAATGAAGTACTCGGTCGCATCCAGACCGAGCGCGGCAATGGCGCGGGTGGCGGGACCACCCCAAGGACTCATGCCGCTCATGATGCTCAATGACAGCATCGATACGGTCGCCAGGATCATCGGGTTCATGCCGATGCGCTTGTACAGCGGCAGCATGGCAGCGCAGGTAATCATGTAAGTCGTGGTGCCATCACCGTCCAGCGCCACCAGCAGCGACAGCAGAGCGGTGCCGATAGCGATCTTGATCGGGTCGCCATTCACCCGCTTGAGAATCTTGCGGATCAGCGGGTCGAACAGGCCGGCGTCGATCATCAGGCCGAAGAACAGGATGGCGAACAGCAGCAGCGCGGCAGACGGTGCGACCATTTTCAGCCCATCGAGCATCATCTTGCCCAGGTCTGGCGCGAAACCGCCAACAACGGCGAAAACAATCGGCACGATGGTCAGCGCGACGATCGGGGACAGGCGTTTACTCATGATCAGGTAGGTGAAGGTCACCACCATGATCAGGCCCAGAAGTGCGAGCATGGTTTGTTCTCTTGTTTTTATTGTCTATGTGGCCCCCTGCAGCGCAGACGGCCCCCTGACCCCCACCCGGCAACGCCTGGTGGGGGCCTGTGAAAAGCTTGAGGGTGTCGAGGCTCAGCCGTGGCGGTGTGGTTCGGCGACCCAGTCGGCCGATTCAGCGACGGGGGTGACCACCGGCTCGCCGTTCAGGCGGCTGTGCAACGTCTGGCGGTCACAGGCGTTTTCCGACAGCGATACCACCACCGTCGCCACAGCGTTGCTGGCAAGACTCGTCAGCGCACGGGCTTCCGACATGAAGCGGTCGACCCCGATCAACAGGGCCAGGCCGGCCAGGGGAATGTCATGGATCACGGTAAGGGTCGAGGCCAAGGCCACGAAACCGCTGCCGGTGACACCTGCCGCGCCCTTGGAGGACAGCAGCATGATCGCCAGCATGGTGACCACCTGGCCCAGGCTCAGGTCGATGTTGCAGGCCTGTGCGATGAACACGGCTGCCAACGACAGATAGATCGCAGTACCGTCCAGGTTGAACGAGTAGCCAGTGGGCAGCACCAGGCCAACCACGCCTTTCTTGCACCCAAGCTTCTCGAGTTTCTCGAGCATGCGCGGCAGCACCGGCTCGGTGGAGGAAGTACCCAGCACGACGAGGAACTCTTCGCGGAAATAGCGCAGCAACTTCCACAGGCTGAAGCCATGGGCGCGGCAGATGCCACCGAGCACCACCAGCACGAAGAAGGCGCAGGCGATGTACAACGTCCCCACCAGCTTGGCCAGCGCACCAAGGGACGTAATGCCGTACTGGCCCACGGTGAATGCCAGTGCGCCGAAAGCGCCGACCGGGGCAAAGCGCATCAGGTAGCCGAAGATGCGGAACACCATGGTCGAGGCCGACTCCAGCACGTCCAGTACCGGCTTGCCCTTTTCGCCCATCGACGAGAGGGCGAAACCGCTGAGTACGGCGATGAACAGCACCGGCAAGACCTCACCCTTGTTGAAGGCACCGATGAAGGTGTCCGGGATGATGTGCATGAAGAAGTCCACCACGCTCAGCTTGGCGGCCGACGCGGTGTACTGGCTCAGGCCCGCTGTGCTCAAGGTAGCAGGATCGATGTTCATGCCGGCACCTGGCTTGAACAGATAGACCGCCGCCAGTCCGATCACCAGGCTGACCACCGTCAAACCCAGGAACAGCAGCAGGGTCTTGCTCATCAAGCGCCCCAGGGAACGCTTGTCGGTCATGCCGGCGATGCCGGTGACGATGGTGCAGAACACCACCGGCGCGATCATCATCTTGATCAGCTTGATGAACGCATCACCCAGCGGCTTGAGGGCCACGGCCTGTTGCGCCCAGAAGTGTCCGACCACCACGCCCAGCAGGACGGCGCAGAGAATCTGGAAATACAGCGATTTGGCGAGTCTCATGGCATCACCCATTGTTGAAATTGTGCGGATGCGCTTGTTACGAATGTGCAGGTCTGGATTGGTGCCTGGAACTACCCGGCCAACCTGCGGAATGTAGGGGCGTAGACGAACCCTGAGAAGAGCCGCCGGGCGGTTCGCACCACCGAAGCCTGGATCGTCTGGCCCTCGGCACCGCTGCGCGTCAGCGCAACATCGATGCCGCCACTTGGGTGCTCCAGGCGGACCTCGGCCAGTTGCTGCGCGCCTTCGCCCAACAGGTCGGCAATCACGGTGCCAGGGCTGACGCAGGCAGTCGCCAGCCCCACGGCTCCCGTGATCGCCAAGGCACGATGGCAGTTGTGCGGCATGAAATAGCGAACCTGCAGCGTGCCGTCGTAGCGCGGCTTGGACACCAGCACTGGCTTGGGGATGACCATGCCACTGACATCGCCCAGGCCCATGGCCTTTCCGGCCTTCAGCCGCAACGCTTCCAGGCGTTCGAGCAGCGCGCTGTTGGCGTCCAGCTGAGCCGGGGTTTCCGAGCCGCTGACACCCACCTGGCTGGCCTCCACTACCATCATCGGCATGGCCATGTCGATGCAGGTCACCGGCACGCCATCAATCACGTCCTGGGCCTTGCCCGTGGGGAACAGCTTGCCGGTCTTGCTGCCGACCGCGTCGAGGAAGGTCAGGTGCACCGGGGCGGCAGTGCCCGGTACCCCATCGATCGCCGTGCGGCCTTCGTAGCGCACGATACCGCCGGGCGTTTCGACCAACGAATTGACGAAGGTGCCAGTGTTGAGGTTACGGATGCGCACCAAGGTCTTGCCTTCCTGGCCTTTTACCAACCCCTGTTCGATGGCGAATGGCCCAACCGCACACAGCATGTTGCCGCAGTTGGGGGCCGTATCGACCCGGCGCTGTGCGACCATCACCTGCACGAACAGGTAGTCGACGTCGGCGTCGGCGTGCAATGACGGGCTGATGATCGCCACCTTGCTGGTCTGAGGGCTGCCGCCACCGATGCCGTCGATTTCCAGCTCATGGCCAGAGCCCATGAGGTTGATCAGCAACTCGTCGCGCTCGACCACATTGGCAGGCAGGTCCCAGGCGTGGAAGAACGGCCCTTTGGAGGTACCGCCGCGCATGAGTACGCAAGGAATTCGTTGCATGATTTCGCACTCTTGTTGATCAATGGACATCATTGATGCTGTGAGCAAAAGAGTGACAGGGATGGATAAATCAATCCAATGCAAATATCGTAGCTATTATTGCGATTCAGACATAAATAAAGCGCCAGGCCAGTCGAAGGTTTTCTTATGGAATATGAGCTGCAAGACATCAGATCTTTCGTGAAAATCGCCGAACTTGGCAGTTTTCATGAGGCCGCCGAAGCGCTTCACCTGTCCCAGCCGGCCCTGAGCCGGCGGATCAAGAAGCTGGAGGAAGGCCTGGGCACCTCCCTACTGGAACGCACCACTCGCCGGGTCAGCCTGACCAGCGTGGGCCGCGACTTCCTGCCCAAGGCCAGGCGCCTGCTGGATGATTTTGAAGACTCGATCCTCAGCATCCGCGAGCTGGCCGAGCGCCAGACCGGTCAGGTTACCCTCGCCTGCATCCCTACCGCGGCGTTCTACTTCCTGCCGTCGGTGATCCGCGATTACAACGAGCAATACCCGAAAATCCGTATTCGCCTGCTGGACCTTAGCGCCAACGACGGGCTCGAAGCCGTGCTGCGCGGCGAAGCCGACTTCGGCATCAACATGATGAGCGGCCAGCACCCGGACATCGAGTTTGTCTCGCTGGTGCAGGAGCACTTTGTACTGGCCTGCCGGCGTGACCACCCACTGGCGAATCGCGCCTCCGTTACCTGGACAGAGCTGGCTGATTACCGCCTGATCGGCGTCGGCCGCCTGAGTGGCAACCGCATGCTGCTGGACCATGCGTTGTCCGGGCTCAACCTGCGGCCCAAGTGGTTCTACGAAGTGCAACACCTGTCCACGTCGCTGGGCATGGTCGAGGCCGGGCTGGGCGTGTCCGCCATGCCCAGCCTGGCCATGCCCAATGCCGACCACCCCACGCTGGTGAGCGTGCCGTTGATCGAGCCGCAAGTCACCCGCACGCTAGGGCTGGTGTACCGGCGCGGCGCATCGCTGTCGCCGGCTGCGGAGAAATTCGTTTCGATCCTGCTGCAGAAATGGCCAAATCGCTGAGGGAAGCGGCGCGCACAAAACCTAGTAAAACTGCCAGTTGCTAATAAAGGCTGTCTGCAGCAGGTTATGTGCAGGCGCACTGTTAGGAAGCATTCTGACGTGAAACACACAGGTGAACACTTTAATTACCGAATATTTGTCGACGAGAGGCGAATGAAGAAACAGCCGCTGTCGTATACAGCTTACGGGGAACTGTGGGCCAGGCCAGACGCGTGCTTAGGGTACAATGGCGAGTGGAAGGACGAGATTTTACAATCGTATAGTCTTGGCCAGGGTCATCGCTACTATAGCCCTGCCTTGATGCGATTTCTCAGTCCAGACGCGTTGAGCCCGTTTGGGCAGGGTGGGGTAAATACATACTGTTATTGCCTGGGCGATCCGGTAAACAGGCATGACCCATCAGGCCGGATAAGCATCATTAAGCTAATGATGCCTTGGCGTAAAACAGGTCTTACTCAATTTCTGAAACAACATAAGATACCTAAGGAGACACTCAAACCATTTTTAAAATACTGGAAAGGAAACTTTTCAGTGTACAAAAAGCAGGAAGATGGGACCTACAAACACTTCTTGATAAAAGCAAAAGGCAAAAAAGGGAAACATGACGCTCTTCCCCATCCTGTCCTGCGCGATCAACTTGCGGGCAAGATTGTTTACACAAAAGGTGATTTAAGAATCGACCCATGGCTGGATGACGGTCGCGAGAGAAACTATGCTCGTGTTGATAAATATTTTGAAGAGTATGGTTTTGAAAGGGTCACCTACCCTCCTAAATTGCTCACAAACACCGCCCCTGCACAGCCACAACAGAACGAACCCGTTGTTAATGGGTTGTCAGAATCATTGGTTCTCGCTTTACGCAGAGTTCCATAAGGCATAAAGTGAAAGCAATGCATCAAAAGGCCTACATGCACGATAATTCACGCGTTTCATTGGATGAAACTTTCGCGATCTCGCACAGAAACTAGTCGTTCTTACCCAGCATGTACCGGTCAAAATGCTCGATATGCTCATCGAGGTTGTCCTCGAGCATCATCCGGTACTGATCGCAGAAGTACTTCAGAATCTCTTCCCGTGCCGCGCCCAGCTCCGCGCCGTTCTTGAAGCTGCGGGCGCTCATCCAGGCGCTGAAGCGCGCGGCACCGAAGGTCAGCGAGGCGCTGACCTTGCCCAGGTCTTCGAACTTTTCGATCTGCTGGTTCGCCAGTTCGATGTGCGCATCGGCGCGATCGTAAAAGGCCTGGTCGGTAGCTTGGGTCATTGGGGTTCACCTTGTTGCGCAATGCGAGCGGGAGGCCAAGCCTTGCATGTCGCGGCGCATACGTGCAAGGCTGAAAAAGGATCACCCATGACGAAAAGGAAGCAAAGCACCTCATGCTTGGAATCACACGTATCCATCGCTATTTGCGCCCACTGCCTGCAAAACCGACTGCAGCCAGTGGGCGTGACCTCAAGGCCAAACGCGCCACCCGCCTCACCTCAACGGTTGCCAACCTCCTCTGCACGCCCCGCTCCGCCCCGCCTTACCTCTGCGTCACTCCTGAGCGTCCCCCTGTCGAACGTGTGCCCCCGACCTGACTGCCTGCACTGCAGCTCACACACCGTTCTCGCCTGTTGCAGGCGGGATGCCTGACGCAACGACAAGGGGCAACAGCCAATGCTTTTCTTTCACGGTAAACACATTTTCAGCGCCATCTTCGATATGGATGGCACCCTCTTCGACACCGAGCGCCTGCGCTTCAAGACACTCAAGCAAGCGTCTCTGGAAATCTTCGGCAAAGCGCTGAGCGAGCAGACCTTGATTGGCTCGCTGGGCCTGAGCGCAAAAAAGGCCGAAGCCCTTGCCAAGGCGCATAACGGCGACGACTTCCCGTACGCCGAAATCCGCCAACGCGCCGATGAACTTGAGCTGGCGTACGTGCGCAATCACGGCGTACCGATCAAGGCCGGCCTGCTGGAGGTGCTGGAGCGCCTGCGCAAGTCGGGCCTGACCATGGCAGTGGCCACCTCCAGCCGCCGTGCTATCGCCGAGGAATACCTGATCAACGCCAACGTGCTGAAGTACTTCGACATCACCGTTTGTGGCGATGAAGTCAGCCAAGGCAAACCCCACCCCGAGATTTTCCTGAAAGCCGCCCGCGCGCTCAATTGCGAGCCAGGCCAGTGCTTCATGGTCGAGGACTCGGAAAACGGCATGCTGTCGGCGATGCGCGCCGAAGGGCAGGCGATCCTGATCGAGGACATCAAGCCGCCTGCGCCGGAAATCAAGGTGGGCGCGCTCAAAGCCTACCGCAGCATGCATGAATTTCTCGCCGACCTGAGCGCGTGCGTACCCGACCTGGGCATGCCTGCATTGAGTGAGCCGTTCCCGGCCTCGATGAACCAGTTCAGCGTGGGCATTCATGGTTTCGGCGCCATCGGCGGCGGTTACCTGACGCAGGTATTTTCCCATTGGGACGGCTACACCCGACCGCGTGGAATCATTGCCGCAACCCGCTCGCGCATGCTGCGCGAAAGCGTCAGCGCCTTCGGCCGCTACAGCGTGCGCTACGGTGCCACATCGTTCGACCAGACCATCGACAACGTGCGCATGATCGACATGGACGATGACGACGCCGTCATCAGCATGTACACCACTGCCGAAATCATCGGCCTGAGCCTGCCCGAGCAGGCCATCAGAAGCCAGGCCAGGGTGATCGCCCAAGGCCTGCTGCAACGCTTCGAGCGCCGAGGCCGCGAGCTGACCCTGCTGATCGTGTTGAACAAGGTTGGCGGTGCGGCGTTCGTGCAGCGTCATGTGCAAGCCGAGCTGGCGTTACTGTGCCCGCCTGCGATCAGCGAGCAGGTTTTGCAAAAGACCCATTTCGCCGAAACGGTGGTCAGCCGCATCGTCTCCAAACTGGGCAATGACGCGCTGGTGCGGCAACTGCGCATCAAGTCGCAGATGTTCCAGAACAGCCTGGAAGACGAGCCCGCAAGCACCTGCAAACCTTCAGCGCCGCTACCGGAGTACGAACGGCTGATCGGCCACTTCAGGCCCTTTGCACAGCCCAGCAGCGCCATGAGCCAACTGCATCTGGTGCTGTTCAACAGCGAAGCTGACATGCCGCTTTACGCCGAACGCGGCAGCGATCTGCTCGAACGCCTGCGCCAGGTGAAGACAGTGCCAGACATCGCCCAGATCCAGATCATCAAGAACCGCCTGTGGAACGGCCCGCATGCCATCGTGGCCTGGTACGCCAGCCTGCTGGGCCATGCCTGGGTCGGCCAGGGCATGGGCGATGCGCGGGTGAGTGAGTTGGCCGAGCGCCTGATTCGCCAGGAGGTCGCGCCCGCACTGGTGGCCGAATACCCACAGATGGCCGAGGTGGTCAGCCGCTTTGCCGAAGCATTCCTCGAGCGCTGCAAAACCTCGTTCAAAGACCCCTGCGCCCGGGTAGGCCGCGACCCCTTGCGCAAGCTGCAACGCAACGAACGCATCCTCAGCAGCATCGACCTTGCCCGCAAGCACGGTATTGCAACCCCGGCCCTGGCGTTTGGCGCCGGGCTCGCCATTCACCACGCCCTGAACTGCAGCAACAGCAAGGACCTGGAAAGCCAGGCAATCAGGCAGGTTTACCTGGATAACCAGGAAAGCGTCGAAGCCGTGCTCACCCATGCCAACAAACCGTTCCCCGGGTTGTGCCCCGTCAAGGACGCGGAACTGATCGCTGCCATCCGTGAAGGCTTCCGCCAATTGCCACAGCCAGCTTCGCGCCACGCGGTTGCTGTAGGCTCATAACCAGCCCTGGCCGGGACACCGTGGGCGCGGGTTGCGCCTGCCTCCCGGTCAGCGCCATGGGCTGGCCTTGGATACCGGCCTAAAGCACTTCGAACAGGCCTGCTGCGCCCATGCCGCCGCCCACGCACATCGTCACGACCACGTACTTCACCTTACGTCGCTTGCCCTCCAGCAAGGCATGGCCGACCATCCGCGCGCCGCTCATGCCGTAGGGGTGGCCGATAGCAATGGCGCCGCCATTGACGTTCAGTTTCGCCGGGTCGATCTGCAACTGCTGGGCGCAATACAGCACCTGGCAGGCAAACGCCTCGTTCAGCTCCCATAGCCCGATATCGTCTACCGTCAGGCCCTGCTGGCGCAGTAGCTTGGGCACCGCCAATACCGGGCCGATGCCCATTTCCTCGGGGGCAAGGCCAGCCACGGCAATACCGCGGTAAAGCCCCAGGGCTGCGATGCCCGAGCGCGCCGCCAGCGCGCCCTCCATCAGCACGCAGGCACTGGCGCCATCGGACAACTGACTGGCATTGCCGGCCGTGACACAACCGCCTTCGACCACGGGCTTGAGCCCCTGTAGATCGGCCAGGGTCGTCGCCGGTCGGTTCCCTTCGTCCTGGATCAGGCGCACCTCTTCATGGCTGACAACACCTGTCAGCTTGTCCACCACCTTCTTGCGTGCGGTGACCGGCACGATTTCAGCGGCGAACAACCCTGCCGCCTGCGCCGCCGCCGTGCGCTGCTGAGACTGCAGGGCGTAGACATCCTGTGCTTCGCGGCTTATGCCATAACGCCGGGCCACCCGTTCGGCCGTTTGCAACATCGGCATGTAGGCGTGCTCGCTCATGCGCAGCACTGCGGGGTCGTAAGCCTCACTGGCCAGCTGGTTGTGCACCTGCTGCACCAGGCTGATCTGCTCCTGGCCTGCGCCAATGGTCACTTGCATGCCATCAACCATGATCTGCTTCGCCGCCGTGGCAATGGCCATCAGGCCTGAAGCGCACTGGCGGTCGACGGTCTGACCGCTGACCGTTTGGGGCAGGCCGGCGGCCAGCGCCGACAGCCGACCCGGGTTGATCGCGGCAGTGCCGCTCTGCATGGCAGTCCCCAGCACCAGGTCATCGACCTGCGCCGGTTCGATACCGGCACGTTCTACCGCGGCGCGGATAGCGACAGCCGTCATGCTGGGGGTTTTCAGGTCGTTGAAGGCGCCACGCATGGCTTTGCCGATAGGGGTGCGAGCAGTGGCGACGATCACGGCGTCTTTCATGATGGCTGTTCCTCAGGGGATAGGGGCTGCAGTTCGCTCAACACGCGCCGCAGGCAGTCAGGTACCGGCACCGGGCGCCGCCCTTCGCGGTCGACGAATACATGGACGAAGCGGCCGGTGGCGCAGGCCAACGGCTGACCGGCAAGGAACATAGCCAACTGATAGTGCACCGAGGTGTTGCCCAACCGGCCCACCACTAGGCCCACTTCGATGTCATGCGGGAAGGCCACCGGCGCCTGGTAGTCGCAGGCGGAGCTGACCACCAGCGCGATCACCTTCCCCTGGTCGATATCCAACCCGCCCTCCCGCACCAGCAGGCGGTTTACGGCGCTGTCGAAAAAGCTGTAATAGATCACATTGTTCACGTGGCCATAGACATCGTTGTCGTGCCACCGGGTGGTTATAGGCGTGAAGTGCCGATAGTGTTCACGTTGCCGGAGGTCGCTCATCAGTAGGCTGCCTCATAGATGGCCAGCGCATCGGCCTGGGTGACTTCACGCGGGTTATTGACCAAAAGGCGCTGCTGTTGCATCGCGTCTTCGGCCAGCTGGCCAAGCCGATGACGCGGTACATCGGCGTCGCGCAGGCGGTCCGGTAACCCGCAGCGGCTACCCAGCGCGGCCAGCTCGGCCACGAATTGTTCTGCTTGCTGGCGCTGATCGCCGGGCTGCAAACGGGCCCCCAGCAGCGGCACGGCCAGTTCGGCGTAGTCCACTGCCGCCACCGGCAGGTTGAAGCGCAGCACATGCGGCAACACCAGCGCGTTGGCCAGGCCATGGGGAACATGAAAGTGCCCACCCAGCGGATAGGCCAGGGCATGCACCGCCGCCACCGGTGCATTGGCAAAGGCCTGGCCGGCCAGGCAAGCCCCCAGCAGCATGGCCTGGCGGGCCTGCAGGTTGCCGCCATTGTGCACAGCCTGGTCAAGGTTATCCGCCAGCAGCCGCAGCGCCTCACGGGCCAGCAGACTGGACAGCGGGTTACGTTTGAGGCGGCTGGTATAGGCTTCGATGGCATGTACCATGGCGTCGATACCGGTAGCAGCCGTCACCGCCGATGGCAGGCCGAGGGTACAGACGGCGTCGAGCACTGCCAGGTCTGGCAACAGCAGCGGCGAAACAATGCCCATCTTGGTGGTGGCACCGGTGGTGACGATGGCGATCGGCGTCACCTCCGAACCGGTACCTGCCGTGGTGGGCACCTGGATCAACGGCAGCCGGCGGCCCTTGGCCCTGTCGATGCCGTACAGCTCGGCGATGGGCTGCGAACAGTCGCGGTGGGCCAGCAGCGCAACCAGCTTGGCCACATCCATCGAGCTGCCGCCGCCGAACCCCACCACCAGGTCGGCGCCGATATGCCGGGCGCGCTGGGCGGCCGCCAGCACGCATGCCTCGCTAGGGTCGGCCGTAACCTCACTGAAGATCGCCACACCGACCTTGGCTGCCGTGAACCCCGGCAGCAGGTCATCAAGCATGCCAAGGCGGGCGATACCCGGGTCACTGACGATCAATACACGCTTGGCACCGCGCTCACGGCACAGACCTGCAAGGCGCTGCACCGCGCCGGGTTCGCAGAGGATCTGCGCAGTGGTGGCAAAGCTGAAAGGCTGCATCGCACTCTCCTTGTTCGTGTGGTTTGCCGTGCGCTAGAACGCGAAATCGCTCGCCGGTAGCGCCATCAGGCAGTCCGCGCCACCCAGCAGGGCCTCGCGGTGAGCAGTGGCGCGGGGCAGGAGCCGCCGCCAGTAGAACGTCGCGGCGTCAAGCTTGGCCCTGTAGAAGGCTGTTTCCGCGCTGCCGGCGGCAAGCGTCGCTTCAGCGCACACCGCCGCTTGCAACCACATCGCCGCCAACAGCACGTAGGCCGAGTAGGCAAGAAAATCAACCGACACTGCCCCTGACTCCTGGGGGTCGCGTTGACAGGCCTCGACCACATGGGCGGCCAGGACGCGCCATTCCTCCAGACGTTGCCCCACGGCCGTCGCCATGGCCTGCAGGCCGTCGCGCGCATTGGCAGCCCTGACGTGCGGCGCCATTTCGTCGATCAGCAGATTGAGCTCGGCCCCGCCATCCCCCAGGACCTTGCGGCGTATCAGGTCGAGGGCCTGTATGCCGTTGGTGCCTTCATAAAGCTGGGTGATGCGGCTATCGCGCATCAACTGCTCCATCCCCCACTCGCGGATGTAGCCGTGACCGCCGTACACCTGCACCCCAAGACTGGCGACTTCCTGACCGACGTCGGTGAAGAACGCCTTGACGATAGGGATCAGCAACGCCGCCCGCCGAGCTGCGGCCTGGCGCGCCGGTGCATTTTTCGCAGCATGCTCCAGGTCCAGTTGCCGAGCGGTGTAGATGCCCAGCATGCGACAGCCCTCGGTAAGGGTCTTCTGGGTCAGCAGCATGCGCCGCACGTCTGGATGGACGATGATCGGATCGGCAGGCTTTTCCGCTGCCACCGGCCCAGCAAGCGAGCGCGACTGCAGACGCTCCCGGGCGTAGGCCAGCCCTCCCTGAAAAGCGGCCTCGGCAATACCAAGCCCCTGCAGGCCGACCTGGAAGCGGGCATCGTTCATCATGGTGAACATGCAGGCCAGGCCCTGGTTGGCCTCCCCCACCAGCCAGCCCTGGGCACCGTCGAAGTTCATCACGCAGGTCGATGCCCCCTTGATGCCCATCTTGTGCTCCAGCGCCCCGCAGCCCAGCGCATTGCGCTCGCCACCGGGCAACAGCTTGGGCACCAGGAACAGGCTGATGCCCCTGACACCGGCCGGCGCATCAGGCAGGCGCGCGAGTACCAGATGAACGATGTTGTCGGTCAGGTCCTGCTCGCCACCACTGATGAATATCTTGCTGCCGGTAATGCGATAGCTGCCGTCCGCTTCCGGCTGGGCGCGGGTACGCAGCAACGCCAGGTCGGTGCCGGCCTGCGGCTCGGTCAGGCACATGGTGCCGGCCCACTCGCCACTGACCATCCGGCTCAGGTAGGCCTGCTTGAGTGGCTCGCTGCCATGGCGATGCAACGCCAGGACCGCGCCCTCGGTCAGGCCGGAGTAGATGCGGAACGACAACGACGCTGCCATCAGCATTTCATGGAAGCTGGCCGATGCCATCTGCGGCAAACCCTGGCCACCGTAGGCCTGCGGCCCGGTCATACTGGCCCAGCCATGTTCGACGTATTGCCGATAGGCGTCCCGCATGCCGTCCGGGGTGGTGACCTCGCCGCCCACCCACTGGCAGCCCTGTTCGTCACTGTTGCGATTGAGTGGTGCGATGATTTGGCCAGTGAAGCGTGCGGCCTCCTCAAGGATGCCGTCGAGGGTGTCGCGGTCCAGTTCGATACCGAGTTGCTGGCAATGTCCGCTCAGGTCGAACAGTTCATGCAGCACGAAACGCATGTCACGAAGGGGCGCCTGGTAGTTCATGCCTGAACCTCCCCGCGCGGTTCGAAACGCTTGCCACCGGCCACGAGTGAGTAGAGCAGCCCTGCCGGGCGCCAATGCTCGCCAAGCACGCCCTGCAGGTATTCCAGCCGGGCCAGGATAAACGGCGCCCCCTGCTCGTCAGCCCAGCGCATGGGCCCGCCAGTGGCAGCCGGGAAGCCATAGCCGTGGAGCCAGACCCGGTCGATGTCGCTGCTGCTGGCGGCGATACCTTCCTGGAGAACCTTCGCCCCTTCGTTGACCAGTGCCAGCAGGCACCGTTCGAGGATTTCCTCGGCACTGATGCCCCGACGTCGGTAGCCAAGGTTCTGAGACACCTGCAGCACCAACGCGTCGACCTGCGGGTCATGCTCGGCCTGCCGGCTGCCGGGGACATAGCGGTAATAGCCCTGCCCGGTCTTCTGCCCAAGGCGGCCGAGCTCGCACAGTGCATTATCGACCTGCACCAGCGGGTCGTGCATGCCTTGCCCGGCCAACTGCCGGGCGCGCCACTCCAGGTCGATGCCCACCACGTCGTACATGCGGAACGGCCCCATGGCGAAGCCGAACTGCTGCAGTACCGCATCCACCTGATGTGGCAACGCCCCTTCAAGCAGCAACTTGCGCGCTTCGCCCACATAGCTGCGCAACATGCGATTGCCAATGAAACCAGGGCAGTTGCCTGCCACTATCGCCACCTTGCCCATGCGCTCGCCCAGCGCTTTGGCGGCATCGAGCACCTTCTGATCGGTGTGCGTCCCACGCACGATTTCGAGCAGCTTCATGACATGCGCAGGGCTGAAGAAGTGCAGCCCCAGGACCTGGGACGGCCGCTGGGTGACGGCGGCAATCGCGTCGATGTCCAGCGCCGAGGTGTTGCTGGCCAGGATCGCACGTGGCTTGAGGTGTGCATCCAGTGCACGGAAGATTTCCTGCTTGAGCGCCAGGTTTTCATACACCGCTTCAATCACCAGGTCGGCCTCCGCCAACGCCGGATAGCCGTCCACTGCCTGCACACGCGCCAGACAAGCGTCGGCCTGGGCCGGGGTGATGCGCTGCTTGTCCACCTGCTGGGCCCAGGACTGGCTGACCATGCCCAGCCCGGCTTCGAGCGCTGCCGCGTTGCAGTCCAGCCACAGCACCGACAGCCCGGCGTTGGCCAGGCTGATGACGATGCCGCGGCCCATGGTGCCTGCACCTATTACAGCCACCTGATTGATCGGGAAGGGAGTATTCACGCGCAACGCTCCTGCTTTCTTGTAGGTATGAGGACTGTGATCACCCTAAGCAGGCCGAAGGTATTTTTGAAATTTCCATTTCGTATGCCATATATTTTCAGCATGAATATTTCGAACTTCGACCTGAACCTGCTGCGCGTCTTCGACATGTTGCTGCGTGAACAGAACGTATCGCGGGCAGCCGAGCGTCTGGCCCTCACCCAGCCGACCGTGAGCAATGCCCTGGCGCGCCTGCGTGACCAGCTGGGCGACCCGCTGCTGGTCCGCGTGGGCCGGCGCATGCGCCCGACACCACGGGCCTTGGCACTGGAGGGGCCAATACGTGCGGCGTTACAGCAGATCGAGCAGACGTTGGGCACCGGCGATGGCTTCGAGCCTCAGCGCAGCCATCGCCAGTTGCGCATCGCCCTTACCGATTTCGTCGAACAGCTGTGCATGCCGCCACTCCTGGCGCGGCTGGAGCTGCTGGCACCCAACGTGCGCATCGACGTGGTGCACCTGGCCCCCAACCTGCCGGCCGAGGCGCTGGACCGGGGCGACCTCGACCTGGTACTGGGCCGTTTCGACGAGGTGCCGGCGCGCTTCACCCGCCACCCCTGGCGCCGTGAAACCCTGCAGATCGCGCTGCGCCAGCAGCACCCGCACCTGGTGCCGGGCCAGGCACTGGACCTCGACGCGTTCCTGGGTTTGCGGCACATCTGGGTGCACGGCGGCCAGACCCGGGGCATGGTCGACCAGTGGCTGGCCGAGCAAGGCCTGACCCGGCAAATCGCCTATACCACGCCCAACTACCTGCAGGCCGCCCATCTGGCCGCAGCCACCGACATGTGTGTGGTGCTGCCGCGGCAACTGGCCCAGCAGTTCGCGCATCTGCTGCCCTTGGCGGTGCACGAACTGCCTTTTGCCCTGGAGCCTTTCGAACTGGAACTGGTACACCTGAGCCACCGTCAGCACGACCCCGCCCTGGCCTGGCTGGTCGAACAGATCCTCACGCTCCCCCCCGCCTGAAGCCATCAGGAAACGCGATAGCGGCCATGCCGCTCTGGTATTGGCTGGTGCGCAAGCCCCTCCCCTAGAGTGTTCTGCCTCAAGAACAACAAGGAAATCCCATGCGCTTTTCACTGTCGATGCTGGCGCTTGCCCTGCTGGCCCCCCTTCCGAGCCTGGCCGCAACAGCGGCCAAGGATGCCACCGCGGCCACCCTGGCCAGCAACCAGCAGTGGCTGCAACGGTTGCCTTTCGAGGATCGCGTCGATTACGAAACCGCCCGGCGTGGGCTGGTCGAGCGGTTTGACGGGCCAGTCGCGACAGCCGATGGCAAGACCGTGTGGAACCTGGCCCAGTATGCTTTTCTGGAACCGGCGCAATCCCCTGCCACGGTAAACCCGAGCTTGTGGCGCATCGCTCAGTTGAACAACATCGCCGGGCTGTTCAAGGTCACCGAGGGCATCTACCAGCTTCGCGGTCTGGACCTGGCCAACATGACCATTGTCGAAGGGAAGGACGGGCTGATTGTGCTTGACCCGCTGCTTGCCGTGGAGACCGCCAAGGCGGGCCTCGAACTGTACTTCAAGCACCGTCCACGCAAGCCGGTGACCACGGTGATCTACACCCACCCACACGTCGACCATTTCGGCGGCGTGCGCGGGGTGATCAACGAGGCGGACGTCAAGGCTGGCAAAGTCCAGGTCATCGCGCCCGAGGGGTTCTTCGAACATGCCATCGGCGAAAACGTGCTGGCCGGACCGGCCATGAAACGCCGCGCCCAGTACATGTACGGCGCCCCCCTGCCCCGTGGGCCGCGAGGCCAGGTGGATGCCGGACTGGGCAAGGGCGTGCCGGCCAACGCCACTGTCAGCCTCATCGCGCCGACGCTCGAAATCAGCCAACCGCTGCAACGCATGACCCTGAGCGGCGTGGAGGTGGAATTCCAGCTGACCCCGGGCACCGAGGCGCCGGCGGAAATGAACATTTATTTCCCGGCGCTCAGGGCACTGTGCATGGCCGAGAACGCCACCCATGTGCAGCACAACGTACTGACGCTGCGCGGGGCCCTGGTGCGCGATCCGAAAGTGTGGGCCCATTACCTGGACCAATCGCTGGCGCACTATGGCGACCAGGCCGAGGTGGTGTTCGCCCAGCATCACTGGCCCACTTGGGGTGGTGCGGCCATCCGCGACTACCTGGCCGACCAGCGCGATATGTATGCCTTCATCGACAGCCAGACCTTGCGCCTGATCAATCAGGGCCAGACGCCCATGGAAATTGCCCAGACCCTGGCCAGCCTGCCGCCGCGCCTGGCAAGCAAATGGTACAGCCGCGACTACTACGGCTCGCTCAGCCATAACGTCAGGGCCGTCTATCAACGCTATATGGGGTTCTACGACGGCAACCCGGCCAACCTCGACCCATTGCCACCGCAAGCGGCCGGCAAGCGTTACGTGGCGGCGATGGGGGGTGCCGATCAGGTGCTGACCCAGGCCCGCCAGGCCTTCGCCGAGGGCGACTATCGCTGGGTGGCGCAATTGGTCAACCACCTGGTATTCGCCGAGCCAGACAACACCGAGGCCCGCGAACTGCAGGCCGACGCGCTGGAGCAACTGGGTTACCAGAGTGAGAACGCCACCTGGCGCAATGCCTACCTCAGTGGCGCGCAGGAATTGCGCTCAGGCGTTGCCACCGGTGCGGGTAGCGGCGGCAACGCCGATGACATGGTGCGGGCCCTGACACCCAGCCTGTTTTTCGACTACCTGGGTGTGCGGGTGAATGCCTACAAGGCTGCCGATAGCGACCTGACCATCAACTGGCGGTTTTCCGACCTGGACGAAGACTACGCGCTCACCCTGCGCAACGGCGTCCTCACCCACCGCGACCTGGCGCGCCACGCCAAGGCCGATGTAGAGGTGACCATGCGCAAGCAGACGCTGGACAGCATTGCCTTGAAGCAGACAGGCTTTCTCAAGGAAGCCACAGCAGGGGCAATCGACATCAAAGGCGAGCGGGTAAAGTTCCTGCAATTCATGGGCGGGCTGGAAGAGGCTGATTCACGCTTCAATCTCGTCACGCCCTGAGCGGCAGCGGGCGGCGCCGGCACTGCGCTCAGCCGCCCTTCGCCAACCGGCACAAGCCTGCCAATGCCATGAGCCACACCACGCTACCCAGTGCCAGCACTCCCCACGGCGCAGGCTGGCCGCGTTCGGCCTGCAACATCGCCAGGCCCCGTTCGTAACGCCGCCCCTGGCGGGTCAGCAGCGCCAGCGCGGCCACGCCCGCCAATGCCAGCACGTACACATCGCCCTGACGACAGGCCAATCCCGCCACCGCCATCAGCGCCAGCACAGTGCGCCGCCAGGCCAACTCGGTGCGTTCTGCCTGCAGGCCCGGATCACCCATGCCAGCGTGGCCACAGGACGAGACCTGCCAGCAGTACAGCGACCAGGCAGCCCAGCGCCAACAAGGGCACCAGTGCCGGCAACGGCAATGGACGTCGATGACGCAATGCCCGCTCTACCCGCAGCCAGCGCAGGCAGGCGCCCGCGCTCAGCAATGCGCTCAGCAGCATCAGGCCAGCGACCAGCCACAGCCGCAGGGGTGTCTCGAGGACGTGGCCGGCGAAGGTTTCAATGGCGATAGCGCCACCCAGCAGCGCCAGCGCGGTGCGAATCCAGGCCAGGAAAGTACGTTCGTTGGCCAGGGTGAAGCGCGGATCAGGCGCTTCACCCTGGCCCAACAGCCGCCGCGACCAGTCAGGCCGTGGTTCAGGCACGCCCATCAGCGCACACCAAAGCTGCGCAGGGCGCCGGGCGAGAAGTACGAAAGGCTGGTGCGCACATTGAAGGCAAAGGGCCGACGCTGCTCGTTGATCAAGCCCGATGCATGGTAGCGGCCACTCTTGAGGTCGTAGGTGACCTCCATGGCGTTGACCGCCACCTGGCCGCCGGGGTGAAAGAAACCATGGGCCTGTGAGGTGCGCCACAGCTCGCCACGTGCGTCGTAGCTGTCTGTTTCGAGAATGGCCCAGGTGTCTTCATCCAGGTAGAACCGGCGCTTGGCGTAGATATGCTGCGCCCCGGGCTTCAACGTCGCCTCCACGACCCATACCCGGTGCAGTTCGTAGCGGGTTGGTGCCGGGTCGATGTGACCTGGCTTGATCAGGTCCGCATAGCGCAGCTCAGGCGATGCCAAGCGGTAGCTGTTGTAGGGCACGTGCAGCGTCTGCTTGCCCAGCAGCTTCCAGTCGTACCGGTCTGGCGCGCCATTGAACATGTCGCGGCTGTCGGCGGTCCGCAGGCCGGCGGTGCCCGGGCCGGTGGTGTCATAGGCGATATTCGGCGCCCGCCGTACCCGGCGCTGGCTGGCACTGTACACCCAGGACAAGCGCGGCTCGGCGACCTGGTCCAGTGTCTCATGCACCACCATCGCATCGCCGGCAAGCCGCGAGGGCGCCGTCATGCGGTAGGTGAAGTAATAAAGTACATTGCCCGCCCCCAGGCTGGCCAAGCCTTCAGGCCGGGCCACTTCCTGACGCGCGCTCATCAGCACGAAGCGGCCATTCTTCAGCGGCGTGACGCTGTCGGAGCTCAGGCTGTAGCTCTCGTTGCGATGCCGGGTCAGGTGGTTCCAGATCACCTCCAGGCCGTTGGTTGGCCGCGGAAAGGCGATGACGCCAGTGAAACCTCGCACACCGTTGCCCTGGTCATCCAGCTGCGCCTGCTCGGCGTTGCGGGCGGCCGATGCCGCGACCGCGTCGGGTACCGCAACACTGCGGTGGGTGGGATACACCGGCAAGCTGAGGCTGGCTGGGAAGCGTTTGAGCAAGGCCACCTGGCCGTCGGTAAGCTGACCTCGGTACTGCCGGTAGTTGGCGGCCGTGATCCGGTACAGAGGCTGCTCATCGGCAAACGGATCCAGCGGCGTGCCGTTGTCGCCCAGGCGTTGCTGGGCTGTACTCAACCCACCTTGCCAGGCCGGGATGCGCCCGTCGGGGCTGGCAGCACGCTCGGCTCCCACCGGGGTCAGGTTGTCGGGCAGGCCGGCTGCTGCCAGCGTGCCACTCGCCCAGAACAGGCCGATCATCACCATGCGCATTTTCATTGTCATGCCCTCAGAAAGTGACGCCCAGGCTCAGCGAAATGAAGTCCCGGTCGCCGCGGGTGCCATAGTCGCCGTCGATAAAGTCGGTGTACGACACACTCAGGCTGTAGGTGCTGGCGAGCGTCGCATCCAACCCGACACTGATGGCCCTGGAGCCTTCGCTGAACGCCGACCCCTCCACCGGGCCGGTGCCGTGCACGTCATGTGCCCAGGACAGGTTCGGCCGCAGGTCGAAACCGGCAATCACGTTGGGGTAGGCCCAGGTGGCACGCAGCCGGTAGCCCCAGGAAAACGGGGTCATGAAGCCTTCGTCGTTGCAATGCTCAGGGGTTTTGGAAATGGCCACGCACACGCTGTTGTCCGCCAGTTCGCCGCTGTTGAACGTGCCCGAGCGCCCGTAACGGGGGCCATAGGCGCCCTCCAGACCGCCCACGTAGGTGGCGCCAGCCTCGCCTATCAACAGCAACTGGTTGGCCCCCATCACCTGGCTGAAAGCGTGAACAGCGGTTATCTGCAACTGGGTCATCTCTTTACGGCGGTAGCCGTCGAACAGCGTACTGGCGCTGTCTGGCCGCAGGCCGTCGCCGAGCAAGGGCGAGCGGCCATCGACGTTCAACAACGACTGGATGATGTCGGTACCGTTGAGCTGCATGGGCATGTTCGGCCGGTAGCTCAGCTCCCCCTGCAGCGCCGTGCCGGTGCGCAGGGTAGTGGAGAACGAAAGGCCGTAGAGGCGAATGTCCTCGGGGTATTGCACCCGGTACTGCGAGGTGCCCAGGCGTAGCGCGCCGACCAGCGACTGGCCTGCGCTGGAACCCAGAAAAGCGGCACAGTCTGCAAGACCGATAGCGAGGTTGGCGCACAACTGCGGGGCGAAACGGCGGTTGTCGAAATACGGGCTGCTGACCGTACCCAGGTAAGGCGTGCGGCTGTGGTAGTTCGCCGCGTAAGCACCAAACTCGGTGTCCAGCGCCGCCACGTACCAGCGCAGCGAAACGCCCCACTGCCCGCTGTTGCGGGCATCCTGGTCGCTGCCGCGAGGTATGCGCACGCCTTCGCGGGTGAGGTTCACACCGAACGGCGCAAGCCCGGTCACGGCTGTGGGGTTGCCGATCAATTTGGCGCCCACGTCCAGGCCATCACACCCATCGGGCAAAAAGTCGTTGTTCGAAAAGAACGTGCCGCAGTTGTCGAGCTGGGTCTGTTCCCAGTCCAGCTGATAGAAACCGTCGACCGACAGCGCTTCGGTAAGGTTCTGGGTGAAGTAGAACAGGTTCACCGGCACCAGCGCGTCCTTCACTTCCGAGCCGGGGCGGCGCAAGGCCGCCAGGTTGAAGGGGTTGATGACGTTCAGTCCGCCCTGGATGAAGGTGCTCTCACCCCAGTTGACCACCTGCTTGCCCAGCCTGAGCGAACCCGGCTGGCCATCGATGTCGTACAGGTAATAACCGAAGGCATCGAGCAGCTGGCTACCTGCGGTCTTGGCCGAGCGCTTGCGGTTGTTGTCCTCGACCTGCTTGAAGCGCTGATCGTGATCACGCAGGGCCGTGTCGTACCAGTAGGTACCGCGAAGGAACACCCCCAGGTTGTCGTGCTTGAGCTCCAGGTCATGGGTGCCTTTGAACACCGCTGAAAACACATCGCCAGAGGCAAAGTTCAGGCGGCCGTCATCGCTGTTGGCGCTGTTGTGCAGGGCCGGGTCAGGGTTGGCAGTCGCAAGGCTGGTACCAAAAGAAAGCGCCGAGTCGAATTGCCCCTCAAGTTCACCCCAGTGAAACTGAGCGGCACAGGCAGACGCAGAAAAAAGTACTGATGAGGCAAGTACCGACAACGGTCCCGAGCGACCGAAAATACGAGATGCCATCACTCTTAACCTCTTATTGTGTTTATTAGAGAGTGAATTGCGAGTTAATGCTTAAGTACGGCGCAAAGGCCTGCAGGCAAGGGCTTGGGTAATTATTCGAACGTTTCTGTTATCCTCGTTTTGCTGCTTACCGATACTAAGTAGGCCACCGGGGCTGAACAAATAGCGTCTCCCGATGGTTGCCATATCACTTCGGCATAGCCTGAGAACCACAATGACTTTGAAACAGCTGCGTTATTTGATCGCCATTGTCGAAGCCGGCAGTTTTTCCAATGCCGCACGCCAGGCGTTCATCGCCCAACCGGCCTTGAGCAGACAGATAGGCCTGCTGGAGAGCGAACTGGAAATGCAACTGCTGGCGCGCCAGCATGACGGTATCGAACTGACCGATGCCGGGCGGCAGTTGTACGAGGTGGCCCGATCGGTCGTGCAGCAACTCGATTCGGTGAAGGATGAGCTGAAGTCCAGCCGCGGCAACCCCAAGGGGCACGTGGCCATCTCGATTCCCGCCACGGCCTCGGCACTGTTGTTGCCGGCCATCATTACCCAGGCCCAGGCACGCTTCCCGGGGATCAAGCTCACCGTATGGGATGGCCTGAGCCGCGAAGGTGGCCAGGCGATCGAGCTGGGCAAGGTGGATTTCGGCGTAGTGCCCAACGCCGAAGAACTTGTCCATGTGGTCGCCGAGCCCGTGTTTTCCGAAGACCTGTACTGGGTCGGCCTGCCTGGGCACGGTCCTGACGAGTCGCCCATCACCTTGGCTGAAGCCGCAGCGAGCCGCCTGGTAATGCCACCCCGTAGCCTGCACTTGCGCAGGCGCATCGAGCAGGCTGCCATGGAGACCGGTGTGACCCTGGACTCCAGCTACGAACAGCAGTCCGCCCCCGGTATCACCAGCCTGGTCCGTGCTGGCCTGGCGGCCACCATCAGCAACTGGCCGCCGCTGCTGGATTTGGCCGCGCCTGCCAGCGCGCGGCTGATAGTGGAACCGCGCATCACCCGCACCATCGCCTTGGCCCACTCGCAGCACAAGCCGCTGTCGTTCGCCGCCGCCTGCATGCGCGATCTGGTGCGCGCACTGCTGGTGGATGCGGTGCGCAACGAGCGCTGGAAAGGAACCTTGATCGAGCGCGAGGCCCTGGCGGAGCAGAGCCTCTGAGCGCTGTGCACATCACGCTTGGGCTGGCGCAGCCGTGCCCACCTGCATCAGACGTTGCCGGGTTTTCTGCGGGTCCATCCAGGCCAGCCCGATCAGCCCGGCAATCACCAGCACCGCGCCGCACACCAGAAACCCCTGGCCAAACCCTGCCGTGTGCCCGGCCCCGGCGCCCTGCACCAGCAAACCGGTGACCACCGGTGCCGACAGCCCGGCCAACGAGGCGATACCGTTGCCGATCGCCAGAATGCCGCCGCGCTGCCCGCTGGGCGTGAACTCCGCCAGCATGGCAGGCCCCACGGAGTACATCACCAGCGCCAGCCCGCCGCTGAAGGTGAGGCTGACGATCCGCTCGACGTTGCTCAGACCGGGCAGAAACAACGCCGCTGACAGCAGCCCGCTGGCGATCAGGCACACTGAAACGAACGCACCGCGCGACCAGCGCGTGGCAACCCCGGCACGCATCATTCGCTGTGACAGCCAGGCCATGAACAGGCTCAGCGGCGTGGTAACCACCACGAACAGAACGAACACCTGGCCGGTCATGATCGGGTCGATCCCCAGCCCGGTTTCCAGGTAGCTCGGTACCCAGGTCAGGGTCAACGCCAGGGACCAGTTGGCGGCGAAGTGGCACAAGTAGTTGCCCAGTACCGTGCGGTCACCGAGCAGCCGACGATAGGGAACAGGGGCCTGCCCTTCTTCACGCTGGCCCGGGCGAATGCGGTCGAGGTTGCCCTCGCTGCCCAGCCACCACCACAGCACACACCACACCGCCCCGATCACCGCCAGCACGATGAAGTTCATGCGCCAGCCGTAGTGCACACTGATCCATGGGATCATGGCACCCGCTACCAACAGCCCCAGCGCACTGCCGGTATGCAACAGCGCCACGGGAAGGTTGCGACGGTCGTTGGGGAACCACTTGTACAAGGCATGTGTAGCCACCGGTGAGGCCGGTCCCTCGCCAATACCCAGCAGCACCCGGCAGGCGACGATCGCCCACAGCGAGCTGACGAACAACATGGGCAACTGGATAAGCGCCCAGAACGCGCCCATCCCCAGCAGCAGGGTGCGGGTTGGCCGGCGATTGGCCATGAAGCCGCCTATCACCGCCGAGATGGCGAAGAACCAGTGCAGTGCGCCCCCTACCAGGCCGAACTCGGCAGGGGACAAGCCCAGTTCCCTGGACATCGGCACCGCCACCAGGCCAATGACCACCTTGTCCAGGAAGTTCACCAGCATCAACAGCGCCAGCAGTACCGCAATCATCCAGGCCGTGCCTGCACGCGCGGGGGTGTCAGTATGAGTCATGATGATCTCTCGTTATTGTTCTTGTCTGGAGAGCCCGGCCGCCACGGGCCGGGCATACCGCGTCATTGCTCAGGCATGAGCACGCCCTTGGCGATGGTGTTGCGCTGGATCTCGCTGGTTCCCGTGAGAATGCGCATCATACGTGTCGCACGGAATATCCACTCCACCGGGTTGCCACGCAGCAGCCCGGCACCGCCGTGTATCTGCACGGCGCGATCGGCGATGCGGAAGGCCGTCTCCGAAACGAACAGCTTGCACATCGGGGCCTGGGTGCGGATATTGCCACCGGCGTCATTCACCGCTGCCGTGGCGTAGACCATGCTGCGTGCAGCATGCAGCTCGGTGGCCATGTCGGCGATCATGTGGTTGATCGACTGGAACATGGCGATAGGCTGGCCGAACTGCTTGCGCGTGCGGGCATAGTCGATCGAGAGGTTCAGTGCCAGGCCGGCCAGCCCCAGCAAGGTGGGGCAATGCAGCAGGCGGTTGAGGGTGATGCGCCCCATCGCCAACTTGAAGCCCTGCCCTTGCTCACCAATGCGGTTGGCCGCCGGCACCCGTACGTCCTCAAGAATGATGTCGCCATGCGCACCACCGCCGGACATGACCGAATAATCGCTTTCAACCCTTACCCCCGATGCGCTCAGGTCGACGAAGAACGCCGAAATCCCCTGGGCACCGCGCCCGGGATCCGTCACCGCAAGCAGCACGGCGATGTCGGCATAGGGCGCCCCTGAAATGTAGCGCTTGGCGCCATTGAGCACATAGTGTTCACCTTCCCGCCGTGCGGAGGTCTTGATCGCCGTTGCATCAGAGCCGGCTTCGCTTTCAGTCAGGGCGAAGCACACGGCCTTTTCGGCACGGCACACCGGCTGCAGGAACGCCTCGATCTGGGTCGGGCTCGCCACCTTGAACAGATGGCCGATACGGGGCGGTCCGGAAAGCTCACCGAGAATGTGCGGCGACAGCATCGAGCCGGTGAGCACCGTGGCTTCCTTGACCGCACACAGGTCTGACACGCTCAACCCGGCGCCACCTATCGCCTCGGGCAGCATGATGTTGTAGAAGCCCTGCTCGCACGAACGCTGCCATACCTGCTGCAGCACCGCCCGCGGGTGCGGCTCTGCCCAACTGAGACCGGCTTGCTGTTCCAGGGGCAGGATTTCGTTGCGAACGAAGCCACTGATGGCCTCGATGATCTGCTGGGCCTTTTCGCTTGGCTGATACATGGTCGTTCCTCGTGTCAGATACGGCGTTCGCTGTTTTGCCAGTAGGCGTCACGGATCAACCGGCGCACCACCTTGCCGTTGGGGTTTTTCGGCAGCTCGCTGACGAAGTCCACGGCACGTGGTTTCTTGAAACCGGCCAGGGCCTGGGCGCAATGTTCGATGACGTCCTGCTCCTGCAGCGCCATGCCCGGCTTGAGCACGATCACCGCCCGCACCGCTTCGCCCCACTGCTCGTCAGGCACCCCCACCACCGCCGCCTCGAACACCTGCGGCATGCTGTAGAGCACCTGCTCGACCTCGCTGGGGTAAATGTTGAAGCCACCGGAAATGATCATTTCTTTCTTGCGGTCGACGATGAACACATACCCCTGCTCATCCACCGTGGCCAGGTCGCCAGTCAGGTAGTAGCCGTCGCGCATCACCTCGGCGGTGAGGTGGGGGGCGCGCCAGTAGCCCTGCATGATGTCCGGGCCCTTGACTACGATTTCGCCCACCTCTCCCGGCTGGACGTCCTGGAAGTGGTCGTTCACCACGCGCAGGTCGGTTTCGAAGTAGCAACGTCCGCACGAGGCCAGGCGCCGGTAGTCGCCGCCCTCGCACAGATGGTCCTGTTCGGTCAGGACGGTTACCAGCGAGCAGGTCTCGCCAGCACCGTAACCCTGGGCCAGGATCGGCCCGAATACCTCGATGGCCCGTTTCACCAGCGCTGGTGCCATCGGCGCGGCACCGTACATGACCAGGCGCAAGCTGCTCAGGTCGTAGCGCTCGACATCAGGGAAGTTGACCAGGCGATTGATCATGGCAGGCACCAGGAACAAGCGGGTCACGCCTTCGCGCTGAATGGTCTCGAGCAACAGCTGGTCATCGTAGCGCTCCAGCAGCAGGTTGCAGGCACCGACCGCCAGCAGCGGCATCAGCTGCATGCCGCTGGCATGGGTGATAGGGCCGACGTGAGCCATGACGTCGCCCGGGGCGGCGCGACGGGTCGGGCTGGCGAGGCTCTTGCGGATTAGCGCCTTGCGGTTGCCCACGCTGAGCATCGCAGCCTTGAGCACACCAGAGCTGCCAGAGGTGTAATGCAAAACGGCAAGGGCGTCGTCAGGCAGGTCGCAGCTGATTGGCTGGCTACTGCCTTGTGCCAGCAGCGCGGCATAGGTGATGTCACCGCCCCGCTCACCCAAGGTCACGATCAAGCGTAATGAAGGTACCTCCTGCCTGCGGTCCAGCAACGCCTGGGCGAGTTGCGCATCGGCGATCAGCGCGACACTGCAGGCGTCGTTGAGCACCTGAATGACTTCATCCGGTGCCAGACGCGCATTGACCGGTACCTTGACCAGGCCGGCCTTGTAGAAAGCCACCTCTGCTTCCACCAGTTCGGCGCGGTTTGGCGCCAGGATGGCGACATGCTCGCCCGTGGCGATGCCCTGTGCCAGCAAGGCCGAGGCCAGCTGGTTGGCCCGCTGTTCGAGCTGAGCGAAGGTCAGCCGGGTGTGGCGGTCGATTACCGCCAGACGTTCAGGCCAGTATCTGGCACTTCGACTGGATAGGGTTCCAAGGTTCACGTTGTTGTTCTCGTCGACGGTTAAGACCCGCTCGATGCTAAACAGCGTGAAGCCGGGGCAAGTAATACCAGTTGCGTATGCACGCCATAACAGATTGCGCTGGCACTGATGTGTTGAGGCCCTGAGGCAAGGATGACACATCGCTTGCATATGACACCTTGTGTCATTATGATCAACGCCGTGTCCTGGCGTCGCCTCCGCGCCGATCAGCCATCCCTAGTCTCCACCCCTGCAGGTACCGCCCATGACGACCACCATGCACACCCCCAAGGACCAGCTTGTCAAACTCGCCCAGCAACAGATGCTGACGGCGCTGACCGACAACACCTACACCGTACGACAAAAGCTCGCCCTCACCTGCCGCATCCTGTTCGACGGCGGCCACGACTCTGGCCTGGCCGGGCAGATCACTGCGCGTGCGCAGGAACCTGGCACCTACTACACCCAACAACTGGGGCTTGGCTTCGACGAAATCGCTGCCTCCAACCTGCTGGTGGTGGACGAAGACCTGACGGTGCTGCAAGGCCGTGGCATGGCCAACCCGGCCAACCGCTTCCACAGCTGGCTGTACCGCGCCCGCCCCGACGTCAACTGCATCATCCACACCCACCCGCTGCACAGCGCCGCCTTGTCGATGCTGGAAGTTCCGCTGGCCATCTCGCACATGGACCTGTGCCCACTGTTCGACGACTGTGCATTCCTCAAGGAATGGCCCGGTGTGCCGGTGGGCAACGAAGAAGGCGAAATCATCGCGAACGCGATTGGCGACAAGCGCGCAATCCTGCTTTCCCATCATGGCCTGCTGATCGCTGGGCGTTCGATCGAGGAAGCCTGCGTGCTCGCCCTGCTGTTCGAGCGGGCAGCAAAGATGCAACTGCTGGCCATGGGCGCCGGTGACATCCGCCCCATCCCCGAAGCACTGGGCAAAGAGGCCCACGACTGGATTTCCACCCCCAAACGTCACGGTGCTGCCTTCAGCTACTACGCGCGCCGTGCCTTGCGTGCCCATGGCGACTGCCTGGGCTGATCGAAGCTGTACTCTTCCCTCAACAACGGCAAAGGTGCCTGGTCATGTCTACACCTGTAATTCGCGGCGTTATCGGCTACACCATCACTCCCTTCACGGCAGACGGCACACTCGACCTGGATGCCTTGGGCACGTCCATCGATAGCCTGATTGCAGACGGCGTGCACGCCATCGCGCCGCTGGGCAGCACCGGCGAAGGGGCTTACCTGTCCGACAGCGAATGGGAAACCGTGGTGCGCTTCAGCCAGGTACGCATTGCCGGGCGCGTACCCAGCGTGGTCAGCGTCTCCGACCTGACCACCGCCCGCACCGTGCAGCGTGCCCGCCTGGCACAGGCCTGCGGTGCTACGGCGGTGATGGTGCTGCCCATCTCTTACTGGAAGCTCACCGAAGCCGAAGTGATCGCCCACTACAAGGCGGTCGGCGCCGCCATCGACATTCCGATCATGCTCTACAACAACCCGGGCACCAGCGGCACCGACCTGTCGGTGGAGCTGATCCTGCGTATCCTCGGCGAAGTGCCCACTGTGACCATGGTCAAGGAAAGCACCGGTGACATCCAGCGCATGCACCGCCTGTTCACGGCTACAGATGGTCAGGTGGCGTTCTACAACGGTTGCAACCCGCTGACCCTGGAAGCCTTGGTGGCCGGCGCCACGGGCTGGTGTACCGCCGCGCCCAACCTGATCCCTGCACTCAACCTGGCACTGTGGGACGCCGCACAACAAGGCGATCTGGCCGAAGCCCGTGCGTTGTTCTACCGCCAGTACGAGCTGCTGGAGTACATCACCCGCCGTGGCCTGCCGACCACCATCAAGGCCGGCCTGAAAATGCTCGGCCAGGAGGTCGGCGCCCCACGCCTGCCCCTGCAGCCGCTGGATGCGCAAGGCAGCAACCACCTGAAAAACCTGCTGGTGGCGCTGACCAACTGATGCACAAACCTGCCCGGCAGCCTGTCGCTGTCGGGCAGCCTTTTTTTCAGGAACAGCCTTGGGCTGCGAAAGGGCCAATGACGCTGCAGTCGGATTACCCCTTCGCCGCACAAAACCGCTCCTCATCTGACCATTACCCGAGGCAACCATGGACGCGCCTGCTCAAAGCTCTGCAACGCCGCTCAGGCTGACAGACATCCTTCACCCGGTGATTGCCGGACTCGTTTCGGTGATCGTCAACTACGGCGGCACGTTCATCCTGGTGTTCCAGGCGGCCAAAGTGGCCGGGCTGAGCCCGGAGCTGACGTCATCGTGGGTCTGGGCGGTGTCGATCGGCGTCGGCCTCAGCGGCCTGGCATTGTCCTGGTACAGCCGCGAGCCGGTCATCACAGCCTGGTCCACGCCAGCCGCCGCGTTCCTGGTCACCGCCCTGGCCAGCGTGCCCTACAGCGAGGCCATAGGTGCCTACCTGCTGTCGGCCGCCGGCTTCGTGGTGCTGGGGCTGAGCGGGTGCTTCGAGCGCCTGGTGCGCGTCGTGCCCGGCGGCATTGCCGCCGGCCTGCTGGCCGGCATCCTGCTGCAGTTTGGCATCGGTGCCTTTGCCAGCCTGTCGGTCGACCCCACCCTCGCCGGGCTGCTGATTGCAGCCTATGTGGCCTTCAAACGCTTCACCGCCCGTTACGCCGTGGTCGCCATATTGCTGCTGGGCCTGGGCTACCTGTTGCTGCAGGGGCAAGTGGGCCTGACGACGTTGCGGCTGGAATTCGCCTCACCGGTTTTCACCGCGCCCACCTTCTCCCTCAACGCGGCCCTCAGCGTGGCCCTGCCCTTGTTCCTGATCACCCTCACCGGCCAGTACATGCCCGGCATGCTGGTGCTGCGCAACGATGGTTTCAAGACCAGCGCCAACCCGATTGTCGCCGTCACCGGCATCGGCTCGTTGCTGATGGCGCCCTTCGGTTCACACGCGTTCAACATCGCTGCCATCACCGCGGCCATCTGCACCGGCAAGGAAGCCCATGAAAACCCGGACAAGCGCTGGGTGGCGGGCATCGCTGCCGGTGTCTGCTACATCCTCGTCGGGGTGTTCGGGGTCACGCTGGCGAGTGTCTTCATGGCCCTGCCGGGCACCTTTATCACCACCCTGGCGGGCCTTGCCCTGCTGGGCACCATCGGTGCCAGCCTGGCCAGCGCCCTGGCCGATGCCCGTTCACGCGAATCAGCACTGATCACCTTCCTGGCGGCGGCGGCCAA
Organism: Pseudomonas sp. 22515; assembly: GCF_052044625.1. Classification (NCBI taxonomy): domain Bacteria; kingdom Pseudomonadati; phylum Pseudomonadota; class Gammaproteobacteria; order Pseudomonadales; family Pseudomonadaceae; genus Pseudomonas; species Pseudomonas sp. 22515. The sequence goes on from NZ_JBQENN010000020.1 coordinate 46,191, forward strand.
CATCAGCCTGTTGGGCATTGGCGGGGCTTTCTGGGGCCTGGTCATTGGTCTGCTGGCCCATGTTGTGCTGAACGGTCGCTTGCCCGGTTTGCGCGGCGCCTCCCGCTAAACGAGCTTTCCACCACCTTGCCGTGCGCCAGGGGCGCACGCTGTTCAACAGGTATCGACATGCCCCACGCTGGCCCCAAGCTGCTGACCCAAATTGCTGCCGTGCACTTCGTCAGCCATGTGCACATCATGCTGATCCCGGCGCTACTGCCCGTGCTGCCCGGCCTGCTGGGCGTAGGCTTCGTAGAGCTGGGCGTAGCCCTGGCGGTGTTCAACATCGTCTCCGCGCTGGTACAGGCCCCGCTGGGTTATGCCGTCGATCACTATGGCGCACGTAAAGTGCTCAAGGCGGGGCTGTTGCTGGGCAGCCTCAGTTTCGCGCTACTGGCGGCCAGCCCCGGGTATGCGGTATTGCTGGTGGCGATGGCCATGGCTGGCCTGGCCAATGGTGTGTACCACCCGGCCGACTATGCGCTGCTGGCCAACGGCATCGAGCCCGCACGCCTGGGGCGGTCGTTCTCTATTCATACCTTTGCCGGTTTCCTCGGTTCAGCCGTTACCCCAGCCGTATTTCTCGGCATCGCCGCGGCGCTCGGCACGCGGGCAGCCCTGGCGGCGGGCGCGGTATTCGGGGTAGCCGCGCTACTGCTGATATCGATACCAGGCAGTGGCGTTTACCGGGTCGCCAGGCCTGCCAACAAACAAGACACAGGCCCGGCCGCAGCAACAGGCCGCGTACGTTTGTTCACCCCCATGATCGGCGTGCTGACGGTGCTGTTCATCCTGCTCAACCTGAGCACCAGTGCCATCGAGAAGTTCTCCGTAGCCGCCCTGGTCCAGGGCCAAGGCCTGACACTGGCCTGGGCCAACGCCGCGCTCACCGCTTTCCTGCTGAGCAGCGCAGCCGGCGTGCTGTGCGGAGGCGCTTTGGCCGACCGTACCCGGCGCCATGGCCTGGTGGCGGCGCTGGCCTTCGCGCTGGCGGCTGCGCTGACCGCTCTGGTGGCACTGGGGCTGCTGCAGGGCTGGGCATTGGTGGTCGTACTGGGCGCCATTGGCTTGCTCACGGGGGTCATCGCCCCATCAAGGGACATGCTGGTCAAGGCAGCGGCGCCACCCGGGGCCGAGGGCAAAACCTTCGGCCTGGTGTCGACCGGGTTCAACATCGGTGGCGCCATCGGGCCGGTAGCGTTCGGCTGGATGCTCGATCAGCGCCTGCCCAACGGGATCTTCATCGCATCGGTGGTGTTCATGTTGCTGACGGTGCTGCTGACCCTGGCACAGGAGACGTATTCAGCCAGAAGGCGCGCGACTGAACAGCTGGCGCGCGCCCTGTAGGCCCGGTGCAGCATTGCCAGGCCAGGGTCAGTCATTCATTGCGCCGGGTTGGCATGCATCACTCGCCCGCCTGCCCCCGGCCGATTGACGAACAGCACATCCAGAACACTGTTGCGCAAACCCTTCAGTGCATTCCAGTTCGCTGACGCATGCATGTATCTGTCGCGCAACAGCCGCTGTTCTTCCTCGCTCAACCCCGCCTGGCCAGTTTCCCCCAAGGCAAAGGCATGCAGTTTTCGGCTGATGCCCGACAACTCATCCGGCAGCCAATGCTCTGCCTGCGCGCCCAACGGCGCAAACGGCACACCCGCGCGCACCGCCAACGCCCGCATCACGCTCAAGTACACCCGGGACAAGTGCCCCGCCACTTGCCGCTCCCGGTACACCGCCACATAGACCTGCTTTTGCGCCTCGTCCCGATGCCCACCGGCAATCGGCTCCTCCCAGGTCATCACGCGCGGCCTGGGTTCGCCCATATCGGCAAACGCCGAAGCCAGCAAGGCGCTCACCTTGGCATGGACGCGGCACTGCTCGACACGCATGCCTGCGGGCACCCGCTGGGACTGAGGTTTACACAGCAGCACCTGCTCCAGGGTGGTTTCCGGGTAACCACCTCCAATGTTCGAGTGCACACCCGGCAGCACGATATCGTGGCCACTGCGTACCAGCGGGAAGTTATGCCGCCGCTCGTCCTCGGCCACCAGTTGCACCACGTGCCGGGCAATACCCGCACCCAGGCCCAGGCGCAGGCCACCGTGGCGGCCGTCTGCAGGGTCGAAGTCACCCTGTAAGGGCGCGATGATCGCCGCCACGGTGTCGAACAGGCCGATAAAGTTGATCGAGGTTTCGCACGCCACCGATAACAGCCCGCCCGCGTCCTCGTGCAGCAGGTTGGCCAGATGCCGCACCGCCGCCGCACCCCGGCTGAAACCGAAAAGATCGAACTCGACCCCTTCCAGCGTTGCCTGCGGATGCGCCCGGCGCCACGCCTGCAGTTGCTCGGCCATCGCCTGCAACGCCTCGGCAACCCGCGCCTCGGCCCCCGTGCGCCCATGCCCGGTGGCCGAGGCGTAGACATGGTCAGCTTCACCCGCCAGCGTGCCCACGCCTTCCACATAGTGCTTCAAGAACGCCTGCGGCCCGTCGGCATGGGCCGCATCAGTCGGATACAACGCATGCAACAGGGCCACATTGCTCAAGGCGTTGCCATAGCTGCCGCCCTTGTCGCCCTGCTCACCCATCGTCATGGCATTGTGCTGGTTGTTACCGGTGCCATCGAAGAACACGCCAAAACGCAAGGTGATCGGCGTAAGGTTTGGCGTGCTGGCGCTGGTCATTTTCATCATCGTGCCTCCTGCTTGTCCGAAAAGCACAAGCAGGCGCCAGCACGCCGTCACGGAACATCAGGCAATGGCCAGCCATACGTGGGACATTTCTTTGCCCGCATGCCCGGCTGCAACGATAAATTTACCCGCCGCCATTGGTGGTCGCCCCCCCGGATAGATTAAAGTATCCCCCCTTGCCAAGGCTGCTGCCTCACGCCGCCTCAGGCCCCTACCAGGAACCGTCGCCGATGGAACACCGTGAAGCGCTGATCGCGCTGCGCACTTTTCTTTCTACCCAGATCCTAGGCCAGGAGAAACTGGTCGAACGGCTGTTGATCGTGCTGCTGGCCGACGGCCACATGCTGGTCGAAGGGGCACCGGGCCTGGCCAAGACCAAAGCCATCAAAGAACTCGCAGAAGGCATCGAAGCGCAGTTCCATCGCATCCAGTTCACCCCCGACCTGCTCCCGGCCGACATCACCGGCACGGAGATTTACCGCCCGGAAACCGGCAGCTTCGTGTTCCAGCAGGGGCCTATCTTCCATAACCTGGTGCTGGCCGACGAAATCAACCGCGCACCGGCCAAGGTGCAGTCGGCGCTGCTCGAAGCCATGGCCGAGCGCCAGGTCAGCGTGGGCCGCAGCACCTATGACCTGTCGCCGCTGTTTCTGGTCATGGCCACACAGAACCCGATCGAGCAGGAAGGCACCTACCCGCTGCCCGAAGCCCAGCTCGACCGCTTCTTGATGCATGTAAAAATCGGCTTCCCCGACGCCGCCGTAGAGCGGCGTATCCTGGCGCAGGCCCGGGGTGAAGCCCTCGGCGGCGAGACCAAGCCTGAGCGCCGGGTCAGCCAGCAGGCCATCTTCGCCGCGCGCAAGGAAATCCTTGGCCTGTACATGGCCGACGCAGTGGAGGAATACCTGGTGCAGCTGGTCATGGCCACCCGTACCCCGGCCAAGTTCGACACCGAGCTGGCCGACTGGATCGCCTACGGCGCCAGCCCGCGCGGCTCCATCTCGCTGGACCGCTGCGCGCGTGCCCATGCCTGGCTGGCCGGGCGCGACTTCGTCAGCCCCGAAGACATCCAGGCCGTGCTGTTCGACGTCCTGCGCCACCGCATCATCCTCTCGTTCGAGGCCGAGGCGGCAGGGATCGACCAGGACCGCGTGGTCCAGCGCATCCTCGACGTCGTCGCCGTTGCCTGACCCCATGCCCACTGCGCAGCTGGCCGAACACGGCATCCGCATTGGCCTTGCCGAGCTGATCGACATGCGCCACCGCGTGCGCGAAATCCAGCTGTTTTCCAAGCCCGGCCAGCGCAGCCCGCTGGTCGGCCTGCACCATTCCAGGCTGCGCGGGCGCGGCGTGGACTTCGACCAGGTGCGCGTTTACCAGGCCGGCGATGATGTGCGCAACATCGACTGGCGTGTCACTGCGCGTACCCAGGAGCCGCACACCAAGCTGTTCCACGAAGAACGCGAGCGGCCGATCTTCATCCTCGTCGAACAAAGCCAACGGCTTTTCTTCGGCTCAGGGCTGATGTTCAAGTCCGTGCTGGCGGCCCAGGCTGCGGCGCTGTTCGGCTGGGCAGCGCTGGGCCACAACGACCGCATCGGCGGCCTGGTGTTCGGCGACAACGAACACCACGAGATCAAGCCCCGACGCAGCAAACAGAGCCTGCTGCAACTGCTCAACCGCTTGGCAAAGGTCAACCAGTCACTGCACACCGAAGCCATACCCGGGGCCGACAGCCTCGGCCTGGCCCTGCGCCGCGCCCGCGAAGTGCTGCGCCCCGGCAGCCTGGCCATCGTGATCTGCGATGAGCGCTCGCTCAGCGCCCAGGTAGAACAGCACCTGGCCATGCTCTCAAGGCATTGCGACCTGCTGTTGCTGCCGGTATCCGACCCACTCGACCACGCGTTGCCCGCCGCCGGCCTGCTGCGCTTCGCCCAGCGCAGCGCCCAGCTGGAGCTCGACACCCTCGACGCCAACCTGCGCCAGGCCTACCGCCAGCAGGCCGAGGCCCGCATCGAGCGCTGGGAGCTGATGGCGCAAAAGCTGAGGGTGGTCCTGATGCCACTGAGCACGCAAAGCGAAATGATCGAGCAACTGCGCGAGTACCTGAACGCCCAGCGGCCCCGGAGCGCGTCATGAACCCGCTCGACCAGTTGCACCCACTGATTGCCCCGGCACCGGTCAGCCTGTGGCCACCCGCACCAGGCTGGTGGCTGCTGCTGGCCGTCCTGCCACTCCTGGGCTGGGGCCTGTGGCGGCTGCGCCGCTGGCGCCCGGGCAAACGCCGCATCGTGCGCGCCGAACAACCCCTGGACCCGGTACGCCTGGAGGCCTTGGCCGAGCTGGCCCGCCTGCCACGCCCGTATGACGGCGCCCCGGCCGGCGCCTGGCTGCAACAGATCAACGCCCTGCTCAAACGCCTGTGCCGCAACCACTACCCAGGCGCCAACAGCCACACCCTCAACGGCCGCCAGTGGCTGGCCTTTCTGGATAACCGCTGCCCGGCCGCCGGCCTGACCCGCTGGATGGTACTGGTAGAAGGCGCCTATAAACCCGAGTGCAAGCTCGATGACAAGGCCATCGCCGGGCTCAGCCAAGCCGTCGAAACCTGGATCCGCAAGCATGTTTGAACTGGCCTGGCCGTGGGTCTTTGCCCTGTTGCCGTTGCCATGGCTGGCGCGCCTGCTGCTGCCCGCCGCCGACAGCGGTGAACCGGTGCTCAAGGTGGGCTTCCTCAGCGAGCTGGAAGGCCTGGCCGGGCGCCGCGCACGGCTCAACCTGCCCACCTGGCGCCAGCAGGCACCGTTCGTCGTCATCTGGCTGTTGCTGCTGTGCGCCGCCGCTCGCCCGCAATGGCTGGGCGAACCGGTGCCGATCGCCGCCAGCGGCCGCGACCTGCTGGTGGCGGTGGACGTGTCCGGGTCGATGGACTTCCCCGACATGCAGTGGAAGAACGAGGACATCAGCCGCCTCGACCTGGTCAAGGCGCTGATGGGCGACTTCCTGCAAGACCGTGAAGGCGACCGTGTGGGCCTGATCCTGTTCGGCAGCCAGGCCTACCTGCAGGCGCCGCTCACCTTTGACCGGCGCACCGTGCGCACCTTCCTCATCGAGGCGCAGATCGGCATCGCCGGCAAGAACACCGCCATCGGCGACGCCATTGGCCTGGCGGTCAAACGGCTGCGCGAACGCCCGGCACAAAGCCGGGTGCTGGTGCTGATCACGGACGGTGCCAACAACGGCGGGCAGATTCACCCGCTGACAGCCGCCCGCCTGGCGGCCCAGGAAGGCGTGCGCATCTACACCATCGGTATCGGCGCCAACCCCGAAGCCAGTGGCACACCAGGCCTGCTCGGCCTCAACCCGAGCCTGGACCTGGACGAAGCCGCGCTCAAGGAAATTGCCGACATCACCCACGGCGCCTACTTCCGCGCCCATGACGGCGCCGAACTGGACGCTATCGGCGATACCCTCGACCAACTGGAGCCCGTGGCCCAGCAACCGACCCAGGCACGCACAGCCCAGGCCCTGTACGCCTGGCCCCTGGCGCTGGCGCTGCTGCTCAGCGTGCTGCTGGTGGTAGCCGTGCAGTGGCCTGACAACCTGTTGCAGCGCCTGCTGCGCAAGCCGCGCTTCCTGCAGCCGCACCCGGAATGGCGCCAGCGCTTGAAGCGCCTGCGTTTAAGGAGGCGGCGATGATCGACTTGTGGCCCCAATGGCTGCGCCCGCTCTGGCTGCTGGCGGTTCCCGTGCTCGGCTGGCTGCTGTACAAGCTGTGGCACCGGCGCAAGCGTGCCGGGCGCTGGCAGATGATTCTGCCGCCCGCCTTCCATGGTGTACTGCTGGGTGGCGGCAGCGGCAGCACCAGCAAACTGCCGTGGGTGGCGCTGGGCCTCGCCTGGTTACTGGTGATCCTGGCGCTGCTCGGGCCCAGCTGGCAGCGGCTGGAAGAAAGCCGTCAGCGCCCGGCCGACCCCCTGGTGATCCTGCTCGAACTGACCCCGCAAATGCTCGCCGAGGACAGCCCGCCCAACCGCCTGGAACAGGCCCGGCGCAAGATCCTCGACCTGCTTGAACACCGCCGCGACAGCCAGACGGCGCTGGTGGTGTATGCCGGCTCCGCGCACACCCTGGTGCCGCTGTCTGACGACCTGGCCACCACCCGCAACTTGCTCGAGGCCATCGACCCGTCGATCATGCCAAAACCCGGCCAGCGTGCCGACCTGGCCGTGCAAAAAGGCCTGGCGCTGCTGGCCCAGAGCGGCCTCGGCCAAGGCCGCCTGCTGCTGGTAGGCTCGGCACTCAGCGCCGCCGAGCGCCAGGGCATCACCCAGGCCCTCGGCCGCCAGGGCCCAAGCCTGCTGATGCTGGGCATCGGCAGCCGCGAAGGCGCCCCGGTGCGCCAGGCCAATGGCGAATACCTTAAAGACGACCAGGGCGGCATCCTCTTGCCTCGCCTGGACAGTGCCAGCCTGAAGGGTTTTATCAGCGGCACGGGCGGGCGCTACCGGCACGCCCGCATTGACGACCTCGACCTGCGTGGCCTGGGCCTGTTCGACAACCCGCGGAGCGGGCGCAATGACGGCCAGACCCTGCAACTGGACAGCTGGGCCGACCAAGGTTACTGGCTGCTGATTCCGTTGTTGCTGCTGGCCGCCTGCGCTGGCCGGCGCGGCTGGCTGTTCTGCCTGCCGCTGCTGCTGGCCTTGCCGCAGCCTAGCCAGGCTTTCGAGTTCAACGACCTGTGGCTGCGCCCCGACCAGCAAGGCCAGAAGCTGCTGGAGCAAAACCGCCCGGCCAGCGCTGCACGTCACTTCCAGAACCCGCAATGGCGCGGCATGGCCCTGTACCAGGCCGGCGACTATGCCGGGGCCGCCGAGGCATTTTCCCAAGGCGACACTGCAGCAGCCCACTACAATCGAGGCAATGCCCTGGCCCATAGTGGCGAGCTGGACGCCGCCCTGGATGCCTACGAGCAAGCCCTGGAGCGCCAGCCCGACCTGCAGGCCGCGCTGGACAACCAGGCGCTGGTGCAGCAACTGCTGCAGCAACGTGAAGCCAAGGCCGAGGAACAACCGCCCGGCAGCGATGCCCAAGACACGCCCGGCAGCGAAACCGAAGGCAACAGCAGCTCGGCCAGCAGCCCGGCCCAAGGCACACCCGGCGACGACCAACAGGCCAGCCCCGAACAACCCGGCGAAAGCAGCAGCAACAGCCAGGCCGCACCCGGCAACCAGGCCGGGGGCGACGACAGTGTCATCCAGCCACCACAGCGCCCGGTGTCGACCAGCCTCGACGGCGAACAGCGCCAAGCCCTGGAGCAATGGCTGCGGGAAATCCCCGACAACCCGGCAGAGCTGCTGCGACGCAAATTCTGGTATGAACAGCAATTGCATCAGGAAAAATCACGATGAGTCGCTTCGGCGTCTTTCTCCTCACCCTGCTCTGGGCCGTGCTGGCCCAGGCCGAGCCGCTGCTGCAGGCCAGCGTCGACCGCACCCGCCTGGAAGCGGGCGAAAGCCTGGAACTGACCCTGGAAAGCCAGGACGTCACCCAGTTCGGCAAGCCCGACCTGCGCGCCCTGGAAGGTGACTTCGAAGTCCGCGGTACGCGCCAGTTGAATAGCCTGCACACCCTGGACGGCGAAACCCGCGCCAGCACCCGCTGGATCATCACCCTGCTGCCACGGCGCAGCGGTAGCCTGCGCATCCCCGAGCTGCGGCTGGGCCAGTCACACAGCCAGGCCATCGAATTGCAAGTGCTGCAGGCCGATGCCAGCCGCCAGGACAACGCTCAGGTCTTCATCGAAGCGACCCTCGACAGCCATGACGTCTATGTCCAGGCCCAAGCCGTGCTGACCCTACGCATCTACCACTCGGTAGCGCTGTACGACGACAGCAGCCTCAGCCCACTGCAACTGGAGAACGCCAAGGTCGAGCCGCTGGGCGAGTCGCGCACGTATGAAAAGGAAATCAATGGTGTGCGTCATGGCGTGATCGAAACCCGCTATGCGGTGTATGCCCAGCAAAGCGGCACCCTCGACATCCCGCCACTGACGTTCACCGCCACGGCAGCCGCCAGCAGCGACGAAGCAGCACAGGCCAATGGCACGGCCCGCGCCGGCCACCAGGTGCAAGTCAGCTCGCTGCCCTTGCGCCTCACGGTACGGCCGATTCCGGCAGCCTGGCCGGCTGGCTTGCCGTGGTTGCCCGCCAGCAGCCTGACCCTGGAAGAGCACTGGAGCCCCGACCCCAGCAGCCAGCAGGTACAGATTGGCGACTCGCTGACGCGCAACATCACCTTGCGTGCCGAAGGCTTGTCCAGCACCCAACTGCCGCCGCTGCCGGCCACAGAAATCATCGGCCTGCGCCGCTACCCTGACCAGCCGATGCTGCGCAACGAAATCAGCGAACGGGGCATGACCGCCAACCGCGAAGAGCGCGAGGCCCTGGTGCCGACTCACAGCGGCACGCTGGCCTTGCCGGCGCTGGAAGTGGCCTGGTGGAACACCCGCGAAGACCACCTGGAGCACAGCAGCCTGCCGGCGCGCACGCTGAACGTGCTGGACAACCCGGCACTGAGCGCCGACACCCCGGTGGGCGACAACAGCAGCGCCAGCACCCTGCTGTGGCCCTGGCAGCTGTCCACACTGGTGTTCGCCCTGACCACTGTGCTTGGCTTTGCCCTGTGGTGGCGCGCCCGTTCGCGGCCAGCGGTGCTGCGCACGGCACAGAACGGGCCAAGCCCACGCACCTTGCTGGACGACATCAAGCGCGCATGCCAGGCCAACGACCCCCAGGCTACGCGCCAGGCACTGGATGCCTGGGCCCGGCAGCAACCCGAAACCCTGGCCGAGATGGCGGCGCGCTTCGTGCCGTTGTCGGATGCGCTGGATGGTTTGAACGGGGCGTTGTACAGCGAGAGCGGGCAGTATTGGCAGGGGGAGGATTTGTGGCGGGCGATTGGTACCATTCCGCCAGCTGAGCAGGTGTTGCTGCCGGCGGGCGAGAACGGCAGCTTGCCGCCGCTCTATCCCAAGTGATGCGCAGTGGCTGCTTGCGAATTTTCAGCTCATGGCCGCCCCTGACAATACTTGCCGAACGTACCAGCCGAGTCAGATGAACCGCTGCCCCTCGAACGGGTTCCAGCTCTGCTGCCCTTTGGCCTGCTTCAGGTAATAGGCCCGGTTGGTCAGGAAGCTGTACAGAAACGCAAATCCCATGCTGATACCGTTATCCAGAGGACGCGGGATTTCGCTGCCCGTCGCCACCTCATAGACGCTCAGCAGCAGCCCGATGCCGATGATGATGGCCAGCATGACCAGGTTCTTCTTCCACAGCCCCAGCACGAACCAATAGATCGGGCCGAAGAAAAAGGCTATGAAATTGTTGTTGATCAGCAACTTCTTCCCGAATGGCAAGGCGCGGAATGCGGCTTTGTATGACTCGGAGGTGGGGGCGCCGTACTGATCGAAGAAGGCGAAACGCTCCCGCCATTTTGGCTTGAGGTTATCCGGGGAAGATTGGGTCTGAGGGATGCCTTCCATTGGTGACTCCTGTGATTGTCGTCCGTGGGTTTCGAATAGCCGTGATCATGGCCGTTTCGGAGGGTAGATCAGCCTACTTTTGAGGGCAAGCTTGATCCCTGGTACAAAGCGAGAGCCAGCTCACAGAACGTTCAAGGCGGAAGTGGCCGAGCGTGTGCTCGCTGCTTTGCCGCGACACGTCTTGTGGGGCAAACCGAGATGAGCGACACCCTGCTATCAATGTCAGCTTTTCATGGAACCAACGTGGCAACCCGCGTCAACGCCTGGAGTCGCAGGACGCTACCGCGATAAGCCAATGCCATCCATGAACAAGGGGTTTGATGCGCGGGCTTGCCTGCAGGACAACCAGCACCGTACGCCGATGAGATCAAGCGCTGAACTTTCGGGCCGCACAGCGCCCCCGTGCTTGGGTTAACATACCGCCCTTGCGCAACACCCATCACCCAAGCCAAGCCCTCGCTTGCTCGACTCGACACCAACAGGTCATCCATGCGTCTGTTTCATACCTCCGACTGGCACCTGGGCCAAAGCCTGCACGGCCAGGAACGCGACTTCGAACACGCCTGCTTCCTCGACTGGCTGCTCGGCCAGCTGCGCCTGCGCCAGCCGGATGCGCTGCTGATTGCGGGCGACATCTTCGACACCGTCAACCCACCCGTCAAAGCCCAGGAACGCCTCTACGACTTCATCGTCCAGGCCCATGAGCAACAGCCCAAGCTGGACATTGTGATGATCGCCGGCAACCACGACTCCGGTTCGCGCATCGAGCTGCCCGCCGCACTCATGCGCCGCCTGCGCACCCATGCGTTGGGCCGTGTGCACTGGCTGGACGAGGGCCAGCTGGATGCCGAGCGCCTGCTGATCCCTCTGACCAACGGCCGGGGCAAGGTCGCTGCCTGGTGCCTGGCCCTGCCCTTCCTGCGGCCGGCCGAAGTCACCGGCCCGCAGCTGGGTGACGATTACCTGCAAGGCATCACCCAGGTGCACCAGCAACTGATCGCCGCCGCCCTGAAGAAACGCAAGAAAGACCAGGCGCTGATCGCCATCAGCCACGCGCACATGGCCGGTGGCGCGGTGTCGGAAGACTCCGAACGCAGCCTGATCATCGGCAACGCCGAGGCGCTGCCGGCCAAGCTGTTCGACAAGGCTATCAGCTACGTCGCCCTGGGCCATCTGCACAAACCGCAGAAGGTCAACCGCGAAGAACGTATCCGCTACAGCGGCTCGCCAATCCCGCTGTCGTTCGCCGAAATCAACTACCCGCACCAGGTCCTGGAAGTGGAGCTGGACGGCAACGGCCTGGTCAGCGTCGAGCCACGCCCCGTACCACGCGCCGTGGCCCTGCAACGGGTGGGCCCGGCACCGCTGGGCGAGCTGTTGCAGCAACTGGCTGACCTGCCCGTGGTCGACCTGCTTGAAGACCCCAACCGCCAGCCCTGGCTGGAGGTGCGGGTGATGCTCGACGAGCCGCAACCCGACCTGCGCCAGCAGATCGAAACCGCGCTTGAAGGCAAGGCGGTACGGCTGATCCGCATCAGCGCCGAGTACGCCGGCCGCAACAACGCCGAGGACGATGACCTGGCCTTTGTCGAACTGGCCCAGATGACCCCGCAAGACCTGTTCAGCCGCGCCTGGGAGCAAGCCTACGGCAACCCCGCCGACGAGCAGGCGCTGGCCGACTTCGCCCTGCTGTTGCAGGACGTGCAGCAGGAAGAGGAACAGCCATGAAGATTCTCGCCATCCGCCTGAAGAACCTGGCATCGCTGGCCGGCCCGATCGACATCGATTTCACCGCAGAACCGTTGGCCAGCGCTGGCCTGTTCGCTATCACCGGGCCTACCGGTGCTGGCAAGAGCACCTTGCTTGACGCCCTGTGCCTGGCGCTGTTCGGCACCGTGCCGCGCCTCAATGCCATTGGCCGTGAGGCCAAGGTGCCGGACGCCGACGGCGACATCCCCACCTCCGACCCGCGCAACTTGCTGCGCCGTGGCACCGGCAGCGGGTTTGCCGAGGTCGATTTCGTCGGCATCGACGGCCGCCGCTACCGCGCCCGCTGGGAAGCCAACCGCGCCCGCGACAAGGCCAACGGCAAACTGCAGCACAGCCGTCAAAGCTTCTACGACCTCGACAGCGAGCAAGTGCTCGGCAGTGGCAAGAACGAATACAAGCAACTGGTCGAAGCCCGTCTGGGCCTGAACTTCGAACAGTTCACCCGTGCGGTGATGCTGGCCCAGAGCGAGTTCGGCGCGTTCCTCAAGGCCGACGACAAAGACCGCAGCGAGTTGCTGGAAAAGCTCACCAACACCGAGATCTACACCCGCCTGGGCCAGCGTGCCTTCAGCAAGGCGCGCGAAGCCGGCGAGGCGCACAACGCCCTGAAAGAGCGCGCCAGCCACCTGCTGCCGATGGCTGCCGAGGCCCGTGCCGAGCTCGACAAGCGCCTGGAGCAGGCGCAGCAGCAGTTCAAGGCCGACCAGGCCGGCGAGCGCCAGCTGGAGCAGCAACGCAACTGGCTGAATGAACAATGCCAGCTACAGGCCCAACACACCGAAGCCAGCACCACGCTGCAGGCCGCCGAACTGGACTGGCAACAGCTGGCCGAACCACGCCTGGACCTGGCACGCCTGGAGCGCCTGGCCCCACAGCGTCACCAGTTCCACCGCCGACAGGCCCTGAGCGCACAGCTGGCGCCAGTGGCCGCGAAAATGGCCGAACAGCAGCAGCAGCAAGCCGAACTGCAGGTGCGCACCCGCGAGCTCGAACAGGCGCTGGACACTGCGCGCCAAGCGCTTGCCGACCGCCAGGCCCAGCACAGCGAGAACGCGCCGCGCCTGCGCCAGGCCTTTGCCGCCCAGGACAGTCTGGCACGCCTGGACCAGGAGCTGGCCGCCCAGCGCAGCATCAGCCAACAGGCGCAACAACAGGTCGCTGACGGCCAGCAGCAACTGCAGCAGCTGGAAGACAACCAGCAGCGCAGCGTGCAGCAACTGGCGCAGATCGACACCGCGCTTGCCGACAGCCAGCACTTGGCGGGCCTGGCCAATGCCTGGCACGCCTACCTGCCGCAACTGAAACAGGTGATGCTGATCGGTGGCCGCCTGACCAAGGGCCGAGAAGAGCTACCCGGCTTGCAGGCCCAGGCCAGCCAGGCCAATGCGCACCTGCAGGCCGAGCGCGACGCCTACGACCTGTTGTTCCGTGAAGCCAAGGCCGAACCCCAGGCCCTGGCCGAACAGATCGACCTGCTCGGCGGCATGCTGCAGGACAACCGCAAACAGCAGCGCGCCGTAGAAGAAATGTCACGCCTGCACGGCCGGGAACAGGAGCTGCGCCAGCAGCTGGATGCCCTGCGCGAACGGCAGCAGCAGGCCATGCTGCAACGCCAGCAACTGATTACCGAAGGCACCGCCGCCAAGGCCGAGCTGGAGGCCGCCGAGCAGGCGTTGATCCTCACCCGTCAACTGCTGGAACGGCAACGCCTGGCACGCAACACCAGCGTCGAAGAACTGCGTGACCAACTGCGTGACGGCGAACCCTGCCCGGTCTGTGGCAGCGCCGAACACCCCTTCCATCAGCCTGAAGCGCTGCTGCAGAGCTTGGGTCGCCATGACCAGGCCGAAGAGCACGCCGCGCAGAAGCAGGTCGAAACGCTCAACAACACGCTGGTGGAGCTGCGTACCCAGCTGGGTGTGGTCAATGCCCAGCTCAAGGACTTCCAGCAGCAACAGCAGCAACTGGGCGAACAGTTGCAACCGCTGGTGGCTCAGGTACAGGCACACAGCCTATGGCCAGCCCTCGCCCCGCAGGACGACAAGGCCCGTAGCACCTGGCTCGACAGCCAGCTGCGTCGCCTGGATGAAGAAATCAGCCAGGACGAGAAACGCCAGAGCGCCCTGCTGGCCCTGCAAAAAGACGCCGCCCGCCTGAACCAGCAATTGCAGGCGGCCCACGACGCCCAGCAACAGGCCCAGCGCCATCTGGAGCAACAGCACCAGGCCCTGGCCAACGACGAACAGCTGTTGCAGCAAGGCCTGAACGACCTGGCCGGCGTACTGCCAGAGGAAGCGCTCAAGGCCCTCAACGACGACCCGTCCAATGCCTTCCTCGCCCTCGACCAGCAGATTGCCCAGCGCCTGCAGCAACTGGAACAGCGCAAGGACGAACAGGAAGAACAGCAAGCCCGGCAAGCCCAGCTGGACAAACTGCGCGATCAGCAACAGGCGCGCGTGCAAGGCCTGCAACAGTTGCAACACACGCTCGCGGCCCTCGACGAACAGCGCCAGCAGGCCCAGACGTCGCTCGGCGAGCTGCTAGGCGAACATGCCAGTGCCGAAGCCTGGCAGCAGCATATGGAAGCCACGCTGGAACAAGCCCGCGCCCTCGATGCCGACACCGCCCAGCGCCTGCAAGATCTGCGCACCCAAGGCGTGCAACTGGCCAGCGAGCTCAAGGCCAATACCCAGCAACAACAGGCACTGGATGCCGAATGCCAACAGTTGCAGGCCCAGATCGCCCAGTGGCGCAGCGAGCATCCGGAACTGGACGATGCCGGCCTCGATCGCCTGCTGGCCATGGATGACGCGCAAGTCAATGAATTGCGCCAGCGTTTGCAAGGCGCGGAAAAAGCCATCGAGCAGGGCCGCGTGCTGCTGCAGGAACGTGAGCAGCGCCTGCAACAACACGCCGCACAAATGACCGTGGACACCTCGGCCGAAGCCTTGGAACACGCCCTGACCGAGCTGCGCGGGCGGCTGGTCAACCATGAGCAGCAGTGCGCCGAATTGCGTGCACAACAGGCCGACGATCAGCGCCGCCAGCAGGCCCACCAGGCGCTGGCGGCAGAAATCGAACAGGCCCACCAGCAGTGGCAACGCTGGGCCCGCCTCAATGCCCTGATCGGTTCGGCCTCCGGTGATGTGTTCCGCAAGATCGCCCAAGGCTACAACCTTGATCTGCTGCTGCACCACGCCAACGCCCAGCTACGTCAGCTGGCCCGTCGCTACCGCCTCAAGCGCGGCGGCAGCGCCCTTGGCCTGCTGGTGCTGGACACCGAGATGGGCGACGAACTGCGTTCGGTGCACTCGTTGTCGGGCGGGGAAACCTTCCTGGTGTCGCTGGCCCTGGCGCTGGGCCTGGCGTCGATGGCGTCCAGCACCTTGCGTATCGAGTCGCTGTTCATCGACGAAGGCTTCGGCAGCCTCGACCCCGAGTCGCTGCAACTGGCAATGGACGCCCTCGACGGCTTGCAAGCCCAGGGCCGCAAAGTGGCGGTGATTTCCCACGTACAGGAAATGCACGAGCGCATCCCGGTGCAGATCCAGGTGCGGCGCCAGGGTAATGGCCTCAGTGACGTGGAGGTGTGCGGGTGATCCTCTACTCGTTCCGCCGCTGCCCATGGGCCATGCGTGCGCGCCTGGCCCTGCGCTATGCCGGCTGCGAGGTGGAAATTTGCGAGGTGGCGATGAAGAACAAGCCGGCAGAGCTGCTGGCCTTGTCGCCCAAGGGCACGGTACCGGTGCTGGATACCGGTGCCGAGGTACTGGAAGAGAGCCTGGACATCATGCGCTGGGCGCTGACGCAAAACGACCCGCAGGATTGGCGGCTACAGGCCAACCCTGCGGCTGCGCAGCAGGCTGAAACGCTGATTGCGCGCAATGACACCACGTTCAAGGCGCACGTGAACCTGTACAAGTATGCCGAACGTTACCCGGAGCATTCCCGCGAGCATTACCGCCAGCAGGCCGAGGCCTGGCTGGCGGAGCTCGAAGGCTTGCTGGTGGGGCGGGCTTACCTGCTGGCCGACCACCCGAGCATGGCCGATGCCGCGTTGCTGCCCCTGATGCGCCAGTTTGCCGGGGTCGAACCGCAGTGGTTCGCCGAGGCGGCTTATCCGCGTGTGCGGAGCTGGCTGGAGGGGTGGCTGGCTTCGGAACTGTTCAGGTCAGTGATGGCCAAATGAATTCACGCGATACCTTGTAGGAGCGGCCTTGTGTCACGACGCAGGCCGCTCCTACAGGACACCGCACAAGGCTCAGTGGTGGTGCTTGCCACTCAGGGCCGCATGGAAATTGGCGCTCTGGCGCAGGTACTGCTCGGTGTAGCTGTGGGTGGCAGAAGCCTTGCTGCTGTCGGCATGGGCATGCGCTGGCAGTACGACCGATGCGGAAATGGCGGATGCGGCAATAACCGGGAAGAGATTGAAGTTCATCTGGGCTGACCTCGACGGCGGTGGTTTGACGGTGGCCCTTTTGGGCCTTGGGTCAAACTTACGCCGCCGAGGCCGCACGCAAAAATTCATTGCGGCAGTACCGATTATCACGCTGATCGATATCACTCGATGAACTTGAGGTCCGAGGGCGCATCCTGCTTCAGCGTCTGCACCGTCTCCAGCAGCTTGCCACTGCGCGGATCGCGACGTATCACCACGATCTGGTTGCTCTTCTGGTTGGCCACCAGCAGGAAGTTGTCACTCGGGTCCAGGGCAAACTCCCGAGGGTGATCGCCTTCCACCGGGCGACGCTGCAGGAACGTCAACTGGCCGTCCTGCTTGCCCACGCTGAACGCCACAATTTCATTGGCCGTGCCACGGTTGCTCACGTACAGGAAGCGCCCGTCCGCCGACAGGTGCAAGCCACCTGCCGCCTTCGCTGCGGCCTCCTGGCGCTCGGTCAGGGGTAAGCGCTGGCGTTCAACCAGGTTGCCGTCCTGCACATCGAACATCACCACCTCGGCGTTCATTTCCAGGGTGAGGTAGGCGTGCCGGCCCTTGGCGTCGAACAGCAAGTGACGCGGGCCGCTGCCCGGCGGCAAGGCCACGGACGCAGGTATCGCCGCTGTCAGCGGGTGGTCCGCACTGGCACCGTCGTAGCGGTAGATGAACACCTTGTCGGCACCCAGGTCGCTGGCATACAGGTGCTGGCCATCCGGCGACAGCACCAGCGAATGCACGTGGGCACCGGCCTGGCGCTCAGGGTTGACCCCGCTCGCCTTATGCCGGGCCTGTTGCACCACGGGCTTGAGCGTGCCGTCCTTGGCCACCGGGATCACCACCAGGCTGCCACCGGGGTCGGGGTTGACCGCGTAGTTGGCCACAAACAGGTAGCGCTGGTCACGGCTGAGGCTGGCGTGGGTGGGCTCGTCGCCCAGGGTGACCACTTGGTTGAGCGGCTTGATTTCGCCGTTGCTGCTGATGCTGAAACTGCTGGCATGGCCTTGCGGGGTCTCATTCACCGCGAACAGCTGACGCTGGTCGGCCGACAGCACCAGCCACGAAGGGCTGACGCTTTTCACCACCTGCAGGGGCGTGGGGCCGATTTGGCCGGCCTTGTCGTCGAAATGGTAGCGGTAGATACCCTGGCTGGCGCCATCGGTGTAGCTGCCCACCAGCAAGGTGGCGGCGTGGGCAGAGATTGTCAGGCTCATCAGGCTAGCGGTCAGCAGGCTCGTCCAGGTCCGGTTCATCTTGGTCATCATCCGGGGCACGAAAGGCACTCATACAGACTAGCCGATGCTCGCCGTTGGCATCGTTGAGTTGCCATTCATCGCCGGAGGCGATAGCGGCGGCGACTTGTTCGGGGGTGAAGGACCAGCGGCGAAGCTGGCGGCCGTCCATGCATTCGACGGTGAGACCGGATGCGTCGGCGGTGAAATCGAAGGCATGCAGGCCGTCAATCAGGAGCATGTCGCAGGACTGCAGGGCGGTGGCGAGGGGGGACATGGGGGTACCTGTGGAAGATGTGGCGGCATTATAACCCTGGTGCTGCTTTGCAGCCCAATCGCGACACAAGGCTGCCTCCACACGGGAACGCGAACCTAGTGGAGGAGCGGCCTTGTGTCGCGATTGGGCCGCAATGCGGCCCCCTTGCGATTCAATGGGCGAAAATCGAGCCCCCCTCCTTGCCCACCATCTTCTCCGGCTTGATCAGGAACCGTGCCAGCGCCGGCAGCAGCCACAGTGCGCCAAACATGTTCCACAGCAGCATGAAGGTCAGCATCAGCCCCATATCAGCCTGGAACTTGATTGCCGAGAAGATCCAGGTGCACACGCCGATGGCCAGGCACAAGCCAGTGAACAACACGGCTTTACCCGTCGAGCGCAGGGTCTGGTAATAGGCCTCCTGCAACGGCAGCCCCGCACGCAGGAAGCTTTCCAGGCGGCTGTAGATATAGATGCCATAGTCCACGCCAATGCCCACCCCCAACGCCACCACCGGCAAGGTCGCCACCTTCACCCCGATGCCCATGTAGGCCATCAGCGCGTTGCCCAGCACCGAGGTCAGCACCAGGGGCAGCACGATGCACAGCGTGGCGGCGAACGAGCGGAAGGTGATCAGGCACATCACTGCCACGCAGATGTACACCAGGATCAGGATGGTCAGCTCGGCCGACTTGATCACTTCGTTGGTCGCTGCCTCGATACCGGCGTTGCCCGCCGCCAGCAGGAACTGCAGGCCTTCCTTGTCATGGCTGTCGGCAAACGCCTTGGCCACGGCGGTGACGCGCTCCAGCGTTTCAGCCTTGTGGTCATTGAGGAACACCAGCACGGGTGCCAATGAGCAGTCGCCGTTGTAAAGGCCGTCAGCCCGGGCGATGGAGTTGTTGAGGATGTCCGGGTTACGCGACAGGGTTTCCCATTTCAGGCTGCCCTCGTTCATGCCCTTGATAACCTGTTTGGAAACGGTGACCAAGGAAATCGCCGACTGCACGCCAGGGGTGTTTTCCATGGTCCACATCAGCTCGTCGATCGGCGCCATGGTCGAATGGACCGAGCACTTCTCCGACGGTGTCTTGACCATGATCACCAGCACATCGGAACTGGTCGAGTAGTTGCTGATGATGAAGTTGTTGTCCTGGTTGTAGCGCGAGTCGGGGCGCAGCTCCGGTGCGCCCTGGTCGAGGTCGCCGATCTTCAGGTTCTGGCTGTACCACAGGCCACCGCCGAAGGCGAGCAGCGCCAGCACCACCGACACCGGCGCCACCTTGGCACTGGCGAAATTCGACAACAGGCGCCAGAACGGGTGCTCGCGGGTCGCGTCTTTCTTGCTGCGCTCGATGGCCTTCTTGCTGATGCCAACGTAGGAGATGGCCACCGGCAGCAGGATCAGGTTGGTGAACACGATCACTGCCACGCCGATGGAAGCGCCAATGGCCAGTTCGCGAATCACCCCGATGTCGATGATCAGCAGGGTAATGAAGCCCACCGCGTCGGCAAGGATGGCGATCATTCCCGGCAGGAACAACTGACGGAATGTGCGCCGGGCAGCGGTAAGGGCGTTGTCGGCGTCACTCGACTGCAGGGCGATGCCGTTGATCTTCTGCACCCCGTGGGAAATGCCGATGGCGAAGATCAGGAACGGCACCAGCATCGAGTACGGGTCCAGGCCAAAGCCCACCGCATGCATCAGCCCCAGTTGCCAGACCACCGCCACCAGCGTGGTAATGAGCACGGCGACAGTGCTGCGGATGCACCAGGTGAACCAGTACAACAACACCCAGGTGATCACCAGGGCGACGCCGAAGAACATCGCCACCATCACCAGGCCATCGATCAGGTCACCGACCTTCTTGGCAAAGCCGACAATGTGGATTTTTACATTGGGGTTCTGCGCCTGGAACTTGTCACGGATCTTCTCTTCCAGCAGGTGAGAGAACTGCTGGTAGTCCAGCTTCACCTGTTTGCCCGGGTCCTGCGGGTCGGGGTAGCTCTCCAGCAGCGGCACGTCGACGATGCTGGACTTGAAGTTGTTGCCTACCAGACGCCCCACCTGGCCTGACTTGAGCACGTTGTCGCGCAGGGTATCGAGGCTGTCCTGCGACCCGTTGTAGGTGTTAGGGATGACCTCGCCACCGGAAAACCCCTCTTCGGTGACCTCGCTCCAGCGCACGCTGGGGCTCCACAGTGACTTCAGCCCGGCCCGATCGACACCCGGGATGTAGAACACTTCGTCATGGATCTGACGCAGGGTCTCCATGTAGTCCTTGTCGAAGATGTCACCGTTCACCGCCTCCACCGAGATGCGCACGGTGTTGCCGAGGTTGGCCAGGTCGTTGCGGTGCTCCATCATCTGCTCGATGAACGGATGCTGCAGCGGGATCATCTTCTCGAAGCTGGTGGAGGGGCGAATCTGCGTGGCCTGCCAGAACAGGAAAATGCTGACCAGCACGCACAGGGCGATGACCACTGGGCGGTTGTTGAAGATCAGGCGTTCGAGCAGCGTGGCTTTATCCTGGTGATGCGGGTGCATGGCAATGCTCTCCCTGCTGGTCATGGGCGCACCTCCCGGGCCGCCTGATCAGCCCCTTCGGCGCTGGCCAGGTGCACACCCCCCTGCCCCACCAGCAGCAGGCCGCCGTTGGCCAGGCCACTGACGCCGGCCAGGGCCAGGCGGTCGGCACGGTTGTACACGCTGAAGGTCTGGCCGTCGTCCGTGCTGCGCAGCACGCTGCCACCATTGCCGACCAGCACCAGGCTGCCATCATCGACAAGCGTAGCGCCTGCCAGGCCGAACTCCAGGGTACCGCGCGCGGCCTTGAGTTCGATCGGCTGCCAGCTGTCACCGAAGTCGCTGGAGCGGAACAGGTTGCCGCGAAGGCCGTAGGCCAGCAGGGTCTGCGGCCTGGCGGTGCCGATCACGCCGAACAATGAGCCCTCGTAGGGGCCCTGGACCTTGGCCCAGGTCTGGCCGTTGTCGGTGGAGCGGAACATGCCGCCCTGCTCACCCACGATGAACAGGCCGGCATCGCGCACGTGGGCGATACCGTTCAGGTGCACCTGGTCCGGGTTGTCCAGCCGCTCGGCCACATCCTGCCAGTGCTGCCCACCATCGGTGGTTTCCAGCAAGGCACCATAGGCCCCCACGGCAAAGCCGTGCTGAGCGTCAAGGAAGGAGACATCGAGCAAGGGCGCTTCACGGGCGAGGTCTTCGAACTGCTTGCTCCAGGTGGCGCCGCCGTCGCTGCTGGCGAGGATCTGCGCGTCATGGCCGACGGCCCAGCCACGCTTGTCGTCGAGGAAAAACACGGCAGTGAGCAATTGCCGGGTGGGTACCCGGGCCTGGGTCCAGGTACTGCCTTGGTCGTCGGAGAACAGAATGTGGCCGCGATCACCCACCACCACCAGGCGCTTGCCGGCATGGGTGGCGTCGATCAACAGGCTTTGGCTGGCCTTGGCCGATTCGGTGGAGTATTCGTCGGCGGCCGCGGCCTGGGCGCTGTCTGCCCACACCCCCAATGCCAATGCCAGCATCGCGCTGGCTGCCCATGGCCAGGCACCACGCCTGGCTGGCGTACGTAACTGTTCCCTCATGACTGCCCCCTTGTTGTGTTCTTTTTGGTGGGTCAATGCATTGCAGGCTTTGCAAAAAGCCTGATCTAGAGGCCTGCAATCGCTTGAGGGGATCGTAGCGGGGATGTTTGCGGGAAGACAACGGGCGGGGTGTTATGTTTTGTTGTCGGCCGGGGAAAGCCGGGGCCGCTGGGCGGCCCTTCGCGGGTAAACCCGCTCCTACAAGGTTACGCCCCCCTGTAGGAGCGGGTTCACCCGCGAAGGGCTGCAAAGCAGCCCCAATTCACAAGAATTACGCCAGACTCTTGCTCACAACCTCATACACATCACTGGACAACTCACCCGAAGCCAGAATGCGCTCCAGCTCACCCTTCATCAGCGCCTGACGCGCATCGTCATACTTGCGCCAGCGTGTCAGCGGAGCCAGTTGCCGCGATGCAATCTGCGGATTCAGCGCATTCAGCTCGATCACCAGGTCCGCCAGGAAGCGATACCCGGAGCCATCGGCAGCATGGAAGTTGACCAGGTTCTGCCCGGCAAAGGCACCGATCAGCGCACGCACCTTGTTCGGGTTCTTCAGGGTGAAGGCCGGGTGTTGCATCAATGCCTTGACCCGCGCCAGCCCACCCGGCAGCGTGCTGGCCGCCTGCACGCTGAACCATTGGTCCATGACCAACGGGTTGTCCTTGAAGTGCTCGGCAAACGCCGCCAGCGCTTTGGCGCGCTCGGCCTCGAACGGCGAGTTGACCAGTACCGCCAGCGCGGTAAGGCGCTCGGTCATGTTGTCGCAGTGCTCGAACTGCTCCAGGGTCGCCTCCAGCACCTGTTGCTTACCACTCTGCATCAGGTACGACAGGGCGATGTTCTGCAGGCTGCGGCGGGCAAAGTGCTCGGCCGAGGCCACATAGGCAGTGCTGCGCGACACTTCACGGTTGGCCTGGTAACGCGCCCACAGGGCGTCGAACAGGTGTTCGGCGATCTGCTGGCGTGCGAACTCACGGGCGGCGTGGATGGCGTCGACGTCGGCCACCTGGCTGATCTCGGTAAGGTACGCCTCACCTGGCAGCGAGAGCATTTCGGCCACCATGGCAGGGTCCAGCGATTCGTTGCCCAGCACAGTGCCCAGGGCGGTGATCAGGCGCTGGTCGAGCTTCAGGGCTTCACCGCGTTGATGCTGGCCGATCAGTTCCTGCAGTACCTGCACCGACAGCTGCTGGCCCGCTTCCCAGCGGTTGAAGCCGTCGCTGTCGTGCTGCATCAGGAACATCAGCTGGTCGCGGTCATACGGGAAACTCAGCTTCACCGGGGCGCTGAAGCCACGCAGCAGCGATGGCAGCGGCTTGGCCTGAATGCCCTGGAAGGTGAAGGTTTGCTCGGCCTCGGTCACCGACAGCACGCGGCTGGTCCCTTGAGCGGCGTCTTCGCCCGCCAACTGCAGCGGCAGGTCATTGCCGGCGGCATCCAGCAGGCCGAGTTCCACTGGGATCACGAACGGCAGTTTCTCGGCCTTGTCCGGGGTCTGCGGGCAGCTCTGGCGGAACGTCAGGCTGTAGGTCTGCGCGGCGGCGTCATACGCCTCGCTGACCTCCAGACGCGGGGTACCCGCCTGGCTGTACCAGCGCTTGAACTGGGTAAAGTCGACGCCGTTGGCGTCTTCCATGGCCTTGATGAAGTCGTCGGTGGTTACCGCCTGGCCATCGTGACGTTCAAAGTACAGGTCACTGCCTTTACGGAAGCCTTCGGTACCCAACAGGGTACGGACCATGCGCACCACTTCGGCGCCCTTCTCGTAGACGGTCAGGGTGTAGAAGTTGGAGATTTCGATGAAGCTGTCCGGGCGCACCGGGTGGGCCATGGGGCCGGCGTCTTCGGCGAACTGGTGGGTGCGCAGGTAGGCGACGTCTTCGATGCGCTTGACCGTGCGCGAGTTCATGTCGGCACTGAACTCGGCATCGCGGAACACCGTGAAGCCTTCCTTCAGCGACAGCTGGAACCAGTCACGGCAGGTGACACGGTTGCCCGACCAGTTGTGGAAGTACTCGTGAGCGACCACCCCTTCGACGCGCTGGTGCGCAGCATCGGTGGCGGTTTCGGCGCGGGCCAGCACACAGCTGGAGTTGAAGATGTTCAGGCCCTTGTTTTCCATGGCGCCCATGTTGAAGTCATTGACCGCAACAATCATGAAGATGTCCAGGTCGTACTCGCGGCCATAGACTTCTTCGTCCCAGCGCATGGACTTTTTCAGGCTGACCATGGCGTGGTCGCACTTGTCGATGTTTTCGGGCTCGACGTAGATGCGCAGGGTCACATCACGGCCGGACTGGCGGGTGAAGCTGTCTTCAACGCACCACAGGTCACCGGCGACCAAGGCGAACAGGTAGGCCGGCTTCATGAACGGGTCTTCCCAGGTCGCCCAGTGGCGGCCGTCTTCGGCCGGCCCGCTGCCGATCGGGTTGCCGTTCGACAGCAAGACCGGGTAGCGATGCTGCTCGGCGATGACCGTGGTGGTGAAGGTGCTCATCACGTCCGGGCGGTCGAGGTAGTAGGTGATCTTGCGGAAGCCCTCGGCCTCGCACTGGGTGCAGAACATCTTGCCCGACTTGTACAGGCCTTCCAGGGCGGTGTTGCTTTCCGGGTGGATCTTCACGCTGGTGTCGAGGGTGAAACGCTCGGCCTTGGGCTGAATGGTCAGGCTGTCGGCGTCGAGCCGGTAGTCGCCTGGCTGCAATTCCTGGTCATCCAGGGAGGCGCGCAGCAGTTCCAGCTGCTGGCCATCGAGTTCCAGTGGCGGCAGGCCGGCACCGCGTGCCGGGTTGCGGCGCATGACCAGTTGCGCGTGAACCAGCGTGTGGTCCTCGAACAGCTCGAAGGTCAGGTGCGTCTCGTCGATCAGGTACTCCGGCGCCTGGTAATCCTTGAGGTAGATCACTTGCGGTTGTTCGGTACGCATGTGCAGGTCCTTTTTACTGGAGCACGGCCAACTGGTAGGCCGTGTACTTGCGAATATTGATCACACCGGTGTCGAAGATCAGGTACTGGCCCTTGATGCCCAGCAGCGTG
Organism: Pseudomonas sp. 22515; assembly: GCF_052044625.1. Lineage (NCBI taxonomy): Bacteria > Pseudomonadati > Pseudomonadota > Gammaproteobacteria > Pseudomonadales > Pseudomonadaceae > Pseudomonas > Pseudomonas sp. 22515. Next base: position 70,810 of record NZ_JBQENN010000020.1, read on the forward strand.
CCCTCGGCCACCGGGTCCTTGTCGAGGTTGAAGCTGACAATCTTCTTCGGGTACGCCTCGACCGGGTAGTTCATCTGCACCACTTCGGCGTCCGGCAGCGGCTGGATCGCCTGCAGGCCAAAGCGCCCCTGCAGTTCGCGCAGGCCGTCGGCGCAGGCTTCGAAGACCTGCTCCCGGATGGCCGGCAGGTCGAGCACCTCGGCATCGCCCTTGAGCAGCGCGCGCCAGTTGGTACGGTCCGGCACCTGGCTGCGCAGCACGTCTTCAACCAGGCCCGATTGCTGCCGGGTGGCCACGCGCATGATCGGCAACGCCTGGCTGGCGCCCTGGTCGAGCCAGCGGGTGGGCAGCTGGGTGGCACGGGTGATGCCGACCTTGATCCCCGACGAATTGGCCAGGTAGACGACGTGGTCGGTCATGCAGAACTGTTCGCCCCACGACGGCTCCCGGCAGGTGCCGGCGTCGTAGTGGCATTTTTCCGGGGCCATGATGCACACATCGCACTGGGCCAGCTTGGTCATGCACGGGTAGCAGTAACCCTGGCTGAAGCTGGTCTTGGTGCGCTTGCCGCAATGGCTGCAATGAATGGCGCCGAGGTATTCCAGGCGCAGGCGCTGACCGATCATGGGGTTGACCGGCACCTGCGTGTCATCCAGGCGGAAGCTGTACTGCACCACCGGTGCCTGCAGGCTTACGGCCATCTTGCTCAACGAGCCACGTGCGAGTTCGATCAATGTACCGAGTCCGACTTGAACAGAATGTTGGCGATGGGCGCGGACTTCGACGCGCACTCCTGCGGGCCCATGTAGCCGGTGCGCTGGTCTTCAGGCAGGTTCTTCATCTCCCAGGCGATGACCGCCTGCAGCGACAGCTCTTTCTGCTCGGCGGTGAGCTTGCGGCCATCGGACCATTTGCCGATTTCCACGGCCAGTTTCAGGCTCTGGTAGATTTCCGGGGTAATGTTTTCAATCATTTGCGCGAAAGTGGACATAGTGTCTCCTGATTCAAGCCGACAGTTTACGCCGGGCCAGCGCCCCACCCAAGAGCCCGGTCAGGCATCCGATGAGCAGCCCGCCGACGTGGGCGGCATTGGCGATCTGGCCAAGGCCGAGCGTGCCGACCACGCCGGTCAGGCATACCACCAGCCAGATCAGCATCATCACCAGCACGCCCTTGGGCAGGTTGAAGTAACGGTCAGGCGCCAGCCACTGGTACAGCCAGATATGCCCGAGCAGGCCGTACAGCACGCCGGACAGACCACCAAACAGGCTCGGCCCACTGGTGTAGTGCTGGGCCAGGTTGGACACCAGGCTGAACAGCAGGGTCAGGCCCAGCAACGCCCACGGGCCCTGGCGCAGTTCGATGCGTTTGCCCAGCTCCCAGTACCACAGGCTGTTCATGGCCAGGTGCAGCACGCCGAAATGCAGCAGCATGGGTGATACCAGGCGCCACCACTGGCCGTCATCCAGGGTTTGCGCCAGCGAGGTGAAGTACAGGTAGTCGCCCTGGACACGGAAGTCGAGGAAGGTGAACCAGCTGATGGTGGTGAAGTTGTCACCAAGCCCCGTAAGGCCGGCGACGATGAAGCACAGCAGCAGGGTCAGGGTGGTGATCTTGCAGGTCTTGGCCTGGGCTGCCAGGGAAGGTTGTGTGGGGGCATTCGCGGGCGAACCCGCCCCTACAGGGTCGGCGCTGGCCGGCAGGTCGGCGTTGCCGTCGGGGTAGCGCTGGTAAAGCTGCAGCACATCTTCGGCCAGGGTGTCGGGGGCCCAGAGGACCTGGGCATCGCCCTCCTCGCTGACCCGGTGCGGTACCTGCAGGCGTTGCAACAGGTGGACGAAGCCGCTGAGGTCGACCGACAGCGGCAGGCGCATCACTTCGATAATGTTCATTGGTTGGCCTGTGGGCGGTCGACGTCGACCCAGACGAACTTGTGTGGGTCTATACGGGTTTCATCATCCAGCCGGTAGGCGACCAGCTTGCCGTAGAGCACGGCGCTGTAGTCCAGGCAGGCCAGGTTGGCGCGGATCGGTGCCGGTCGGCCGCTGCGCCAGTAATGCCCGACGAACAGCATCGGCTGGTCTTCGTCATAACGCAGCAAGGCGTTCTTCTGGCTGTGGCTGAGCGGGGTGCTGGCCACTTCCTCGGGCAGGGCATCGGGCTGGAACACGATGTCACCGTAGGTTTTCGGGTCTTCTTCCCAGAACTTGGTGCGGAAGAACGCGCGGGTCAGGCCGTCGCCGCCGGTCAGCGTCAGCCCGTCCGGCAGGCGCATGTCGGTACCGCGCAACAGGCGGTTGCACACCGTGTCGGCAAAACTGCCACTGACCGCCGAGGCCTGGATGAAGTGCTCATCGATGCGTCCGTCGGGGTATTGCCGGCGCAGCGGCTCGATCAGCCGCGGGTCCCAGCAGGCGTGCACCAGACGGAAGCGCCCTGCGTCGATGAACAGCGGCAGCTGGTAGAACCAGTTGACGAAATCGTGCCAATCGCCGGGGTGTTGGGCAAACTGGGTCAGGGTTTCGTCGATCAGCCGGGCATGCCGCGGCGTGTGTTCGCGGACATAGGCCTTGCCGCTGCCAGGCAGCGCCGGGGTGACCCAGCCCAGGGCATTGTATTCGTGGTTGCCCATGATGCAGAACGCCTGGCCGGCTTCGACCATGTCGTGGACGATGTGCAGCGCCTCACGAATGCGTGGCCCGCGGTCGACGATGTCGCCAAGGAACAGCGCCTGACGTCGCGGGTGGCGCCACACGCCAGCCACGCGCTTGTATCCGAGGGCGTCGAGCAGGCGTTCAAGGGTCAGTGCACAGCCGTGCACGTCGCCGATGATGTCAAAACTTCGCGCCGGATCGAGCATCAGTCGTCACTGCTCCCCAGGCGGCTGCCCCAACCCAGTTTGGTGCGGCAGACCTCGTAGTAATTGTGGTCCAGCGGGTGGATCAGGCGCAGCTTTTGCGGCTTTTTGCTGACCGTGATGGTGTCGCCGGGGGCGCACGTGAAGTGGTTCTGGCCGTCACAGGACACCTGCGGGTAGATCTGCAGGTCCTTGGACACCACGATCTTCAGCTCGCTGTTGCCGTCAACCACGATCGGCCGGCCCGACAAGGTGTGCGGGTACATCGGCACGATGACGATGGCATCGAGCTTGGGGTGCATGATCGGGCCACCGGCCGACAGCGCATAGGCGGTGGAGCCGGTGGGGGTGGCGACGATCAGGCCGTCGGCCTTCTGGCTGCAGACGAACTGGCCGTCGATGTAGATCTCGAACTCGATCATGCGCGTGGACTTGCCCGGGTGCAGCACCACGTCGTTCAGCGCATCGCCCTGGCCGATGGCCTCGTGGTGGCGACGCACCTCGGCCTGCAGCAGGAAACGGTTTTCTACCAGGTAGTGGCCGTCGAGCACTTCGGCGACCTTCTGTTCCAGCTCGTCGGGGCGGATGTCGGTGAGAAAACCCAGGTTGCCACGGTTGATACCCAGCACCGGAATGTTGTGCCGGGCCAGCGCGCGGGCAGCGCCCAGCAGGCTGCCGTCGCCGCCGACCACGATGACCAGGTCGCAGACCTCGCCCAGCAGCTTGCGGGTGGACGTCTGCAAGCCATGGCCGGGCAGCACTTCGGCAATGGTGTCCTCGAGGATCACGTGCAGGTGGCGATCGAGGAGGAATTTTTTCAGTCGGCGAATGGTGTCGAGCACCTGCGAGCTGCCAAGGCGACCGATGATACCGATATTGCGAAATTGCTCCATGGGGCTCCTGCGAGGCTCTGCGGCGGGTGACGATGCGCCGATTATGGGCGAAACCACCGGGCAGCGGCAAACCGGCTATGCTCGCAGGATGACGCCATTCGCCCAGCTTCACGACCTGCCCCGACAACTGCAGCACTCTACCGTGCGTGACCTGGCATGGGCCCTGTTGTCGCCGCCCCTGCTCAGCGCCCCGCCCTGCCCCCAGCGACACCCGCTGGCGGGCAGCCTGTGGGCGCAGCAGCCACAACGCCTTGAACAATGGTTGCGGGCCCTGGATGCCGATGACCGACCGTTGCGCGAGTGGCTGGCGCAATTGGGCAGCCGGCGCCTGGGGCATTACTACGAACGCCTGTGGCAATTTGCCCTGGGCCAGGCGCCAGGCATCGAGCTGCTGGCCGCCAACCTGGCGATTCGCGACGGCGGGCGCACCTTGGGCGAGCTCGACGTGGTGTTGCGCGACTGCGACGGCGTGCACCACCTGGAACTGGCGATCAAGCTGTACCTGGGCCCGGAAGGCGCCGGGCACGATCCCCATGCCTGGCTGGGGCCAGGTTGCCATGACCGGCTGGGGACCAAGCTTGCGCACCTGGCGGGGCACCAGTTGCCCATGTCCAAGGGGGCGCACAGCCGTCAGGCGCTGGCCCAGCTAGGGGTGGAGCAGGTGCAGGCGCAAATGTGGCTGGGTGGTTACCTGTTCTATCCACAGCCTGGGCATGCCGAGGCGCCGGAGGGCGCCAACCCGCAACATTTGCGCGGGCGCTGGCTTCGTCGGCGGGACTGGGTGATGGCCGAGGGCGAGCGTTGGCAGCCGCTGCAGCGGCATGCCTGGCTGGCGCCGGCTAGGGTGGCGTCAGGTGAGTGCTGGCAGGCGGAGCAGTTTGCGGCGTGGCTGCATGTGCTGGAGCAGCAGGCACCGGCGCAGTTGCTGGTACGACTGGTGCCTGATGCCGAGGGTGCCTGGCAGGAGGCAGAGCGGGTGTTTTTGGTGGCTGATGACTGGCCGTATCTGCCCGGTAACTGATGTCGCCTGTTCCGGCCCCTTCGCGGGCCCGCCCGCGAAGAGGCCGGTGGCTGGCAACAGAATTTTCACAGACCCAGCGCAAAGATTCGTTTCTGGTAACCATTACAATGGTACCTGAGCGCCAGCAAGAGCGCCTTTCCGACCTGATGACGAGGACCGATCATGGTTTCATCCAACCCCGCGACCCATTACGCGCGCCTGTCCATCGCCCTGCATTGGCTGATGCTGGTGCTGCTGGCCGCTGTCTATGCGCTCATCGAATTGCGCGGCCTGTTCCCCAAGGACAGCGTCGAACGCAACCTGATGAAGGACCTGCACTTCATGCTCGGGCTCAGCGTGTTCGTGCTGGTCTGGCTGCGTCTGGCCATGCGCCTGAGCCGCCCGACGCCGCCCATCGTGCCAAAACCACCGGCCTGGCAGACTGGCCTGGCGCACCTGATGCACCTGGCACTGTACCTGATGATGATCGGCCTGCCGCTGGCCGGCTGGCTGATCCTCAGCGCCGCCGACAAACCGGTGCCGTTCTTTGGCCTGGAGCTGCCCCATCTGATCGGCCCGAACCCGGACCAGGCCAAGTTCATCAAAGGCTGGCATGAGCGTATTGGCAGCTGGGGCTACTGGCTGATCGGCCTGCATGCACTGGCCGGGCTTTACCACCACTATGTGCAGCGCGACAACACGCTGTTGCGCATGCTGCCTTACAAGTAACCGCGTCGCCCCTGCAGGCCACCTGTGTGTACGAAGATCAGGCGGCTGCCGGGCTTGAACAGCCCGGCAGCGACCTGATCACGCAAGGCCAGCAGAGCCTTGCCGGTATAGAGGGCTTCGAGCGGCACGTCAGTGTGCTGCTCGCAGTCGGCGATAAACGTCAGTAGCGCATCGTCGAATTTTCCGAAACCGCCACGGCAGGCGTCGTGTAGCTGGTAGCCGTGCGTGCCGGCCAGTGCTGCCACCGTCTCCGGCACCCCATGATCCCTGGGTACGGCCAAGGCGCCATGCACGGCATGCGCCCCTGCCTCGGCCATCACCAGGCCGGCCAAGGTAGTCCCCGTTCCGGCAGCCAACCACCAGGCGTCGTAGTCTGACCAGCCCAAGGCCGAGATTTGCGCGCGCGCCTGCTGCATGATCAGCGCGCAGCCCTGCGCACCGGCCAGCCCGCCGCCCCCTTCGGGGATGCAGTGCCAGCCTGGATAGCGCGCCTGCCAGGAAGCCCAAAAGCCTGGCTCGTTGCGCGCACGGTAGCCGCCGTAGCCTAGCCAATGCAGTTTCATGCCCAGCGCCTGCAGGTCACGCACGGTTGGCGTGTCCTGGGCATGGCCGCGTAACAGGCCGACGGTGGCGAAGCCGAAACGCTTGCCGGCAGCGGCCAAGGCGTGCAGGTGGTTGGAATGGTTGCCGCCAAGGCTGATCAGGCCTGGAGCATGGCTGGCGCCGGCCTGTTGCAGGTGGTGGCGTAGCTTGAACCACTTGTTGCCGCTGATCAGCGGGTCAATCAGGTCCAGGCGCAGAATGGCGGCCTGGACCTGGGCTTGCCGCAGCCAGGGCAAGTCCAGAAACTGCAGGGGGGCTGGGGGGAGGTCGAATACATGCATGGATCGCAGTGTACAGGGTAATCCCGCAAGCGCTTGTAATCGATGAGTCACCCCCGCCGAGGCATCACAGTGCCAGGGTGGCTCGACACAGGCATCGATACCCCGGCACAGGCCGTCGTAGGAGCGGGTTCACCCGCGAACACCGGCAAAGCCGGTGCCATCCACCGCGTCACCTGTTTCGCGGGCATGCCCGCTCCTACACGTGCAGGTGTCGGGTTCACGCAGCCCCAACGACCTCAGAGCTCAGCCGCCAACCGCGAGCCTTGGTTGATCGCCCGCTTGGCATCCAGCTCGGCCGCCACATCCGCGCCACCAATCAGGTGCACCGACTGCCCCGCCGCCGCCAGCCCTTCCTGCAGCTCGCGCAGCGGATCTTGCCCGGCACAGATCACCACGTTATCCACCGCCAGCACCTGCGGCTCGCCGCCGTCCACACGAATGTGCAGGCCGGCATCGTCGATAGCCAGATACTCGACGCTGTTGAGCATCTGCACCCCCTTGTTCTTCAACCCGGTGCGGTGAATCCAGCCGGTCGTCTTGCCGAGCCCGTCACCCACCTTGGATTTCTTGCGCTGCAACAGGTACACCTGCCGCGCCGGGGCATGCGGCTCGGCCTTGATCCCGGCCACACCACCTCGCGCCTGAAGGTGGGTATCGATGCCCCACTCTTTCCAGAATGCCGCTCGGTCCTGGCTGGTGGCCACGCCCTCATGTACCAGGTACTCGGACACATCGAAGCCGATACCTCCCGCGCCAATCACGGCCACCGACTTGCCCACAGGCTTGCGCTCGAGCAGCACGTCCAGGTAGCTGAGCACCTTGGCGTGCTCCACGCCCGCAATGGCCGGGGTACGCGGGGCGATGCCGGTAGCCAGGATGATTTCATCAAAGCCGCCGCCCACCAGTGCCTGCACATCCACACGGGTATTCAGGCGCAGGTCGACGCCCGTGCTTTTGACCTTGTTGCGGAAGTAACGCAGCGTTTCGAAGAATTCTTCCTTGCCCGGCACCCGCTTGGCCACGTTGAACTGGCCACCGATCTCGCTGGCGGCGTCAAACAGGGTCACCGCGTGGCCCCGCTCGGCCGCCACGGTGGCCGCCGCCAGGCCAGCCGGGCCGGCGCCGACCACGGCAATGCGCTTCACCGTACGTACAGGCAGGTAGTTGAGTTCGGTCTCGTGGCAGGCACGCGGGTTGACCAGACAGCTGGTCAGTTTGCCGCCGAAGGTGTGGTCCAGGCAGGCCTGGTTGCAGCCGATGCAGGTGTTGATTTCATCCGCGCGACCGGCTGCGGCCTTGTTGACGAAGTCCGGGTCGGCGAGAAACGGTCGGGCCATCGAGACCATGTCCGCATCGCCCTCGGCCAGCACCGCCTCGGCCACCTCCGGGGTGTTGATGCGGTTGGTGGTGATCAGCGGAATGCTCACCACGCCCCGCAACTTGGCGGTGACTTTGCTGAAGGCCGCACGCGGCACTTTGGTGGCGATGGTCGGAATACGCGCCTCGTGCCAACCGATTCCGGTGTTGATCAAGGTAGCGCCGGCCTGCTCGATGGCCTTGGCCAGCAGCTCGATCTCGTCCCAGGTGCTGCCACCCTCGACCAGGTCGAGCATCGACAGGCGGAAGATGATGATGAAGTTCGGCCCTACCGCGCCACGCACCCGGCTGACGATTTCCACTGCCAGGCGCATGCGGTTTTCATAACTGCCGCCCCAGCGGTCGGTGCGGTGGTTGGTGTGGGCGGCCAGGAACTGGTTGATGAAGTAACCTTCCGAACCCATGATTTCGACACCGTCGTAACCGGCACGCTGGGCCAGCACGGCACAATTGACGAAGTCGGCAATCTGCTTCTCGATACCCTCCTCGTCCAGCGCCTTGGGCTTGAACGGGTTGATCGGCGCCTGGATCGCGCTAGGTGCCACCTGGCGTGGGCTGTAGGCGTAGCGCCCGGCATGCAGGATCTGCAGGCAGATCTTGCCACCGGCAGCGTGCACCGCCTCGGTGACGATGCGGTGCTTGTCGGCCTCTTCCTCGGTGCTGAGCTTTGCCGCACCGGAATACACCCCGCCTTCATCATTGGGCGCAATGCCGCCAGTGACCATCAGGCCAACGCCACCGCGGGCGCGCTCGGCAAAGTATGCAGCCATGCGCTCGAAGCCGCCGGGGCGCTCTTCGAGGCCGGTGTGCATCGAGCCCATCAGGGTGCGGTTGCGCAAGGTGGTAAAGCCCAGGTCCAGCGGGGCAAGCAGGTGCGGGTAGCGGTCGGCGGCCATGGAAAGGTCCCCTGATGGCGTGATCACGGATTGCGGGCACCTCACTGGGTGGCGGGCCCCGTCGTTTGTCTGTCAGCGACATTAAACAGCCGTTTGAAAGGGCTCAATGATCGAAACTGACAAGTTATTGATCCTGGCGCACAGCGAGACTGCTGAGGGCTGACGCATAGGCCCGACCGGTATCAATACCCCTACGCTGCCCCCCTTTACTTGCTTGCGGGGCATAGGGGGAGCCTCTTTGCATGCCCGTTCCACCTTGCAACTCATCCCATCGATCGAATCTTTGCGATGTCCTTGCTTGGAGGGGCTCCGAACATCCGGCTGTATTCTCGGCTGAACTGTGACGGGCTCTCATAGCCCACCGTGAACCCGGCCGTGGAAACATCCAGCCCTTCTGAAATCATCAACCTTCGTGCGTGCTGCAGACGCAGTTGTTTCTGGTACTGCAACGGGCTCATCGCGGTGATTGCCTTGAATCGGTGGTGAAGCGTGGAATTACTCAAATTGACATAGCTCGCCAACTCATCGATGTGCAGCGGCTGCGCATAGTTGTTGTTCAACCATTCGATAGCTCTTGTCACCCGGTGGGTCTGGCTGTCGTTGATGGCTATCTCATGTAATCGCTGGCCCTGCTGGCCTTTGAGCAACCGGTAGAATATTTCCCTGAGGGCCAGCGGAGCCAATGCCGGGATATCGGAGGGCACATCCAACAGACGTACCAGTCGCAACATGGCATCAAGCAATGGGGTATCAATCCTGTCCAGATAGAGGCCGCGACGAGATGGCTGGCTGGGTACGCCGATCGGGCTGACGTCGGCAATCAGCTGAGCGATTTCTGCCGGGTCGATATCCAGGCGAATGCAGAAGTAGGGCCTCTCTGGAGAGGCCTCGGTCACTTGCCCAGCCAGAGGCAGTGTCACAGAGACAACCAGATAGTTCAGTTGATCGTAGGTATAGCTTTCATCCCACAACTGGATCTGTTTCCGGCCCTGTACAATTATGCACAATCCCGGTTTATGAACCGTATGGATGACGTCTGTTGGCGTGTCGCTGCGTATGAAATGCAACGGATCAATCGCCGTTTGATAGACGCCGTATGTCGGAGCAAAACGTTGCATCGCTGATGCCAGTTCGGCCCTGAGGCGTGTCAGCTCATCGTCCAGATCACTCCCTACCGTTACCTCCCCGTTCGGCTGTCCCGATTGCAGAGGATAGGTGGGTTCGCATCCATTTGGGTAGATGCCGAATGGATCATTTGATCTGCCGAAAGCCCGGTTTTTCCGGGCTTTTGGCGCAGCCCAGGCACATCAGGCATTGATGACTCGGTCCGAACCGTCCTCGGCTACACGCCGGTCGTTGAGTCGGTCTGCACCGTCCTCGGCGACCCGACGGCCATTGAGTCGGTCTGCACCGTCCTCGGCAACCCGACGGCCATTGAGTCGGTCTGCACCGTCCTCGGCAACCCGACGGCCATTGAGTCGGTCTGCACCGTCCTCGACCAGGATTGGTGCACACAGGTATTTGCAAGGTTTATGGGTCCAGTTGCCTTGCTCTTTGGCTGGAAGCGCCATCGAACTTGCGCTCAGAACAGTTAAGGCGACTCCAATCATCATTTTGTTAACATTTTTCATGACAGCGACTCCGAAATTAGCGATGGATTCGTTGCCGGTTGTCAGTGCAATGCGTGACGTTGATGCCTGTATGCTTCCAGGCTTGGTCGCTCTGATGGCCGGCAGCAGCAGTGGGTTCGCTTGCTGCTTGGGCTCAGATTAAGGCGGCGGTAATGAACCCGTTATGGGTTTCCTGCGATGATTTTGCACATTCCTGCGGCGAGGCATCTCGGGGCTCAGGCTTCAGGCAGGAGCAGGCATCCCTTTCCCAGGCTTTGCATAAAGAGCCTAATACAGTTAACCGCTGTTCAACGATTGACATCCAGGACACGCTTGCCGCGGGTATGCCCCCCTGAGCTCAGCGTTATAGCGTCGGTCACCTTGGAAAGTGGCATCACCTCAACCTCGACGCGCAACTTCTCCTCAGCAATCAATTGCGCGATCTGTGCTAACTGGCGCCCGTCCGAACGGGTAGCGAAATGTTTGCCGACAGCGTCGTGTTCAAGCGCCTTCTGCGGGTCGGGTGGGCTGACGGTAGATACAAGTACACCTCCTCGTTTGACAATCGTCCACGAACGGTCTTGCGTTTCTCCTCCTACCAGGTCGAGAACAACATCGATCTCTTCAGCCACGTCTTCGAACCGTTGCGCGGTATAGTCAATGACCTGCTGCGCCCCGAGTGAAAACAGGTAGTCTCGGTTGCCGGCCGAGGCCGTTGTCAATACATAGGCACCGGCCAGGCGAGCCAGCTGTACGGCGAAACTTCCTACACCTCCCGCAGCCCCGTGAATCAACACTGTTTGACCCGACTGTAGGTTGGCGTGTTCATGCAGTGCTTGCCAGGCGGTAAGCGCTGCAGCAGGAATGCCACTGGCGTGGAGGAGCGGCAGGCCGGCGGGCTTATGCGCAAGCCTGTCGGCGGCTACCACGGCCTGAGTCGCGTAGCCACCGACTATGCCTATGAAACCGAATACCTCATCCCCCACAACAAACCCGTGGACATTTTTGCCAACCGCTGCAACGGTACCGGCAACCTCGACCCCCGGCGTATAGGGCAAAGACAATGGGATGAATTGCTTCATTGCCCCTGAGAGGATCTTCCAGTCAATCGGGTTGACTCCACTCCCCGCGACATTGATTAAAACCTGGTCGTCATTGGGCACCAAATCTGGGACATCTTTGAGTTCCAACCCCTGAACCTGACCGTACTGTGCCACTTGGATAGCTTTCATAGTTTTTCCCATTGGTAAGGTGATGATGCCCCAGATGCTCTGTGGTGCTGCACTTCGACTACTGACGACGGGCGTCCAAGCTGAAGCGGCCTGCACCAAAAAAGCCACGGTCTGCAGCAAGCCACCGGCCATCGCGATGTTCTTGAAGAAATGGATGAACTGGGCCTGGTCGGCCAGCGCGCTGTGGAAAATCGCTGCGGTGAGAACACTGAACAACGCCAGTACGACTGCAGCAGTTCGGGTGAGAGTGTGGCTCCATACGCCTTTGCTTAATAGCCGGTTAGTTTCGGCATTTATGTTCGAATAAATAGAAAAGTTGTATCCGGTTCGTGCAGCCCTCAGACAGTCCAGGATCGGGCAAAGGGCTGAGAGGAGTCGCAGATCAATCAAGCAGGATCGTGCATGACTGCCGCAGGAATCACATAACGCTGTTCCCCCCAGGATTTTTACTCTTGCTTCAACACCTGCCGGTCAGCAGGTGCCTCTGAAACCAGTAACAGGAGTGAAAAAAATGCACGGCATCGAACACAAAGTCATCGTGATTACAGGCGCCAGCAGTGGTATCGGCGAAGCCACAGCCCGCCTGCTCGCCAGCAAAGGCGCTCGCGTCGTTCTGGGGGCCCGCCGTACCGACCGCCTTGAAGCCCTGGCCGATGACATTCGTTCAGCAGGCGGTACCGCTGATGTGCTGGCACTGGACGTCACCAGCCTGGACGACATGCAGTCCTTCATCGATTTCGCTGTCGAATTGCATGGTCGCGTCGATGTACTCATCAACAATGCCGGCGTAATGCCACTCTCGAAACTGGAAGCGTTGAAGGTCAATGAGTGGAACCGGATGATCGACGTGAACATTCGCGGCGTACTACACGGTATTGCTGCAACGCTGCCGCTCATGCAACAGCAGCGTGCTGGCCAGATCATCAATATCGCCTCAATTGGTGCCTACGCCGTGAGCCCTACTGCTGCGGTGTACTGCGCCACCAAATATGCCGTCCGGGCAATTTCCGAAGGTCTGCGTCAAGAGGTCGGGGGTGATATTCGAGTCACGGTGATTGCACCAGGCGTTACCGAATCGGAGCTGGCCGACAGCATTTCGGATGAAGGCGGACGCGCGGAGATGAGGGAGTTTCGCAAGATCGCGATTCCCGCTGCGGCCATTGCCCGTGCGATTGCCTACGCGGTCGAGCAGCCAGCGGATGTCGACGTCAGCGAGCTGATCGTGCGTCCAACCGCGAGTCCATTCTGATGCTCTATTGACGATAGCGAGGAACAGAGATGGGCAAGCCATATGGAAACCAGAACACATACGTTGGCATGTGGGTGACGGCTGACGGTCGGATTCGCCATGAACTCTTGCCCGGGGGCCGCTACGACGAAGCACGCGGTCGGCAAGCAAGTGCTTACCAGGGCCGCTATTGGTTGGAGGGTGATCACATCGAGTATGTCGATGACACTGGATTTACCGCTGATGGTGAGTTTCGCAACAATGTGTTGTACCACGCCGGGATGGTTTTATACCCCGAACGTTGAAGCGCAAGCCGGAATGGAGACATTCCGGCTTTGTCGTGACTCTGAACCCTGAAAGCCCTGCCGTTGCGTCCAGAGTGTGTTCTCACTGCCGTGACCAGATCAGGTGAAATACACCGCGCGCTGTCCGCCTTGAACCTGTACCTGACCGTACGGCACCCAGGAAGCGAGGCAGCTTTTATCCTGCGTACTCGCCAAGAAAGAGGGAGGACACTATGACCCTGGATGTGACAGAGCGGACTTCTGCCCATGGTTTGGAGGCACACATCCGGGGCAAGCGAATTGCCGCTTCGGACGTGCTGGCCGACCGGGACATCTTGGTGCAGATTTTCAACCGGGAACGTGAGGAAGGTAACTTCATCGTCCCAGCGGTGGCCGAACCCTTGCTGGTCTGGATCATTTCGGGAAACGCTGCCGTACAGGAACGTGAGCTTGGGGGCCAATGGGAAACCAGCGAAGTTGCTAAAGGCGATTTCTTTTTGACCACTTCGGCGCAACCGTATGAGATGCGTTGGAACGTCTCCAGCGCAGACGCCTTTGAAGTCATGCACATCTATCTCGGTGTCCCGCTCCTGGAAAAAGCCATCCATGAAGTAATGGGCGGGCCTGTCGAGGCCGTTCGCCTGCGGGAAGTGTCAGGCGGGCGTGACGAAGGACTGTCGGTACTGCTGGAGCATGTTCGGCTGGAACTCATGGGACGTGGCGCAAGCCCGCTCTATTTGCAGGGTCTGGCCCAATGCATCGCCGTCTACCTTGCCCGCAATTATCTGGATAGCTCAGCGGACGATCGCCCACGCCGCAACGCTCTCCCTGCGTACAAGTTTCGGCGCGTGCTGGCGGCCATGGAAGCCGATCTGGCAAGGGACTTCAATTTAAGGCAGTTGGCCGAGGTTGCCGGGATGAGTGAATGCCACTTCAGCCGAATGTTCAAAAAAGCCGCCGGATATTCACCCTTGCAGTTCTTCATCAGGTTGAGGATGGCTCGGGCCCGGCAGCTTCTCCTCGAGACCGATCAGAGCATCATCGATATAGGCCTGGAGGTTGGGTATAGCAGTCACAGCCATTTCTCACAGGTGTTCAAACGCGAGGTGGGCGTAACGCCCACGCAATACCGCCAATAGGGGAATATGATGCCGTATAGAAGCTCGGCGAACGCATCGGTTTTTGTTACCGACCGCCCAGTGTGCCTTCAAGATCCCTCCAGCCGAACAGCCAGGGGCTCAGCGAAGCGGCAACCGTGCAGCGGCGTTGCGTAAGCGCGAGCGACACCTTAACTGGCCAACGCAGGAATCGGCGCATTCAGGGCAACGGCAGCCCGGACCGGGTCGAAGTACTCACGGATAAAGGCAAGCTTGCCGTCCTTGACACGCACGAAGAGCACATACTCCTGTTCATAGATGCGCCGGGCGTCAGGTTCGACTTTTTCGAATGGTCAGGAGGATCGGGCCTGAGCCTTAAACCGTTCGATCAGCCATTTCGAGGCCGGGCCGGGAGGCGTGTCGGTGCGGTAAATAACATCGAACGCATAATCGCCGCCAAAACAGTCGGGCAGTTCGACTTGCACGAGGCGTCCGGTGGCCAGGTCATCGCGAACCATGTCTATCGGCATGTTGCCCCAGCCGATGCCTTCGCGAAGCAGCATGTGCTTGGCGCCCAAATCCGCCAGGCGCCACGTGCGTGTGCCGATCACCGCGAATTCCTGATCTGCAGTGAGCCGTGAACGATCTGTCAGAACCAGTTGAACATGTGCGCGACCTGAACCCGGCGGGTGTGGACCCGGTTGCGCCAACGGGTGGTCAGGCGCGGCCACCGGAACCAGCGCCACCTTACCTACGCCGATACGTTCAATGCCATCAATGCTTGTGGTCAGAGGGCCACTCACACCCAACGTGGCGCCGCGGTCGAGCACCCGTTGGGTCACTGCGCCAAGCGCCTCTATATGCAGGTGTAGGGATACGGTTGGAAACGTTTCTCGGAAGGCTTTCAGCGCATCGACCATACGCTCGCGAGGCAACATTACGTCAAGCACGAGATGCACTTCGGCTTCCAGGCCATGCAGCAAACCGCGAACCTTGGCGCGCAGCCCGTCAATGCTGCTGTAGATGGTGCGCGCCTCGGCCAGCACTGTCCGGCCGGCGTCGGTCAATTGCGGCTTACGGGTGGTTTTGCGATCAAAAAGGCTGACGCCCAGCTGCAGTTCCAGGTTGGCAATGGAGTAGCTCACCACTGAAGTGGCGCGATGCAACTTGCGCGCTGCTCCAGCAAAACTGCCGACATCGACTACTGCAAGAAATACCCGCAGTTGATCGAGCGTTGGGGTACCCGGGTCTGAAATCATTGCTCTTCTCTCGAACGTTCCGGCTCATATTATCTGAGGTTTGCAGGTAAGCCAGCGGGTCAAAGCCCCGGTGAGCCAGGTGCCCCTGTGTTTACTCCGCTCCTGGATGGCGGGGTTGGCTGGCGATTCAAAGCATGATTTGCGCTTACGGACCGAGAGACTGCATATCGGCGCAAAATCCCGACAGCCTCGGCAAGCTTACGAAAGCCTCTCTCTGCGCGTTGCGCGACAGTAAAGCCGTCCCTTACGGGCTAGAGCCGGCGAATGTCTCCTCGGCTCACAACGCAGGAGAGCATCATGACTACTATCACGCCCAACATTCCCCATGAAGTCGAAGGCAAAGTCGCGCTGGTCACCGGCGCCGCCAGTGGCATCGGCAAGGCAATTGCGCTTTTGCTGCATGCACGTGGCGCCAAGGTCGTTGCCGAAGATATCGACCCTGCCGTAGAAGACCTCGCACGTCCAGGGCTGGTCCCACTGGTGGCGGACATCAGCGAAGATGGCGCTGCAGAACGTGCCGTCGGCCTTGCCGTCGAGCGGTTCGGCCGGCTGGACATCCTGGTGAATAACGCCGGGATCATCATCAACAAACTGGTCATCGACATGACCCGCGAAGACTGGGAGCGCATCCAGGCGGTTAATACCACCGCGGCCTTTCTGCATTGCCGCGAGGCAGTCAAGGCAATGATGCCTAACAAGTCCGGCGCAATCGTCAATATCGCCTCCTATGCCGCCTACTTCGCCTTTCCAACCATCGCGGCCTACACCGCCTCCAAGGGTGCGCTGGCACAGCTGACCCGTACGCTGGCACTCGAAGCCATCGAGTACGGTATCCGCGTCAATGCCATCGGCGTCGGCGACGTGGTCACCAACATCCTCAATGACGTGGTCGAAGACGGTCCTGGCTTTCTTGCCAAGCACGGCGAAGCGGCCCCCATCGGCCGTGCCGCACAGCCGGAAGAAATTGCCGAGCTCGTCGCGTTTCTCGCGTCCGAACGGGCCAGCTTCATGGTCGGTTCGGTTGTCATGGCCGACGGCGGCATGACCGTGACCGCCGGTTGATCGGTCTATCACCCATAAAGGAGCCCATAGCATGCTCACAAAGCTCGCGTTCTTCACCGCACGCCCCGGGCAAAGCGGTGCCCTCGGCCAGCGCCTGTTGGCGCTGGTCGGCCCCACACGGCAGGAGCCTGGCTGCGTCCGTTACGACATCTACCAATCGGGCGACTCGGTCGAGGGTTGGCTCGTTTACGAGGACTGGCACTCGTCCGAGGCCTTTGACGGACATCTGCAGACACCTTATGTGCAGGCCTTCATGACCGAACTCGACACGTTCTGCAGCGAGGTCCCCAAGGTCCATACGTTCGAGCGGCGCGCCTAGACGATCAAGCACTGAACCCGACCACTTGCAGGAGGACCCTCCCATGAGTACACAGAACACCTGGCTGGTAACCGGTTGTTCCACCGGTTTTGGCCGCCACATTGCAGCCCATTTGCTCAAGCAAGGCGAGCGCGTGGTTGTCACCGCACGCAAGACCGAACAGGTGCAGGATCTCGCCAGCCTCGGCCAATCGCTGGTACTGCCACTGGATGTAACCGATGCCGAACAGGCCAAGGCCGTGGTGGCTGAAGCTGAACGCGTATTCGGCAGGGTGGATGTACTGGTCAACAACGCCGGTATCGGTTACTTCGCCGCTGTCGAGGAAACAGACCCGCAGGCGGCGCGCCGCCTGTTCGACGTTAACTTCTTCGGCACCTCCCATATGATCCAGGCAGTGCTGCCCGGCATGCGCCAGCGGCGTCAGGGCATGATCGTGAACCTGACCTCCATAGGTGGGCTCGCGGGCTTCCCCGCAGTAGGCTACTACTGCGCGAGCAAGTTCGCTGTCGAGGGGTTATCGGAAACCTTGCGTGCTGAGCTTGAGCCCCTGGGGATCGGTGTCATGACGGTCGAGCCCAGCGCATTTCGCACCGAATGGGCAGGCTCATCGGGTGAAGTGCCGGAACCGATAGCGGATTACGAGGTTACCGCAGGTAAGGCGCGCCGTGCCTACCACGCTTCGGTCGGCAAGCAGGAGGGGGACCCGGCCCGTGCAGCTGCGGCGATTCATACTGCGGTTACTTCGCCTCAGCCACCACACCGCCTGCTGCTGGGCAACAGAGCATTCGATGTGGCGATGGCCAAGCTGTCCGCCATGCGTACGGAGTTCAGCCTCTGGGAAGCCACCGCTCGCGGCGTCGATTTTCCAGCGTCCCAGGGTTGAGAACCAGCGGCTCGCTTCCCGAGCTGCCATCCAAACGAACTGGCGGATTGCCTGTACGGCAATTCATGTTGTGTTGAGCGCTGAAGCTGAAGATGTTCTCCAAAGCGCGAGCGAGCGGCTGCCCGCCCTCAAGGTGAGGTCAGGATCACCACGTAATGGCCTTGGGTCAGCGGCTCGCCGCGCCCGTCGACCAGCCTGTAGGCCTGGTCGACCGTGGCCCCCTGATCGACGCGTACCGCCAGCGCCGGCAGTGCCTGGCCGTCCACGCCCTCAATGCCGATGACGCTGTCACGCGCCAGCGCCGGACAGTCATCCATACGCCAACCGGCACTGCCCACGGTAGTCGTGCAGGACGGCTCGACGATGCTGCCAGTGAACTGCAGCATGCCCGAGGCGACGACGGCGCCTGCCTGGGCCTGACCGACCAGGGCCAGACTCATTGCAACACTCAATGCGAATCGCTTGCCGCTCATGGTTTCCACTCCCCGATACCCACGTTTGAGCCTATCGGATGAGCAGTGACCGGGCCGTCTGCGCGCGTGAGGCAGTTCACAAAGCAGGCATTTAAACCACGCGGCAATTTAAGAAACGTCTCAAAGCCGGGGGCGGCCCAGCTGTCTAGGATGCCCAGGCCCTTCCCAGTCACCCTCACCGGAGCCCTGCCCTGACCATGTCGCGCTTGCTTCATACCCTCTCGCGCCCAGCCATGGCGGCGCTGGTCCTGATGGGCCTGGCGTCCGGTGCCTGGGGCCAGCTCAAAGTCGAGGGCACACGCCTCATTTACCCAGGCTCGAACAAGGAAGCAAGCATCAGCGTGGTCAATCGCAGCGACCTCGACACCGTCATGCAAAGCTGGGTCAGCAGTACCGACGAACGCGCCGATGCGCCCTTCGCCATCGTCCAACCGTTGGCATTGATACCGCCCAACGGCCGGCACATGCTGCGGGTGCTGTACGCCGGCAAGGGCCTGCCCGAGGACAGGGAGTCACTGTTCTGGCTGAACATCCTCGAGATCCCGCGCAAACCCGAACAGGCCAATACCCTGCAATTCGCCGTTCGCCAGCGCCTGAAGCTGTTCTACCGCCCCGCCGGCCTGCCAGGCTCGGCCAGCGAGGCGGTCGAGGGGCTGGCATGGCGCGCACGTCAGCCTGGCCTGATCGAAGTCAGCAACCCGAGTGCCTTTCATGTTTCGCTGGTCAACCTCCAGCTCGACAGCCCCGGGCAGTCGCGCCAGCTTGCGGACTACGTTCTGCTGCGCCCGGGGGCATCGCTCACCCTCGAGGCGCCCTCGCCCCTGCCCGCGCAAAGTCGCGTGGCGTTCAGCGAACTCACCGATATCGGCCTGCAGAAGCGCCACCACATCGCGCTGCCGTGAACACACCGCCACAGGATACCCACTCATGAACCTGATCCGGAAACACTTGCTTGGCCTGCTTTTCGTCGCCGCCAGCTGCCCCGCCACCAGCTACGCGCTGTCCTGCAAGCTGGACCCGTCCATGGCGACGGTATTCAAGGAGGCACTGGGCACTGCACTGGCGGTACCGGCCGACGCGCCTGACGGCACGATCATCTGGGAGTCGGCACCACACTCGCTTCCGGTCATCTGCGCCGACGACTATGAAACCGGCATCAAGGAAGATGTCTATTTCTATGTCAACCCGGCCAAAGCCAGTATAGGCAAGGGCATACGGGTCGGGATTCGCTACGGCTCGCAGAAAATCACTCAGACTTCGGGCGCCGTCACCACTGGCTACAACTCGTTTCATGGTTGCGACTGGGCGAACTGTACAGGCTGGTACAAGGCCCGCTTCACCCTGAACTTTACGGTGTTCATCGAAAAGTACGGCGCAACGCCAACCAACGGACAAGCCAGCACGCTCAGCGAATACCGGGTATTCCAGCTGGACGGCGGGTACATGCTCAACCCCAAACCCGACAGCAACCTCAACTATGTCGTCACCGGCATGAACAACATCCGCTTCGTGCCTTGCTCTCCCGAGTTGACCATCTTGCCTTCGGTGGTCAATTTCCGCCGTGCCCTGGCCAGCTCGGCACAGGTCGGCCAGGTCGCCAGCTCGGCCAGTTTCAGCCTCGACCTGACCAGATCCTGCGACACGCCCTACACCGTCAGCGCCCGCTTCACCCCGGTCGCTGGCAGCGCCAGCGTCATCGACAAGCTGCTGGTGCCCGCCAACAACACCTCCGTCGGCATTGCCCTGACCCAGCAGGACAGCAACCAGCCGGTGCCTTTCGCCACCTGGTTCAAGCTGGCCGACCTGGCTGCGCCGGGCGTGATCCACAACCCGTTCCGCGCCGACCTGATCTGGCGCTCGGCGCCCATTTCCGGTCCGTTCGAAGCCACGGCGCTGGTCGACCTGTACTACCAGTAAAACCTTCGGCCAGGCGGCCTTTAAGGATCGTCTGATGTCCAGTTGCCAGCGGCCTGCCTAGATTTGCGGGATGCGACTCAAAGCCTACCTGCAACAGATCAACCCCCTGCTCTCCAATCCCGAGGCAGCACGCCGCCTGCTTCGGTTGCTGGCGATCGTGCTATCGGCCGGCATTCTCGGCGCGGCCTACAATTTCCTGTCCTTTACCTTCAACACCGATATCGCTCGGCGCCATGGTGCCATGAGCAGCGCGATCGCCGAGGCCCATACCTTCTTCACCAACCGCGAGGCGCTGCTGGAGAGCCTGAGCCTAGCAGCCGTGCGTCAAACGGCGCCGGGTGTCGACTGGCTGCCCCTGGCACCGGGCGAGGAAGTGCACCTGCAACTGGGCAGCCAGCCGGGCAAACGCTGGAGCCTGTGGCTGACCCAGCGCATGTGTGCCTACCTAGAGGCCCGGCGGGTCAACCTGCTGTATGTCGACACAGCGGCTCAGGCCCCCATGCGCTGGCTGTACAACGATGACGCCCAGGCCTCGCTGCCTTCGCCCGCCCTGCTGGAGCAGTTGCGCGCTGCGGAACTGCGGGCCACGGCCCCTCGGGAACTGTGGCTGGCCGACCAGGGCGCCCAAGGTTCGCGCCTGTTCATCTTCCTGCGCCTGGACGCACGCGACCCGGACTCTGGCTGGCTAGGCCTGGAAATCGACAGCCATGCAGTGTCGCCGTCGCTCGAGGATGCCAGCGCGGGTAAGTTCATGATGTTCAATGCCGACGGCATGCTGGTGTTCACCAATACCCCAGGCCCGGCGCTGGACCGTTCGCTGCACCATCCCGTGGGTAACAACTTCTTCGGCTTCGCCGGCCAGGGGCTCCTGCCGGAGTACCTGGTCATCAGCAAGCCGTTGATGTCTTCGGACTGGCAACTGGTTTACGCAATCGACCTGTCCGCGATCCTCGCCGGTCTGTGGCAGCAGCTGCTGGGTGCCTTGCTGTTCTGCGTGCTCAGCATCACCTTGATTCGGGTGTTGATCCAGCGGTTCGACCAGCGCTTGTTCACCCCCACGGTTGAACGCATCCGCGCGCTGGTGGAAAGCGAGATGTTCAGCCGCGACGTCATCGAAACCGCACCTGTCGCCCTGTGCGTGTTGCGCCGCAGCGATGGCCAGGTGGTGCTGGAGAACCACCTGGCCCAGCAGTGGCTGGGCCAGGACCCGGCACGCGGTGCGCGTAGCGCGCAATGGATCGAGCAGGCTTTCGAGCGACACGAAGGCCAGTGCAGCGACTATTTCGAGAGCGCCGAAGGGCGCCACCTGTACCTGAGCTGCTCGCCAACCCGCTACAAGGGCGAGCCGGTGCTGCTTTGCGCGTTCAGCGACATCAGCGCACGCAAGCAGATCGAGGCCGCGCTGGAGGACGCCCGGCGCGCGGCCGACACCGCCAACGAAGCAAAAACCCAGTTCCTGGCGACCATGAGCCACGAAATCCGCACACCGCTGTACGGCGTGTTGGGGACCCTGGAGCTGCTGTCGCGCACCGTGCTCGACGCCCAGCAGCGCGATTACCTGCGGGCAATCGAAGGCTCCTCGTCAACCTTGCTGCAGTTGATCTGCGACGTGCTGGACGTGTCCAAGATCGAGGCCGGTCAGCTGGCCCTCGAACTCAGCGAGTTCAGTGCCCCGGACCTGGTCCGCGAGGTGGTCCAGGGCTACAGCGCGGCAGCCAGGAGCAAGGGGCTGCAGCTCTACAGCTGCCTGGACCCACGCCTGCCGGAACACCTGATCGGCGACGTCAACCGGATCCGCCAGATCCTCAACAACCTGCTGAGCAATGCGGTCAAGTTCACCGATTGCGGCCGCGTGGTGCTGCGGGCCAGGCTGCTCAACCGCGACGGCGAACGCTCCTGCCTGTTGTGGCAGGTCTCGGACACGGGCAAGGGCATCGCTGAACAGGACCAGCCGTTCATCTTCGAGCCTTTCTACCAGACCGAAGGCCATAGCCAAGTCATTCCCGGCACCGGGCTCGGCCTGCCGATCTGCCAGCGCCTGACGCAATTGATGAATGGCCAGCTGCGCCTGGTCAGCGAGCTGGGCCTGGGCAGCAGCTTCAGCCTGACCCTACCCCTGGAAGTGGCGTCAGGCCGCACCAGCGCCCCGTTCAACCTGCTGGGCGAACGCATTCACGTGGTATCGCCCGTACACGAACTGGCTGAAGCCATCAGTGGTTGGCTCTGCCGCTGGGGGGCGCGTGCGCAGGTCGGCGCGCCGGCGCCAGGCAGCGCCCTGCCCGGCGAACTGCTGGTCGAGCTGCATCCCGGCACTGTCGAACGCTGGCTGGTCGCCGAATGGCCCGGCCCGCGAATCCTGGCCAGCGCCCAGGACTGCTGGGAGGCGCGGCACGAGGCCGGTCACTGGCAGGTCAACCTCAACGACCTGGGCGCCCTGCACCATGCTGTCGGCCAGGCCCAGGGCCTGCGCCGTCCCAGGGACCCCGCCGCGCCGGCCCCCTTGACCGAGCCGCTGGGGCTGCACGTGCTGGTTGCCGAGGACAATGTCATCAACCAGTTGATCCTGCGCGACCAGCTCGAGGAGCTCGGCTGCAGCGTGACCTTGGTCAGCGATGGCGAGCAGGCTTTGCAAACCTGGCAGCGCGAGCATTTCGACCTGCTGCTGACCGACGTCAACATGCCCGGCACGAACGGCTACGAACTGACCCGGGCCCTGCGCCAGTTGGGCTGCACCCGCCCCATCGTCGGCGCCACTGCCAATGCCCTGCGCGGCGAGGAAGAACTGTGCCTGGCCGCCGGCATGGATCGCTGCCTGATCAAGCCCTTCAACCTGCAAGTCCTGTTCAACTGCCTGGCCCCGTATCGAGGTAGCCCTTGAAGACCTTTAACATCCTGATCGTCGAAGACCACCCCTTCCAGCATATGTACCTGCAACACTTGTTCAGCGAGCTTGGCAGCTTCAACCTGGAAGCAGCCCGGGATGGCCAGGAAGCGCTGGAGCGCCTGCGCCAGCGTGACTTCGACCTGGTGCTGACCGACCTGCTGATGCCCGGCATGGACGGTGTGCAATTCATCCAGCACCTTGCCGGCCTGCGCCACAAGCCAGGCCTGGCGATCATGAGCGTGGCCTCGCGGCGCATGCTCATGGCGGCGAGCCTGGTGGCCAAGAACCTCGGCGTGGACGTGCTCGGGCTGATCTCCAAGCCGGTCGAACCCGCCGCGCTGCGCAGCCTGATCGACCAATTGCAGTTGCACCATCAGGCACCGGCCCAGGCGGCACCGGCCACGCCCGAGTTCGATCGCCAGACCTTGGTCGATGCCTTGAACAACCGAGCTTTTCAGGCCTGGTTCCAACCCAAGAAGTCCTTGCACAATGGTCGCATCGTCGCGGCAGAGGCCTTGGTGCGCTGGATGCACCCGGAGCAAGGGGTGTTGCTGCCAGGCACCTTCCTGCCAACGATCAATGCCTTTGGCCTGGAGGAAAGGCTGCTGTGGGTGATGCTCAAGCAAGCCATGGATGCCCAGGCGCGCTGGCGCGAACGGGGCTATGACATCCCGGTTTCGATCAACCTGCCGACTCACCTGCTGAATAGCCATGACCTGGCCGACCGGCTGCTGGAATTCGTCCTGCACCACCAAGGCGTGCCCGGCAAGCTGTGCTTCGAGCTGATGGAATGCTCCATTCCCGAAGAGCTGAGCAACTTCTATGCAGGCGCCTGCCGCTTGCGCATGAAAGGTTTCGGCCTGTCCCAGGACGACTTCGGCAAAGGCTACAGCTCGTACATGAGCCTGGTCTCGACGCCCTTCACCGAACTGAAGATAGACCGGGCGCTGGTGCAGCGTTGCGATGAAAGCGAGAGCCTGGCCTCGGCCTTGGCCAGCATCGTTGCCCTGGGTCGCAAGCTCGGGCTCACCGTGGTCGCCGAAGGGGTCGAGACGCCTCAGGAGCTCGAAATGCTGCGCAAGGTCGACTGCAACCAGGTGCAGGGCTTTTTGATCTCCCATGCCGTGTCGGCGGAACAGTTCCAGCGCCTGCTGCACAACGACGGTCCCCCGTCAGCCTACTGACCGGCTGTAACTCTCAGCGCCGGCCGGGCATCAAAGGTAATATTCGTTGGGTATCGATGCCCCCACGCCCTTGCGGACCCTTGCATGAAACAGTACAACGCCCTGCTGGAAAACCTGGCCCGCAGCTCTCTGCGCCTGAACAAAGGCATGACCGTCCTGCTGGGCCTGGCGCTGCTGCTGGCCGGCTTCAGTCTCTGGTCGCTCGAGCGCCTGATCGACGAACACAGCGACACGGTCAGCATCCACTTCGCCCGGCTGATGGAGAATGTACAGGAGCAGGAAACCTTCCTTGAGGCCCTCGTGCAACGCAGCGCCAAGGGG
Source organism: Pseudomonas sp. 22515 (assembly GCF_052044625.1). NCBI lineage: Bacteria > Pseudomonadati > Pseudomonadota > Gammaproteobacteria > Pseudomonadales > Pseudomonadaceae > Pseudomonas > Pseudomonas sp. 22515. The sequence goes on from NZ_JBQENN010000020.1 coordinate 95,199, forward strand.
GAGTTGCTCGACTACCCACGTGCGCTCGAGCCGGCGCTGGCACCCATGCCCGAGGAAGGGCCGGACATCTACAAGGGCCAGATCTTTCCATTTTCCATGCCGTTCAGCCTCAAATTCGACCCACGCAACCTGGCTGACCGCGAAGTATCGGACATCTTCACCCTGGGGGCGAACCTGGCCAGCTTCTACAGCATGTTCTGGTCGGCCTCTCCGTACCGATCGCCGCAGGTGTTCCTGTTCTCGCCGGATGCCCGTTACGACATTACGGTTCCCGCCGCAGGACGCGGGCGGGGCAAGCTGGAGAATGAACCGTTCATCGATGTGATCAGGCAGGTCATTGCGCGCCAGCCTCAGGACAAGGAATGGGGCCCAGGCAGCAGGATCGTCTGGCGCAGCTATGTCGAGCAGCCGGACCAGGCCTCCCCGCCACGCGTGCTGGCCTACGCCAACGTCCCCCTGCGCTCGGGCAAGGCAGAGGGCCAAGCCACGCAAGTTGCATCGCTGGTGGACCTGGCCCAGATCGATGACTTCGAACGCATCATGGACTGGACCGTGTATGACCACTTTAACCTCATCACCCCAGCCGGCGAGGTGCTGATCGGCGCGCCCGCGCCCCTGAAGGGGGTGCATGAAGGCCTCAACATCAAGCCCGAAGGCCTGGTATTCCGTCTCCACGAACAGGCCAACGGTGGCTGGAGTGCGATCTACACCGTGACCTACCGGCACTTCTTCCGTTACGCGTTCTGGTCGCTGGCCGGCATCGCCGCCACGTTCCTGGTCCTCATCGGGCTGGGCCGGGTGGTCATCCGTTGGTATCAGCGCCAGGTCATCCTGCCTGCGCGCGCGGCCCACGAGATCATCACCGAGAGCGAGGCCTTCAGCCGGGTGGTCATCGACACCGCCCCGACCGGCCTGTGCGTGGTCCGCAGCGCCGACAACGAGGTGCTGCTGGAGAACCAGCGGGCGCAGCAATGGCAGGGCACCCGCGAGCTGGTCAGTACCCTCGCCTCGGCAGTGGGCCACACCCGCAGTGGCGAGCACTACCTGCAGGTCGAAGGCCGCCACCTGCAGGTCGGTTTCGTGTCGACCCGCTACCACGGCGAAGACGTGCGCCTTTACGCATTCAACGACGTCACCCGCCATGTCGAGGACGCCCAGGCGCTCGACGAAGCCCGGCGCGCCGCCGACGCCGCCAACACCGCCAAGACCCTGTTCCTGGCCACCATGAGCCACGAGATCCGTACCCCGTTGTACGGCGTGCTGGGCACCCTCGAGCTGCTTGGCCTGACGCACCTGGATGCACGCCAGCAAGGCTACCTGCACACTATCCAGCGCTCCTCGGCAACCCTGTTCCAGCTGATCAGTGACGTGCTCGACGTGACCAAGATCGAATCCGGGCAGATGGCGCTCGAACCCGTGCCGTTCTGCCCGCTGGACATGCTCGAGGACACCGTGCGCACCTATCGCGCCTTCGCCGAGCGCAAGGGCCTGTTGCTCTATGCCTGCCATGACGCCCGCCTGCCGGCGCAGGTGGTGGGCGATCCGATACGCATCCGCCAGATCCTCAACAACCTGCTGAGCAACGCCATCAAGTTCACCGACACCGGCCGGGTGGTGCTGCGCACCCGCGTGCTGGCGCTCGACGACACCCACGTGCGCCTGCAATGGCAGGTTGCCGATAGCGGCATTGGCATTTCCCAGGCACAGCAGGCCAGGCTCTTCGAGCTGTTCTACCAGGTCGCCGACGCCTCCAGCGAGGGCGGTGCGGGCCTGGGCCTGCCGATCTGCGGCTGGCTGGCCGACATGATGGGTGGCCAGATCAAGGTGGTCAGTGAGCCGGGGCTGGGCAGCAGCTTTTCCCTCAACATCAGCCTGCCACTGGCCCAGGGGGCGCTGAGCGACAGCCCAAGCGCAGTGCCCGACCCGACCCCGGTGTATGTGCGTGCGCCGATACCGGAGCTTGCCCAGCATGGCGTCGACTGGCTGCAGCGCCTGGGTATCGCCGCGACCCTGACGATTCCCCCCCTGGAGAAGGACAACCACCAGGCCCTGCTGGTAGACCTGCTCGACTGCCCGGACGCCGCCACCTGGCATGGCCAACGGATCTGCGCCAGCAGCGACGGCCCTACCCCCGGCGCGTTCGTCGACGGCTGCTGGCGGGTAGACCTGCATGACGTGCGGGCCATCGCCCAGCTCATCGCGGTCGTGCGCCAGGGCGGGTCGCCCGATGACCAGAACACCGCGCAACAGCAACGCGCCGCTCTGCGCCTGCATATCCTGGTGGCCGAGGACAATCCGATCAACCAGGCGATCCTGCAGGAGCAACTCGAGGCGCTGGGCTGCACCACGGTGGTCGCGACCAACGGTGAACAGGCCATGCAACGCTGGCAGCCAGGCCTGTTCGACCTGGTCCTGACCGACGTAAACATGCCATTGATGAATGGCTACGAACTGGCCAGGACCCTGCGCCAGCACGACGCCCGGTTGCCGATCATCGGCGTCACCGCCAATGCACTGCGAGAAGAAGGCCAGCGCTGCCTCGAGGTGGGCATGAATGCCTGGATGGTCAAACCGTTGAGCCTGCAGGCGTTGCGCAGCCATCTGGTCCGTCTGTGTCGGCCAGCACTGGCCGAAGCACCCAGCCGCGCGCAAGCGGACAGCCTCAGCGCCTCCCCCTCCCCTGCAGCCACCGATACCGTGCAAGTGTCCGACGCCATGCGCGCGCTGTTCATCACCACCCTGCGCGAGGATATGCAGCAGTTGCGCCTGGCCCTTGAGCAAGGCGACCAGCGGCGTCTTGGCGAGCGCCTGCACAGCATCGCCGGCGCCCTAGGCGCGGTACAGTCCCGGCCCCTGGCCGAGCAGTGCTGTGCGCTGGAAACCGCGCTGGCCGAGTCGCCGCTCGACGCAGCCCTGGCCGATAAGCTGGGGGGGGTGCTGGACAGGCTGTCAGCAATACTCGATGCCCTCGCATAGAATCAACTTCAGCGCTGATAGCGCATGGAAACAACCCTCCCATCCGCACCGGCTAACGGGTCGTCTTTTATGGAAAAACTCAAGGTCATCATCGCCGACGATCACCCCATCGTGCTGCTCGGCGTCCGGGAACTGGTCGAACGCGATCCACGCTTTAGCGTGGTCGGCGAAGCCGTCTGTTCGCAAGGGCTGATCGAACTGCTCGAACGCCAACCCGTGGACATGGTCATCTCCGACTACAACATGCCGGCAGACTCACCCTACGGTGACGGCCTGAAACTGATCGACTACCTCAAACGTCACTATCCCGCCGTCCGCATCCTCGTGCTGACGATGATTTCCAACCCGCTGATCCTGACACGGCTGCAGGAACTGGGCGTGGACGGCGTGATCCAGAAGAGCCAGTTGCATGGCGAAATCGAAAAGGCCCTCAATGCCGTCGCCCGCAACAGCACCTACCGGGCGCCGGCACCGGCAAGGCAGTCGGTGATCGCCTGTAACACCGCCATCGATCAACGGGTGGAAAACCTGTCACCCAAGGAATTCGAAATACTGCGCCTGTTTGTTGCCGGACAAAGTGTCAGTGAGATCGCCCGTAGCCAACATCGAAGTACCAAGACCATTAGTGCGCAGAAAGTTTCCGCGATGCGCAAACTTGAAGTGAACAGCGATCAGGAATTGTTGGCCTATTGCCTGGCGAGTCATATCTTTAATTAACTAGCGAGCGTCATTGCCCCACCATTAAGATTCGTCTGATGGGCCAGAGAAACCACCTGACTTATTGTGAGCGTGCATTAAGTTGCAGCACTTACTCACTCTCATGTGGACATCAATATGAATAAATTTTCCCTGGCCGCCCTGACCCTCTCGCTCCTGACCGCTTCGGCCGGTGCACTGGCCGTCGAGGCCACCGGGCCAGTCAACGGCGGCAGCGGCAAGATTTCCTTCACCGGCGTGATCAACAATGACGCCTGCTCGGTCGATGGTGCCAACGCCGACCGCGTGATCGCCGTAGACATGGGCAGCGTCTCGATCAAGGACATGGGCACCGCCGAAAACCCGACGGCTGGCCGCGTGACCGGCAAGGACTTCAACCTCAACGTCAACTGCAACCTCGGCACCAAGGTGGCGATGATCTTCGATGCCAACAGCGGCGGCTCGGGCCTGGTGACCGGCAAGAAGGTCCTGGCGCTGACCAAAGGCACCGGCACTGCCGCCAACGTTGGCATTGCCCTGCTCGACCCTAATGGCAACCTGATCGACCTGAGCTCGGCTGCCACTGCCAAGATCCAGAGCGACGTACACGGCACTGGCGCCGAGGGCGGCGACGCCACCCTGAGCTTCTCTGCGGCGTACGTCACCACGGGCGCCGCCGGCACTGCCACCGCCGGTCGCGGTGACGCCACCCTGCCGTTCATCCTGCAGTACGAGTAATCACTTCGCCGCTGCTCCCTGCGCGAGGCTGACCAGCCTCGCCACTTCTTCGCCCCGCAAGGTAACCAACCATGTTGCGTCGTTCTCTGTACCCCGTTCTCGGGTTGCTGGGCATGCTCGTCGCCGCCCAGGCAACTGCCAGCATCTCCCTGAGCGCTACGCGCGTCGTGTTCGACGGTGCGCACAAAGAAGCCAATGTCATCGTGCGCAATGGCAACCAGGAAGTCCTGGTGCAATCCTGGGTAGATGCCGGCGACCGTGCACAGGCACCGTTCGCCATTACTCCACCGTTGGCCAGAGTATTGCCCAAGCAGGAACAACTGCTGCGTATTCTCTATGAAGGCCAAGGCCTGCCGACCGATCGCGAGTCGGTGGTCTGGCTCAATGTCCAGGAAATTCCGCAAGCCAGTACCCAGGCCAATACCTTGCAGTTGGCGGTGCGCCAACGTATCAAGATTTTCTTCCGCCCGGCCAACTTGCCCGGCAATGCCCTGCTGGCCCCCGAACAACTGGTCTGGCAATTGACCCAGCGCGCCGGGAAGCCACAACTGACCGTGAACAACCCCAGCCTGTATCACGTGTCGATGGCCGATATCGAACTTAAAAGCGGGAAACAAACCGTGCTTAACGCCGATTCGACCATGATCGCCCCTGGCGAACAAAAGACATTCACCTCGGTATTTTCCCAGGTGGACGGCCCGTTGACGCTGACGTTCAAGAGCATCAACGACTATGGCGCCCAACATGGATATTCCTTGCGTTTGAACACTGCCCAGCCGGGTAGCGCCAAGCCTGCCGAACTCGCCATCACCTTGTGAAATCGTAGCCCCCACCTCGTGCCCTGGTCGCGTGCGGCCTCCCCGTGCCCAGCCCGTGCCGGGATATGAAATAGGTTTCTGGTATGTCTCTGTCCATCGCCCCCCACCCCGTCGAGGGAGCCGATGCAGGCGCGCACGCGTTCAGTGGCGGCACGCTTCGTCCGGCCTGGAAGCTCAACGCCCTGTCATTGGTCATCTGCACCGCGCTGCCCAGCCTTGCATCGGCGCAGGACGCCGCCCACCTGCAGGGCTTCAACACCACCTTTCTGCAGGGCGCGCAATCGGCGGTCGACCTGCAAATGCTGCTGTCGGCCAACAGCGTGCTGCCGGGCAACTACCGGGTAGACCTGTACAGCAACGAAGTGCTGGTAGGCCGGCGTGACATCGAATTCAACCGCCACCCACAGACTGGGCGGGTGGAACCCTGCCTGACCCTGGAACTGCTCGAGCAGCTGGGTATCGACATGGACAAGCTCAAGGCACAGGGGCGCCTGGATACCGCCTCGGCCTGCCACGACCTGGCCGCACTGATCGACCAGGCCAGCCTGAGCTACGACTCGGGTCACCTGCGCCTGTCCGCCAGCATCCCGCAGGTTGCCATGAAACGCGGCCTGCGCGGCTACGTCGACCCGCAACTGTGGGACGCAGGGGTGTCTGCGGCGTTCGTGAACTATCAGTTCAACACCAGCCGCAGCGCCGGCGATGCCGAGACCCGCATCGCCAACAACCTGAGCCTGCGCAACGGCATCAACCTGGGCAGCTGGCGCTTGCGCAACGAGTCGAACTTCAGCAGCGACACCGGGCAGCCGGACACCTTCAAGAGCAACCGCAGCTATGTGCAGCACGACGTGACCGCGCTCAAAGGCCAGTTCAGCGCCGGTGACATTTTCAGCGACACCGACCTGTTCGACAGCGTGCGCTACCGCGGCCTGAAGCTGGCTTCGGACGAAGGCATGCGCGCCGACAGCGAGCGCGGCTACGCACCTGTGGTGCGTGGCGTGGCGCAGACCAGCGCCAGGGTCGAGATTCGCCAGAACAACTACGTGCTCTACACCGCCAACGTACCGCCCGGCCCGTTCGAGATCAGCGACATCTACCCCAGTGGCTCCAATGGCGACCTGGAAGTCACCATCATCGAGGCCGACGGCCGTCGACGGGTCACCGTGCAGGCCTTCTCCAGCCTGCCGCTCATGGTCCGTGGCGGTCAGGTCAAGTACAGCCTGTCCGCTGGACGCTACAACAGCAACACGGAGGGCCTGGCCACGCCGCAGATGCTCAGTACGACGCTGGCTTACGGCCTGACCAACACCGTGACGGGCGTCTTTGGCCTGCAAGCCACCCAAGACTATAAGGCAATGGCCGTGGGCAGCGGCCTGAACACACTGCTGGGCGCCTTTTCGCTCGATGTCACCCACTCCTCGAGCAAGGCCCAGGGCCAGACCACCCAGGGCAACAGCTTGCGGGCGCTATACGCCAAGACATTCACCGGCACCGACACCAACTTTACCCTGGCCGCCTACCGCTATTCCACCGAGGGCTTCCGTACCCTCACCCAGCATGTCGAGGACCTAAGCGCCAGCGCGATCAAGCGCAGTGGCAACTCCAAGACCCGCACCGACCTGACCATCAACCAGAGCCTGGGCCGCAACCGCGCGTTCGGCAGCCTGTATCTGACCGCCACCGACCAGCGCTACTGGAACCGCGGCGGTTCGCAGAGCCTGACCGCCGGATACAGCAACAACTGGGGCGAGATCTCCTACAACCTGGACGTCAGCCGCACCAAGGAGCTGGGGAACTCAGGCCCTTCGGGGCAAGATACCCAGCTCAACCTGTCGGTATCGTTCCCACTCGGCAGCCGCGCCCGCGCACCGCGGGCGTTCGTCACCACCAGCACACAGAAGGGCAACGACACCACCCAGGCCGGCATCAACGGCTACCTGTCGGAGACCAGCGACACCTTCTACTCGATCCAGGGCGGCCACAGCCGCACCAGCGGCAGCTCGGCATCGGCCAACCTGAACACCCGCACTTCGGTGGCCGACATCAGCCTGGGCTATAGCCAGGGGCGCGGCTACGACTCGCAGAACCTGAACATTGCCGGCGCCGTGGTTGCCCACCAGGGCGGCATCAACCTCGGCCAGTCGCTCAGTGAGACCTTCGCCCTGGCCGAAGTGCCGGGTGTGAAGGGCGCAAAGATCAGCAGCTATAGCGGTGTGGAGACCGGGCGCAATGGCTATGCGGTGATCCCCAGCGCCCAGCCCTATCGCGTCAACTGGATCAGCCTGGACACCAGTGACCTGGGGGGCGACATCGAAATCGACAATGCCACCCAGCAGTTGGTGCCTCGCCGCGGTGCCGTGGTGCTTGCCCGCTATACCGGCAAGAGCGGGCGTCGGGTGCAGTTCGAGCTGTTCGACGAGCGCGGTCAACTGATACCGTTCGGGGCCTCGGTCGAGGACGCTGCGGGCCAGCAACTGGCAATTTCCGACCCGAGCGGCAAGGCATTGTTACTCCTGGAACAGGACCAGGGCAGCCTGACCATCAAGTGGGGTGAGCGCCAGTGTTCGGCACCTTACAACCTTCCGGAACGGGACAAGGCAGTTAACTATGAACGTCAGCGCCTGGCTTGCCGGCCGTGACACCCGCTCTTGTCTGCAGAGAATGCTCATAAGCGCCCGGTAGCTTTGGTATGATCAAACGCGACTCTGCAAGAAGGCAGCGCAACAAGGATTCCGATGCTGATGAATAAGGCCGCACCATGTCCTTGATTTCCCGCATGGCCACTCCATTTTTAGCGAATACCCACGCTTGATGCGAAAACTCCTGGCAAGCGCTCTGGCGCTGGTGATGATCGCCGCCCTCTGCGGCTATGGCTTCTGGACCCAACAGCGCCCGGAAGGCCACTACCTGTCCGACCTGCGCATCGAACTGGCGCTTAACCATGGCGTCCCGGGCGAGCACGGCAACCTGCTCGGTGTCGAACCACTGCTGTACCCGGGCGACTATCAGAACTTGCAACGCCTGCACCGCAAGCTCGCAGCCTATCTGGAGCAAGCCCGCGCCCAAGGCCTGGTGAACCCGCGCACGGTGGTGGTGCTGCCGGAACACATCGGTACCTGGCTGTGGGCGCGCGGAGAGAAGAGCGAGCTGTATCAAGTCACCCAGAGCCACGAAGCCCAACAATGGCTGGAACTGAGCAACCCGCTGCGCTATGGCCTCGCGGTTCTTGGCGCTGACGGCGACGACTGGCGCGCCGATGCGCACTTGCGCATGAAGGCCGAGCAGATGGCCGCAGACTACCAGCAGCTGTTCGGCGGCCTGGCCAAGGAATTTGGCGTCACCTTGGTGGCCGGTTCGATCGTGCTGCCCGAACCTTATGTGAAACAAGGCGTACTGCATACCGGCCGTGGCCCGCTGTTCAACAGCAGTGTGGTGTTTGCCGGTGACGGCTCGCTACTGGGGCAGCCCCAGCGCCAGCAATATCCCGACAGTGAAATGCGCCGCTACGTCCACGACGGCCGCCAGCACCCGCTGCAGGTCGTGCAGACCCCGGCCGGGCGCCTGGGGATACTGGTGGGCAGTGACAGCTGGTACCCGGAAAACCACCAGCAACTGACTGAACAAGCCGTACAACTGATCGCCAACCCAGCGTTTCTCAGTGGCAAGGGCAGCTGGCAAGCACCCTGGCGGGGAAATCGCCACCAGGATGCCAGCGCCGGGCTGGCCTTGCAGCGCGGCGAAGTCAGTGAACAGGCGGCTTGGCAACGCCTGACCGAAGTGGCCGGAACCGACATCAGCAGTATGAGCGTGTTCATGCGCGGGCAGTTCTGGGAACAGGGCAGCGATGGCCAGGGCTTTGCCCGCCAGTCGGGAGCGTTGCTTGCCGCCCCTCCCAGCCCAGGTGCCCGCCTGCTGAATGTGTGGCTGTAAGCCCATGGCCCGCCCCCGCGTGCGCCTGGGCGAACTGTCGGTGGGTTTTGTCCAGCCTTTGAGCGAAGCCCTGCGCGAGCTGGGCCACGACCCTGAACCATTGCTGCGCCGCTACGGCCTGGACGCGACACGCCTGGGCGAAGCCGGCGCACGCCTGTCCATCCCCCGCTACATGCATCTGGGCCACGCGGCAATCGAAATGAGCGGCGAGGCTGCTCTAGGCCTGCGTATGGGGCGCCTGAGTCGTCTGGCGCATGCTGGCCTGGCCGGGGTCACCGCGGCCCAGGCCCCCACCTTGGGTGAGGCCGCGCGCACCCTGCTGCGCTTCGAGCCGCTTTACGCGGCCAACTACCGTGGCCATTCCCGCTTTGTGGAAGATGCCCAGGGCGCCTGGCTGCGCTTCTACTCCATCAGCCCGTATAACGACTACAACCGCTTTGTGGTCGACTCACTGTTGGCCGGCTGGCTGGCCCAGTTGACCGACCTTGCCGGCACCCCAGTGCAGGCTGAACGCCTGGAGATCGAGTTTGCCGCGCCCTCCTATGCCGCCCGCTACCAAACGCTCTGCAGCACGCCTGTGCAATTCGCCGCCGACGGCAATCAGCTGCGTCTGAGCCGCGCCACCTTGCAACTGGCCAACCCAGCGCATTGCCCAAGTACCTGGCAGCACCTGTTGCAGTTGTGCGAAGCAGAGCTGCTGCAGCGCACGCGAGTGCGTAGCCTGGGTGAGCGCATTACTCACCTGCTGGGCCCGCTGCTCAATGGCGGCCGTGAACCGGACCTGGAGGAAGTGGCGCTGCACTTGCAACTGCCAAGCTGGACCTTGCGCCGCAAGCTCGCCGAAGAAGGCACGCGTTTTCGCGACTTGCTCAACGAAACACGGCGCGACCTGGCCGAGACCTACATCCGTGATACGGAACTGGCCTTTGGCGAGATAGCCTATCTGTTGGGGTTTGCTTCGGCCGAGGCCTTCCAGCGCGCATTCAAGCGCTGGACGGGCCTCACGCCGGGGGCGTTCCGCCGCAGCCAGCGGCAGCCGGGCTAGAGTTCGGTGGCGTCGTCGGCCGGTTCCGGGGTGTCCAGTTCGTAAGCCTGGGTTTCGAGAAGTTCTTCCTGGTATTCATCCATTGCCCTGCGTCCTCTTTGCTCATTTTGCCTTTGTAGGTATCGCCTTCAGCCTAAGCAGGTGGGATGAAGGGATGATGACAAGCTTATGAGTGGTAAACGTAGCAGGTGTTCAGGAAGTTATCGCGAGGCGTCTGTAACAGGGGATGTTTACAGCCTGAACCGGCCCTTTCGCGGGCTGCCGGCGAAAAGGCCGGTTCAGGCGACCCATCAAAGGGAGGGGGCGGCGGCCTCGGCCGGCTGGGCATCCTGCTGCACCTGAATGGGTGCAGCTTCGGCCGGCGGGGCCACAGGCTGCGAACCCTGGCTGTCATCCACCACCGGCGCCGCTGCCGCCTCGCTGGCCGGGGCTACCCCCGCAGGTGCAGGCGTCGCTTCAACCAACGGCGCAGCTGCCGGGGCCGGCGCCACCGGGTTTGCCGCCGCTTGCTCCGGAAGCCCAAGGTCAGCCGCCGGTTTTTCAACCTTCGGCGCTGGCGCTTCGACCTTGGCCTTGCTCACTTTTTTCGGCTTGGGCAGGTAACTCTCCACCAAGGCGAAATAGCGGTCATAGAACTGCGCCGCGGTCACCGTCTCACTGGCCACCTTGACCATCGAGTCGTCACTGGAGCCGATCGGCATCGACACCGAACCCAGCACCCCCACGCCCAGGCTGGCGGAGGTGTTGGACTTCTTCAGCGCATAGCGGTCCTGGAGGGCGTTGGCGAACATGGTCGAGCGCTGATCGTCGCTCACGTCCGGCGCACAGGTGACATTGAAGCTGATCTGCAGGTGGTTCTCGCTGTTTTGCTGAAAGCTCTTGTTACCCACCACCTGGTTGGCGCCGCTGCTGGTGATGATGTATCCCTGGCTAAGCAAAGCACGCCGGGCGGCCTCGCAAGAGCCGGCATCGCTCACCGGAAAGCTGCGCGAGAAGGTGCCCGAGTCATCGAAGTTCTCGTGCTCGTAGACGGCCGCTTTTTTCGAGGAACAACCGGTCACGCCCGCCAGCACCAGGGCCAGCCCGAGCGCACCAAAGACGGAAGATCTGGTCATTGCGAATTCCGGGTATGTCGGGAAAGTGCCTATTGTGCAACACAGCAGGCAGGCACAGGAACCGCTGGTCGGTGAAGAATCTGTCAGGCTGGTGTAAATCTGGGTAAAGGCAGGCACTTGCCAGGCGCACCAACGAAAAAAGCGACCCGAAGGTCGCTTTAACGTTGCTTCAAGGCGTTCATGGGGCCTTAAAGCGAAGATGGCGCAGCGGACGGGACTCGAACCCGCGACCCCCGGCGTGACAGGCCGGTATTCTAACCGACTGAACTACCGCTGCGTATCATTCAGGCTTGCGCCCGATTGAAACCTGGGTCTACCCTTCCGGCGCGATCGCCTCAGGGCAGGCACAAAAAAAGCGATAACACGATCGCTTCTCTTGTGTTTGCTTCAAGGTGTTCTAGGGACCTTGAAACGAAGATGGCGCAGCGGACGGGACTCGAACCCGCGACCCCCGGCGTGACAGGCCGGTATTCTAACCGACTGAACTACCGC
>NZ_JBQENN010000020.1:107058-107404 GCF_052044625.1 Pseudomonas sp. 22515
ATGGCGCAGCGGACGGGACTCGAACCCGCGACCCCCGGCGTGACAGGCCGGTATTCTAACCGACTGAACTACCGCTGCGCAGTGCGTTCCTCTCTGGCTATCGGCTTCTTGCGAACCCGATGCTCCAGGAACATCTCAGGAAGTGGTGGGTGATGACGGGATCGAACCGCCGACCCTCTGCTTGTAAGGCAGATGCTCTCCCGGCTGAGCTAATCACCCTCGCGATGTTGCTTGTTGCGTTTGCTTCGCTGAGGCCGCGAAATTTACGCAGGTGGCGAAGCTAAGTCAATAGCCCCATTGAATTTTTTTCAAAAAGGCAATGTGAGGTTATCGCCTGCGCCGGCCT
>NZ_JBQENN010000020.1:107450-120692 GCF_052044625.1 Pseudomonas sp. 22515
GAAGAGGCCGGCGCAGTTTAAACAAGGTGCTCAGCTATAGATCATCTTGCGGGTCATGCCGCCATCGACCACAAACTCCTGGCCGGTGACAAATGCCGCCTGGCGTGACAGCAACCAGGCAACCATGGCCGCGACATCTTCCACGGTCCCTACCCTGCCCGTTGGGTGCTGGGCATGGTCAGCTTCGCTCAACGGCTCGGCACGGCGCTGCGACGGATCACGGGCATCGATCCAACCCGGGCTCACCGCATTGACGCGAATCTCCGGGCCCAGGCTCATGGCCAGGGCATGGGTCAAAGCCACCAGGCCGCCCTTGCTTGCCGCGTAAGCCTCGGTGTCGGGTTCGGATTGCCGAGCCCGGGTAGAGGTCAGGTTGACGATCGCCCCATTGTGCGCACGCAGGTACGGCGCACAATGCTTGGCCAGCAGCATGGGCCCGCTGAGGTTGACCGCCAGCACCCGGTTCCATTGGGCCAGGCTCAGGCTTTCCAGCGTCTGGTTGTGCGGGTTGGCAATGGCCGCATTGCACACCAGCGCGTCCAGCCGGCCGAACTGCCCGAGCACTTCGGACACGCCGGCACTGACCTGGGCCTCGTCGGCAACGTCCATGGTGATGAACCAGGCGTTGTCGCCCAACGCCTTGGCCACTTTGGTACCCCGCTGGCGGTCCAGATCACTCAGCACCACTTGCCAGCCTTCGCAGATCAGCCATGCGGCAATGCCAAGACCGATGCCGCGGGCGGCGCCCGTGACCAAGGCTACCCGGCCATTGTGGCCCGGGGTGCTGCCGCTGATTTCGATCACAATGCCGCCAGCCCGCGCGCCAGGTCAGCCTGCAGGTCGGCCACGTCTTCCAGGCCCACGGCAACGCGGATCAGGCTGTCGCGGATACCCGCCGCTTCACGCTCCTGCGGCGACAGGCGACCGTGTGAGGTGGTAGCCGGATGAGCGATGGTGGTTTTGCTGTCACCCAGGTTGGTAGTGATGGAAATCACACGGGTAGCGTCGATGAAACGCCACGCGCCCTCTTTGCCACCCTTGACCTCGAAGCTGACCACTGCACCAAAACCGCTCATCTGGCGCTTGGCCAGTTCGTGCTGCGGGTGGCTGGGCAGGCCGGCGTAATGCACCTTCTCCACGCCGTCTTGCTGCTCCAGCCATTCGGCCAGGGCCTGAGCGCTCTCGCAGTGTGCACGCATACGCAGGCGCAGCGTTTCCAGGCCCTTGGTGAAGATCCAGGCGTTGAACGGGCTGAGGGTTGGACCTGCGGTTCGCAGGAAACCCACCACCTCTTTCATTTGCTCGGTACGGCCGGCAACCACACCGCCCATGCAGCGGCCCTGGCCATCGATGAACTTGGTGGCCGAGTGGAACACAATGTCGGCACCCAGCTTCAGCGGCTGCTGCAACGCCGGGGTACTGAAACAGTTGTCCACCACCAGCATGGCACCCTGAGCATGGGCGATTTCGCTGAGCGCAGTGATATCGACCAACTCGGCCAGCGGGTTGGAGGGCGATTCGACGATCAGCAGCTTGGTGTTGGCCTTGATGGCCTTTTCCCAGCCGGTGAGGTCGACCAGTGGCACGTAGTCCACCTGTAGGCCAAAGCGCTTGAAGTACTTCTCGAACAGGCTGATGGTGGAGCCGAATACGCTCTGCGACACCAGCACATGGTCACCGGCACTGCACAGCGACATGACCACGGCCAGGATAGCCGCCATGCCAGTAGACGTACCCACGGCCTGTTCGGCACCTTCCATGGCCGCCAGGCGCTCCTCGAAGGCACGCACCGATGGGTTGGTGTAGCGCGAATAGACGTTGCCCGGCGTTTCGCCGGCAAAGCGCGCAGCAGCATCGGCTGCCGTGCGGAACACATAGCTGGAGGTCAGGAACAGCGCTTCGCTGTGCTCGCCTTCCGGGGTACGGTTTTGACCAGCGCGAACCGCCAGGGTGTCGAAACCGACACCCTCGAGGTCACTGTCCAGTCGCCCGGCATCCCATTGATCCGTCATGCCGTCGCTCCCAAAATCAGTTGTTGTAAAGGTCGATGATCGCGCTGACGGCCTGGTTCTTGACCTTGGCCAGGTCATTACGGGCCTGCTCGATGCGGTCGAGGTAGGCTTCGTCGATGTCGCCAGTGACGTATTCGCCGTTGAACACCGCGCAATCGAACTGCTCGATCTTGATCTTGCCGCCGCCGACCGAATCGATCAGGTCTGGCAAGTCCTGATAGACCAGCCAATCGGCGCCAATCAACTCACCCACCTGTTCGGTGGTGCGGTTGTGGGCGATCAGTTCGTGAACACTCGGCATGTCGATGCCGTAGACGTTGGGGTAGCGTACTGCAGGGGCCGCGGAGCAGAAGTAGACATTCTTGGCGCCGGCTTCGCGGGCCATCTGGATGATCTGCTTGCAGGTGGTGCCGCGCACGATCGAGTCGTCCACCAGCATCACATTCTTGCCGCGGAACTCCAGCTCGATGGCGTTGAGCTTCTGACGCACCGACTTCTTGCGCGCGGCCTGGCCGGGCATGATGAAGGTACGGCCGATGTAACGGTTCTTGACGAAACCTTCGCGGAACTTGACGCCCAGCCGGTTGGCCAGTTCCAGCGCGGCAGTGCGACTGGTATCCGGGATCGGGATGACCACGTCGATATCATGATCGGGGCGCTCGCGCATGATCTTGTCGGCCAGCTTTTCACCCATGCGCAGACGCGCCTTGTACACCGAGACCCCATCGATGATCGAGTCCGGGCGCGCCAGGTAGACGTGCTCGAAGATGCACGGCTGCAACTTTGGCGATTCGGCGCACTGCTTGGTGAACAACTGGCCTTCTTCGGTGATGTACACCGCTTCGCCCGGTGCCAGGTCGCGGATCAGGGTGAAGCCGAGCACGTCCAGGGCGACGCTTTCCGACGCGATCATGTATTCCACACCTTCGTCGGTGTGACGCTGACCGAACACCACCGGGCGAATGCCATGGGGGTCGCGGAAGCCTACGATGCCGTAGCCGGTGATCATGGCCACGACGGCGTAACCGCCAACGCAGCGGCTGTGCACATGGGAGACCGCAGCGAACACGTCTTCTTCGGTCGGCTGCAACTTGCCGCGCACTGCCAGTTCGTGGGCGAACACGTTCAGCAGCACTTCCGAGTCGGAGTTGGTGTTGACGTGGCGCAGGTCGGACTCGTAGATCTCCTTGGCCAACTGCTCGACGTTGGTCAGGTTGCCGTTGTGAGCCAGGGTGATGCCGTAAGGCGAGTTGACGTAGAACGGCTGGGCCTCGGCCGAGGTCGAGCTGCCCGCAGTGGGGTAGCGCACGTGGCCGA
Organism: Pseudomonas sp. 22515; assembly: GCF_052044625.1. NCBI lineage: Bacteria > Pseudomonadati > Pseudomonadota > Gammaproteobacteria > Pseudomonadales > Pseudomonadaceae > Pseudomonas > Pseudomonas sp. 22515. The sequence continues at coordinate 110,780 of NZ_JBQENN010000020.1, forward strand.
TGCCGATGTTGCCTACCAGGCGCTGCATGTGGCGCTGCTGGAACACGTCGCGCACCAGGCCATTATCCTTGCGCAGGAACAACCGGCCGTCATGGCTGGTCACGATACCGGCAGCGTCCTGGCCGCGGTGCTGGAGGACCGTAAGCGCGTCATACAGCGCCTGATTGACGTTCGACTTACCGACGATACCGACGATGCCACACATGCGACGCAACCCCTACTTTGATGAAACTTGAGTGAATAGCGCTCAGGGCTTGGACGGCCCGAGCAACTGTTCCTTGAACGGAAGATCAGCCGGAGTGCTGATCAGCCCACTGGGCGTCCATTGGCCGGTGAAACCCAGAATCAGGTTTTTCGACCAGTCGGCGACCAAGAGAAATTGTGGTATCAGGCGTGATTCCTGCCACCAGGTGTCTTGTTGAACCGGCCCCAGGCTGATCAGGCCTATGGCCACCACTACCAGCAAGGCCCCGCGCGCAGCACCGAAGGCCATGCCCAGGAAACGATCGGTGCCGGACAGCCCGGTCACGCGGATCAGCTCACCGACAAGGAAGTTGACCATGGCCCCCACCAGCAAGGTGGCGACGAAAAGAATGGCGCAGCCAGCGATGACGCGCATCGATGGCGTCTGGATATAGCTCTCAAGATACACCGAGAGCGAACCGCCGAACATCCAGGCAACCGCACCGGCAATGATCCAGATGAGCAAGGACAAGGCCTCCTTGACGAAGCCGCGCTTGAGACTGATCAGTGTGGAGACGGCGATGATCGCAATGATCGCCCAATCAACCAAGGTAAATGCCACGGTGCTGCCTGCAGACGTTTGAGGCGGCGCATTTTACCAGAGCGGCGGGCCGGGAGTAAGCGGAATGTCAGCTGGATTGGTGTTGGGCCATTGGCAGGCAAACCCGCCCCCAACTGGTTCTGGCTGAGCCTTGCAGCGGCGCAGTACCTGCAGGCGCGGGCTCACCCGCGAATGGGCGGCCTAGCCGCCCCGGGGAATCAGCTGCGCTCAGGCTGGAAGCGCACCACAAAGCCCTTGAGGCTGTTCTGACGGTTGATGGCGTCACGCACGCGCTCGGCTTCGGCGCGCTCGATCAACGGCCCCACGTACACGCGGTTCATGCCACCCGCCGTACGGATATAGGCGTTGTAACCCTGGCTACGCAGGGTTTGCTGCAGCTTTTCGGCACCGGCGCGGTTGGACAGGCTGGCCAGCTGGATCGACCAACTGACGGGCAGGCCATTGGCGTCGATCTTCGATGGCGCGGCAGGCGCTGGTGTTGCAGCAGCCTTGGCCTCCACCTTGGGCGCGGGCGCGGGCGCCTGCGGCTTGGACGGCTGAACCTGCGCCTGGGTCTGCGGCGACGGGGTGATTGGCTGGCTGGGCGTACTCGCCGGCGCAGTGGCCTCGTCGATCACCACCGGCGCCGGCTGCGCCTCCTGCGCAATAACCTGTGGCTCCGGCACGGCAACCGGCTCCACCTTCACTTCCGGTAGGCTGGGCATGGCCGGTGCCTGCGGGGCTTCGACGTGCACCTGGCGCATCTCGTCCTCGCGGGTAAACAGCATCGGCAGGAAGATAACCGCCAGCGCCACCAGCACCAGCGCACCCACCATGCGCTGTTTCATCCCTTTATCCAGCACAGCCATCTATTCCACCCTCCTGGGCGTGCCGCTCCAGCCATTCCAGCGCCTGGGCGACACAGAAAAACGAACCGAACAGCAGGATCTGATCATCCGCCGTCGCCTGCGCACATTGCCCTTCAAGGGCGGCGTCGACGCTGGCATAAGACTTCACCGTGGCACCGAGGTTCGCCAAGGACGAGGCCAGTTCTGCGGCCGGGCGACTGCGCGGGGTATCCAGCGGCGCCACCGCCCAGTCGTCGATGAGGCCCTGAAGCGGCGCGATAACGCCCTCCAGATCCTTGTCGGCGAGCAGGCCAAACACCGCGAGGCGGCGCCCCTTGAGCGGCCGGGCCGCCAGGCGCCTGGCCAGGTACTGCGCCGCATGCGGGTTATGCCCGACATCCAGCAGCAACGCTACCGGCTTACCCTGCCAGTTCAACAGACGGAGGTCGAGACGCCCAGTGATACGGGTATCCAGCAACGCCTGGCGAACTTGCACCGCGTCCCACGGCAGCCCCATCAGCAGGTAAGCCTGCAAGGCCAGCGTGGCGTTTTCCATGGGCAGGTCTAGCAAAGGCAGGTCACGCAGCTCGACCTGCGCACCATCGGCGGCAGTACCACGCCAGCTCCAGCAGCCTTCGGCGCTGGTCAGGTCGAATTCCCGACCACGCAGGAACAGTGGCGCGGCCAGTTCGGCGGCCTTGTCCAGCAACGGCCCGGGCGGATCCAGATCACCGCACAGGGCCGGCTTGCCCGGGCGGAAGATGCCAGCCTTCTCGAAGGCCACCAGCTCGCGGGTATCACCCAGGTAATCAACATGGTCGACACCGATGCTGGTCACCAGGGCGAAGTCGGCATCCACTACGTTGACGGTATCCAGGCGGCCACCCAGGCCCACCTCCAGCACCACCGCATCCAGCTGCGACTGGTAGAACAACCAGAACGCGGCCAACGTCCCCATCTCGAAGTAGGTCAGGGAAATATCGCCCCGCGCCGCCTCGACGGCGGCGAAGGCTTCGCACAGGCGCTCATCGCTGGCCTCTTGGCCATCGATCACCACCCGCTCGTTGTAACGTAGCAGGTGCGGCGAACTGTACACACCGACCTTGAGCCCCTGGGCACGCAGCAACGACGCCACAAAGGCGCAGGTCGAACCCTTGCCGTTGGTGCCGGTTACTGTCACCACGCGCGGCGCCAGCTTGCCCAGCGCCAAGCGGGCAAGCACCTTCTGCGACCGCTCCAGGCCCATGTCGATGGCCGAGGGGTGCAACTGCTCGAGGTAGGCGAGCCATTCGCCCAGGGATCGTTGTTTCATCACGCGACGGCAGCCGCCTCACGCGCTTCTTCCGGCGTTTGCTGACCGGTCATCTGCGCCAGCAGGCGGGCCAGACGCGGACGCAATTCGCCACGGGAGATGATCAGGTCGATGGCACCGTGCTCCAGCAGGAACTCACTGCGCTGGAAGCCTTCAGGCAGCTTCTCGCGTACGGTCTGCTCGATCACGCGTGGGCCGGCGAAACCGATCAGGGCCTTCGGCTCACCGACGATGACGTCGCCGAGCATGGCCAGGCTGGCGGAAACACCGCCATACACCGGGTCGGTCAGGACCGAGATGAACGGGATGCCTTCTTCGCGCAGGCGCGCCAGCACGGCAGAGGTCTTGGCCATCTGCATCAGCGAGATCAGCGCTTCCTGCATGCGCGCCCCCCCCGAAGCGGAGAAGCAAACCATTGGGCAGCGGTTTTCCAGGGCATAGTTGGCCGCGCGGACGAAGCGCTCGCCGACGATGGCACCCATGGAGCCGCCCATGAACGAGAACTCGAAGGCGCTAACCACGATCGGCATGCCCATCAGGGTGCCGCTCATGGAGATCAGCGCGTCCTTTTCGCCAGTCTGCTTCTGCGCAGCGGTCAGGCGGTCCTTGTACTTCTTGCCATCACGGAACTTCAGCCGGTCGACCGGTTCCAGGTCGGCGCCCAGTTCGGCCCGGCCTTCGGCGTCAAGGAAGATGTCGATGCGCGCACGTGCGCCGATGCGCATGTGGTGATTGCACTTGGGGCAGACATCCAGGGTCTTTTCCAGCTCCGGACGATACAGCACGGCCTCGCAGGACGGGCACTTGTGCCACAGGCCCTCAGGCACCGAGCTCTTTTTCACCTCGGAACGCATGATCGAAGGGATCAGTTTGTCGACTAACCAGTTGCTCATGCTTTCTTTCTCCAGTATTGGCAGGCGGGGGACGGCGTCACCGGCCCTACCCTGCCCTTGAGCTCAAAATCTTTTATGAAACGATGGTGGACCGGCCGCCGGGGCTTCCAGCGCGCCACTCCACCGCTAATGTGTTGTTTGCCACCACAGGTGCTGGCAGCGGCCCGCAGGGCTGCGAAAGCTATGGACGATGGCGCGCAGCCAGCCGTCACATCTGCCATCAAGCCTGTTTCACCGCACGCATGAAGGCCTCGATCTTCGCCGCGTCCTTGATGCCCTTGGCCTGTTCGACGCCACCACTGACATCCACCGCATAAGGCTTTACCCGGGCAATGGCCTGGCCAACGTTATCGGCCGACAGCCCACCCGCGAGGATGATCGGCTTGCCAAGACGCGCCGGTACCAATGACCAGTCGAACGCCTCGCCGGTTCCACCTGGCACGCCTGGCACATAGGTGTCCAACAAAATGCCGCGGGCACCCGCGTAACGCTGACAGGCCGCCTCCAGGTCATCGCCAGGGCGCACACGCAGGGCCTTGATCCAGGGGCGGTGGTAGCCTTCACAGTCCTGCGGGGTTTCATCGCCGTGAAACTGTAGCAGGTCCAGCGGAACCACTTCGAGGATCTCGTTCAGCTCACAGCGCGTAGCATTGACGAACAGCCCGACCGTGGTCACGAACGGCGGCAGCTCGGCAATGATCGCCCGCGCCTGGCGTACGTCCACCGCCCGCGGGCTCTTGGCATAGAAGACGAAGCCGATGGCATCGGCCCCCGCTTCGGCAGCGGCCAGTGCGTCTTCGATGCGGGTAATCCCGCAGATCTTGCTGCGAACATTGCTCATGGAACAAGAACCCTGATTGTTACGGCGAAAGGGCGGATGTTAGCAAATGGCTTTTCGCTCGTCAGTCTGCCAACGCCTCGTAACCACTCAAAAAGTGTGGGCCGATGTAACGCTTGGGCAACGCAAACGCTTCGGGGTACTCCACCTGCACCAGGTAAAGCCCGTATGGGTGGGCCGTTACCCCACCTTCACGGCGGTTGCGCCCTTCCAGCACCTCGCGTGCCCAGGCAACCGGACGCTCGCCGGCGCCGATGGCCATCAGCACACCGGCAATGTTACGCACCATGTGGTGCAGGAAGGCGGTGGCACGCACGTCCAGCACGATCATCTGGCCATGGCGGGTAACACGCAGGTGGTAGATGTGCTTGATCGGTGACTTGGCCTGACACTGGCTGGCACGGAAGGCGCTGAAGTCGTGGGTACCCAGCAGGAACTGCGCCGCCTCGGCCATGCGATCGACGTCCAGCGGACGGTGGTTCCAGGTCACCTCTTCGGCCAGGTGCGCCGGGCGAATCGGGTCGTTGTAGATGACGTAGCGGTAGCGCCGGGCGCAGGCCTTGAAGCGGGCATGAAAGTCGGCCGGCATTGGTCGCGACCAGACCACACTGATGTCGTGCGGCAGGTTGAAGTTGGTGCCCATGGTCCAGGCGCGCTCGTCACGCACGGCACGAGTATCGAAGTGCACGACCTGCCCGCAGCCGTGAACGCCGGCGTCGGTACGCCCGGCGCAGACCACCGAAATCGGCTCGTTGGCGACCTTGGACAGCGCTTGCTCCAGGGCTTGCTGGACACTCGGCACGCCGCTGGCCTGACGTTGCCAGCCGCGGTAGCGCGCGCCTTTGTATTCCACGCCCAGGGCGATGCGGGAGTAGCCTTCGGCCGCGGATTCGGCGGTAGCGGTGTCGATGATGTCCAAGAGCATGAAACCTGTGGGGTGTACGGAATGGCGGGGATTATAACGACAACGGCAGCCTCGTAGGGCTGCCGGTGGTTGCGCACTGCATGTGCGGGCCTCTTCGCGGGCGCGGTCAGCCCGCCAAGAGGCCTGACCTGCATGCATCAGACCAGCCGGGAGAGCATGTCCTCGGCTTCCTGACGCTGGCTGTCGTCGCCATCCTTGACCACTTCATCGAGGATGTCGCGCGCGCCCTGGCTGTCACCCATGTCGATATAGGCACGGGCCAGGTCGAGCTTGGTGGCGACTTCGTCACTGCCGGAGAAGAAGTCGAAGTCCAGGTCATCCAAAGGCTCGGGCTCTGGCTGCGCCACCGCGTCTTCGCTGGTGAAGTGCGGCTCCAGCGATGGCGTTTCGAGGCTCTGTGACAGCTTGTCCAGCTCGGCGTTGACGTCATTGAGCTCCGAGGCAAAGCTCTTGGCGGCCGGCGAATCGTCTTCCAGCGACAGGGACAGGTCGAAGTCCGATGGCAGGTCGAACTCGGAGACCGGGTCAAACTCCGGTTCGCTGTCGAAGGCAGCCAGTTCGGACGCGACATCCAGCGGATCTTGCTCCAGCGCCTCCGGGGCGGCTGGGGCAACCGGCTCGCTGACGTCAAGGTCGAAATCAGACAGGTCCACGGCAGGCTGAGGCTCGGCCTGAGCCAGCATGGCCTCGAAATCAGCGTCGGCGTCGGCTTGCAGCTCGGCATCCACGGCAAAGGGCTGTTCTTCTGGCTGAGCTTCTTCCTGTACGGGCTCATCCAGCACAGGCTCAGCGATTACCAGCTCGTCGGGTACGTCCCCCTGTGCCATCGGCTCGTCCAGCACGGACGCGGCCAGCGGGTCTTGATCGGCCAGGTCTTCACCCAGGCTCAGGTCGAAGGCGCTGTCCAGATCCTGCTCGGCCAGGTCCGTTGCATCGAGCGTTGGCACTTCATCGAAGGCGTCCAGCTCAGCGTCAGGCTCTGCTTGCGCGACAGCCTCTGGCTCAGCCTCCACGTGCGGCTCGAACCCGGACAACTCGTCAGGCACCACGTCGGCAACCACCGGCGCTTCGGGCTCATCGTGCAGCAACTCTTGCACGTACTGCTCATCCATTTCAGCAGCCAGCGCCGCCGCACCCAGGCCGGCAGCAGCCAGGCCGAGCATGGCGGGGTAACGCTCTTTCAGGCCGGCGACTTGGGCAACATTCTGCTCGCTGGCCGGCAACTGACGCTCCTGTTCAGCGAACGCGCTCTGGTCACCCTGACGGGCGTACACGTCCATCAGCTTCAGGCGCAGGTCGTCACGCTCCGGCGCGGCGGCCACGGCGGGCTCCAGCAGCTCGGTAGCACGATTAAGGCGGCCTTCGGCCAGGCATTGGTCAACTTGCGCCAGCAGCGCGGCGTGCGGGTCTGCTTGCGGCTCAGGCTCGGGTTCTGCCTCAGCGACCGGTTCTGCCACTTTTTCCGCAGCGACGGCAGCTGCGGCCGAAGCGGCAACCACAGCCGGCGACAGGGTTACGCCAGGCTCCCGGGCTTCGACGCCGTCGAAGCTCTCGGTATCGCTGTCGAAACCTGCGCCCTGCTCTTCTTCCAGCGCCCGCGCCATGCGCAGGTGCTTCTCGGCTTCTTGCTGGGCTTTGCGCTTGCGCGCCAGCAGCCACAGCAGCAGTGCCAGCACCAGAATGCTGGAACCGGCAATCACCCCCAAAAGCCACGGGTTGCCCAGGACCGAATCGAGCGTACCCTTCGGCTGGCTGGCGGGTGCTGGCTGGGCGTCCGGCACAGGCTTGGGTGCGGTATCGGCAGCAGCAGGCGCCGGATTGACCACGGGCTGCTCCGGAGTAGCGGCAGCCGCTGCCGATGCGTCTGCGCCCTGGCCTTCCAGGCGTGCCAACTGGTTGTTCTTCAGCTCGATCAGGCGCTGCAGCTTGTCTAGCTGGCTCTGCAGGTCGGCCATGCGGCTTTTCAGTTCTTCGTTGTCGCGACGGCTGGTGTCCAGGCTTTCCTGGGCCATGGCCAGCTCGTCATTCAACGCCTTGGCCTGGCCTGCACCGGCCTGCTTGCCCGGGCTGACCAGGCGCAGGTTGTCGCCCTGGGCGATACGCGACGGTGCAGCTTCGGCGGCGCCACGGCGGGTGGCATCCAGCTGGCGGGCACGCGGCCCCAGGCGACGGCCTTCACGCCAGGCCGCATACTGCTCGGCCACCTCGCGGTTCGCTTCGCCCTGGGCGATGCTCTGGATCTGCTGCTGGTCGGGCAGGCGCAGTACCTGGCCAACCTTCAGCTGGTTGATGTTGTTGCCGATGAAGGCGTCCGGGTTCAATGCCTGGATCGCGATCATGGTCTGCTGGATCGACCCACCCTGGGTGTTACGCGCAGCAATCTGCCACAAGGTGTCGCGACGCTGGGTGGTGTAGTTGCCGGCACCGGTCATGGCCGGTGTGACATTGCCTGCCGCCGGCTTGTCGCCCTGCGCCTTGGCCTGGTCGAGCAGCACACTATAGTCACGCAGCAGACGGCCCTGCGGCCACATCACCTGCACCAGGAACTTGACCACCGGACCTGGCAGCGGCTGACTGGAAGTCACGCGCAGCACACTTTTGCCGTTGGGGTTGATCACCGGTGTGAAGGTCAGGTCTTCGAGGTAGGTCGGAAACGCCACCCCGGCCTTGCTGAACTCTTCCGGTGGCGCCAGGCTCGGCGCCACCTCGGCGGCTTTGAGGTCGCGCACGTCGAGCAATTCGATCTCGGCGTCCAGCGGCTGATTCTGTGCCGACTTCAGGGTCAGCTCCCCCAGGCCCAGCGCATTCGCCATGCCAGACGACAGCGCGGATGCTGCAGCCATGGCCAGAACCAGTTTGCGAATTCGAAGCATGACCTCTTCCCTTGTATGAATCGTCCCGAAACCTGCATGCGGAGCAGGACAAAAGTGCTCGCCAGTATCTTTTACGGCATGTGTTTAATCAACAATTGCGCCACTTGCACGGCATTGAGCGCGGCGCCTTTGCGCACGTTGTCAGTGGTTAGCCAGAGGTTGAGTTGCTGGTCTTCATCGACACCGTGACGTACACGTCCAACATAGACCACGTCTTGGCCCACTGCGTCACCTACCGGGGTCGGATAATCATCGTTTTCCACCCGTTCGATGCTGTCGGCTGCCTCCAGGGCCTGGTTGACCGCTGCCAGGTCTACCGGGCGACGGCTTTGCACGGCCACACTGAAGCTATCGCCGAAAAACACCGGGACTTGAACACAGCTCACGGAAATCTTCAGTTCAGGCAGGCCCAGCAGCACGCGCAGTTCGCTGACCAGGCGGCGCTCCAGCGCGGTATGGCCCTGCTCGTCGGCAGCACCGACCTGGGCCAGCAGGTTGAATGCCACCTGGCGGTCGAAGAAGCGCGGCTCCAGCGGGCGGGCATTGAGCAGTTCGGCGGTTTGCCGGGCCAGCTCGCTGACCGCTTCACGGCCTTGCGCCGACACCGCCAACGCGGCCATCACTTGTACCCGCTCGATGTCCAGCAGGCCTTTGAGCGGCGCCAGCGCGACGGCCAGGGCTACTGCGGCCGAGCATGGGCTGACAATGCGCGCTGGCAACGACAGGCTGGCCAGGCGTTCGGCGTTGGCTTCCGGCACCAGGGCCAGGGCGTCGTCCAGGCCGCCGGACAGGTCGATGACCGTGCAGCCCGCCTGCAGCGCCTTGCCGGCAAAGCTGCGGCTGACGGCGGCGCCGGTGGCGAAGAAGGCCAGCTTGACCTGGGCGAAGTCGAAGCTGTCGACTTCGCGCACCTTCAGTTTCTTGCCAGCGAACATCACGCTGCTGCCCGCCGATTCCATGCTGGCCAGCAGGTGCAGGGTGGCAACCGGGAATGCCAGTTCCTCGAGGATCTGCACCAAGGCTTCACCGACGCTGCCGGTGGCGCCGACGACGGCGATATCCAAAGGGTGTGTCATGGAAGGGATCCTTTTGCTGTAAACGGCGGGGGCGGCACTTTACTCGGATTGTAGGGTTTTGTCTGTGCCTCCCCCAGCGTTGCCTATTGCTGTTGCTGTTGCTGTTGCTGTTGCTGTTGCTGTTGCTGTTGCTGTTGCTGTTGCTGTTGCTGTTGCTGTTGCTGTTGCTGTTGCTGTTGCTGTTGCTGTTGCTGTTGNNNNTGCTGTTGCTGTTGCTGTTGCTGTTGCTGTTGCTGTTGCTGTTGCTGTTGCTGTTGCTGTTGCTGTTGCTGTTGCTGTTGATCTTGATCTTGATCTTGATCTTGATCTTCGCGACTTCAGGAGGCCGAACGCAGGCCTTGCGGAGGCAGGTGACGGGCATGGA
>NZ_JBQENN010000021.1:0-85859 GCF_052044625.1 Pseudomonas sp. 22515
CCCGGGAGGACCGCGCTGCAGGCCCCATCCTGGGGCCCAGCGCTTGACGGGCATCCATGCCCGTCACCTCCCTTCGCAAGGCCTGCGTTCGGCCTCCTGAAGTCGCGAAGATCAAGATCAAGATCAAGATCAAGATCAAGATCAAGAGCGCTGGGTTTGAAAGCCGTGCTTGGACCGCGTCGCGCTATGCGCGACAATAGCGATCATTTTCGGAGCCCCCCCATGACCGATTTCACCCCCGACGCCATCCTCGATGCCACCGGCCTGAACTGCCCGGAACCCGTGATGATGCTGCACCAGCACGTACGCAACCTGGCCGCCGGCGGCCTGCTCAAGGTCATCGCCACCGACCCGTCGACCCGCCGCGACATCCCCAAGTTCTGCAACTTCCTCGGCCACGAGCTGCTGCAGCAACAAGAGGACGCCGGCACTTTCCTGTACTGGATCCGCAAGAAAGCCGACTGAATCGCTCTGGAACACGCCCGGCGTTGCGCCTACACTGCGCTCCCCAGACAGGAGAGCGCCATGCTGATAGTTGCCGACGAGAACATCCCGCTGCTCGATGCCTTCTTCCAGGGTTTCGGTGAAATTCGCCGCTACCCCGGCCGAAGCCTCGATGCTGCCAGCGTCAAGGACGCCGATATCCTGCTGGTGCGCTCGGTGACCAAGGTCGACCGTCAGTTGCTCGAAGGCAGCCGTGTACGCTTTGTCGGCACGTGCACCATCGGCACTGATCACCTGGACCTGGACTACTTTGCAGAAGCTGGCATCCGCTGGAGCAGCGCACCTGGCTGCAATGCCCGTGGCGTGGTCGATTACGTGCTGGGCAGCCTGCTGACCCTGGCCGAACTGGATGGCGTGGCATTGCCTGAGCGCGTATATGGCGTTGTCGGCGCGGGTGAAGTGGGTGGCCGCCTCGTGCGGGTGCTGCATGGCCTGGGCTGGAAGGTGCTGGTGTGCGACCCATTGCGTCAGGCCGCGGAGGGCGGCGACTACGTCAGCCTCGAAACCATCCTGCAGCAGTGCGATGTGATCAGCTTGCATACCCCGTTGCAACGCGGCGGCCAGCACCCGACCTGGCACCTGCTGGGGCAGGCGCAGCTGGCACAGTTGCGCCCGGGTGCCTGGCTGGTAAACGCCAGCCGTGGCCCGGTGGTGGACAACGTGGCCCTGCGCGAGCTGCTGCTGGACCGTGAAGACGTGCACGCGGTGCTGGATGTGTGGGAAGGGGAGCCGCAGGTCGACCTGACGTTGGCCGACCTGTGCACCCTGGCTACGCCGCACATTGCCGGCTATAGCCTCGATGGCCGCCAGCGTGGCACGGCGCAGATCTACCAGGCGCTGTGTCGCTTCCTCGGTGTGAATGAGCAGGTGCGACTGGCCGAGCTGCTGCCCAAGCCACCGCTGGCGCAGATCGAGCTGGATGCCAGCACCGACCTGTCCTGGGCCTTGGCCACCCTGTGTCGCGCCGTGTATGACCCGCGCCGTGATGATGCTGATTTCCGCCGTAGCCTCAGCGATGATCCGCAGCAACAGCGAGCAGCGTTCGACCAGTTGCGCAAGCAATACCCGCAAAGGCGCGAGATCGAGGGGCTGGCCGTGCGCTTGCACGGGGAGGCGCCGCAGTTGGCGCAGTTGGTCAGTGCCCTGGGTGGGGTGTTGGTCTAAGCACGCCTTGCCTTGATCTTGCAGGTAGGTGCGGTTACCTGTGGGGGCGGCCAAGCCCACTGGCTGGGCCAATAAAAACCCGGCGCAAGCGCCGGGTTGCAAAGAATTCGCCGATCAACCTTTGCGTACGCGCTCGACACGGCTTTCTTCCAGGGCCTTGCAGGCCTGCTGGATCATCTGCTCGGTGATCGGCACTTCGCGCCCCTTGGCGTCGATGATCGAACCGCATACTTGCGGTTGCGGGGAGGTTTGGGGCTTCTGGTTATCACTGCCATGCTGCAAGCTCATGCACTGTCTCCTCTTCAGGTTCAAGCTCAGGGTAGCCCTGCGCCGTGACTGGCCTGTGACAGCTTCCGGGTCACGGCAGCAACAGTCCAGCAGAAACCCTGTGAAAGCTCCATAAGCTGGTTAGATCGATGCGTTATAGCAACCTTCATGCAGTCTCCCGACCGGGATGAGTGGTAGGCTGCGGCTTCCCCACCCTTTGTGGTCGTTGCCATGCCCGAATCGGTTTCTCCGCGCCAACGCCGCGCCTTGCGCCTGGCTTGGCAGTTCGTTCGCCCTTATCGCCGCCAGGTGCTGCTGGCATTGCTGGCGCTGGTGGTCACCGCTGCCATTACCCTGTCGATGGGCCAAGGCATCCGCCTGCTGGTGGATCAAGGCTTCATGACCCGCTCCGCGCATCAGCTCAATCAGACCATCGGGCTGTTCCTGCTGCTGGTGCTGGCGCTGGCGGTGGGTACCTTCAGCCGTTTCTATCTGGTGTCGTGGATTGGCGAGCGTTGTGTGGCCGATATCCGTCGTGCCGTCTTCGATCACCTGATCGGCCTGCACCCAGGTTTTTTCGAAGACAATCGCAGCTCCGAGATCCAGTCTCGGCTGACTGCGGACACCACCTTGCTGCAATCGGTGATCGGTTCATCGCTGTCGATGTTCCTGCGCAACGCGCTGATGGTCATTGGTGGTGTGGTCTTGCTGTTCATCACCAACCCCAAGCTCACCAGCATCGTGGTGGTAACGCTGCCACTGGTGTTGGCACCGATCCTGTTGTTCGGCCGTCGGGTGCGCAGCCTGTCGCGGCAGAGCCAGGACAGGGTCGCCGATGTGGGCAGCTACGTGGCTGAAACGCTCGGGCAGATCAAGACCGTGCAGGCCTACAACCACCAGGCGCACGACCGCGCATTGTTCGCCGATACGGTCGAAGCCGCGTTTACTGTTGCCCGCAAGCGGATTACACAGCGTGCCTGGCTGATTACCCTGGTGATCGTGCTGGTGTTGGGGGCGGTGGGGGTGATGCTGTGGGTCGGCGGCATGGATGTGATCGCCGGGCGTATATCCGCAGGCGAGCTGGCTGCATTCGTGTTCTACAGCCTGATCGTCGGCAGCGCCTTCGGCACCCTCAGTGAGGTGATCGGCGAACTGCAACGGGCCGCGGGTGCCGCCGAGCGCATTGCCGAACTGTTGGCCGCGCGCAGTGCCATCCTGCCGCCCGCCGTGGCGCAGGTGCTGCCACAGCCGCGGGCCAGTGGGCGTATCGAGCTGCAGCAGGTCGTGTTCGCTTACCCTTCACGGCCCACGGTGGCAGCTGTCGACGGCCTGAGCCTGACCATCGAACCCGGGCAGACCGTCGCCCTGGTAGGCCCTTCCGGGGCAGGCAAGTCGACCCTGTTCGATCTGTTGCTGCGCTTTTACGACCCCCAACAAGGGCGCATCCTGCTTGATGGCCTGCCGGTTACCGCATGTGATCCCGACCAGCTACGCCGGCAGTTCGCTTTGGTGGCACAAAACCCCTCGCTGTTCCGTGGCACGGTGGAGGCCAACATTCGTTATGGCCGGCCCGAGGCGACCTTGGCCGAAGTCGAAGCAGCAGCCCGCGGCGCCCATGCCGACGAATTCATCCGGCAATTGCCCCGAGGCTACCAGACACAACTGGGGGAGGGCGGCATAGGCCTTTCCGGCGGGCAACGTCAGCGCCTGGCGATTGCCCGGGCCTTGCTGGTCGATGCGCCGATCCTGTTGCTGGACGAAGCCACCAGTGCCCTTGATGCACAAAGCGAATACTTGATCCAGCAAGCGCTGCCCAGCCTGATGGCCGGCCGTACCACGCTGGTGATCGCCCATCGCCTGGCCACGGTGCAGCATGCCGAGCGCATCGCGGTCATCGACCAGGGCCGGCTGGTGGCGGTGGGCACCCACCGTCAGTTGATCGAGGACAGCCCGCTGTATGCGCGGCTGGCAGCGCTGCAGTTCACCACGGGCTAGCGTGTCGTGGCTTTGTAACATTTCTGTAGTAATTGCCTGAGAAGATTTGCTTCAACTGTTGCGTAAGTGCTCGACCTGGCTGCCATTGCGTGATGGCAGCTTTTTTTTGGCCTGCCAGTAATGGGGCTGTACAGCGGCCTCAGCCTACTCCCTCTGGTTCCGAGACCCTCGATGTTGCGTAAATCCCTCAGAGTGCAAATTCTCTCGCTGCTCGGCGGCAGTGTGCTGGCGATGCTGCTGATCGCCCTGGTTTGTTTCCAGTTCCTGTCGTCCAGCGTGCGGGGCTACGCCGAGCTGGTCGACGGGCCGCTGCGGGCCTCGCAATTGATTGACGAAGCCAACCTGCAGTTCAAGATCCAGGTGCAGGAATGGAAGAACGTGCTGTTGCGCGGGCGCCAGCCTGCGGAAATGGACAAGTACTGGCAGCAGTTCCAGGCCCGCGAAGAGCAAGTACAACAGCTGCTCGGGCAATTGATCGACAACAGTGATGCCAGGCTCAAGCCGCCGCTGCAGCAATTGCGCGACAGCCACCGCCAGTTGGGCCAGGCCTATGCGCAAGGCCGCCAGGCCTTCCTGGCGGCAGGCGGCGACCCGGTAGCAGGCGACCGGGCAGTCAAAGGCGTGGACCGTGCCGCCAGTGAGCAAATGAGCGAGCTGGTCGAGCAACTGCGCGCCGATGCTCGCCAGCGTGCAGCCAGCATCAATGCCAGTGCCGAGCGCACGGTATGGTTGGGCCTGCTGGTGATGCTGGCTTCTGCGGTGCTGGTGGGGCTGCTCAGCCTGTGGCTGGTCAACCGTAGCCTGATCGAGCCGATCCGCCAGTTGATCGAGTACGTCGCGCAGCTCAGCCAGGGCTGCTTTGCTGCCCGGGTCGACAGCCGTCGGGAGGATGAGCTGGGGCGCCTGGCGCGGGCGGCCAACACCCTGCGTGACTTTCTTGCCGATACTGTCGGCCGGCTGCAGGACAACGCGCAGGAGCTGGAAGGTGCCAGCGGCCAGTTGCGCAGTATTGCCGGTGACATGGCCCGCGGTACTCATGACCAGTTCCAGCGTACCGACCAGGTGGCCACGGCCATGCACGAAATGTCCGCCACTGCCCAAGAGGTCGCTCGCCACGCCGCCGAGGCTGCCCGCGCGGCCGATGACGCCGACCACAGCGCCCAGGCCGGCGAGCAGGTGATGCAGCAGACCATCGACATTATCGGCGCGGTCAACCGCGAAATCGCCGGCACGGCGACGGTCATTCGCGATCTGGAGCATGACAGCACGCGTATAGGCAAAGTGCTGGAAGTGATCCGCGGCATTGCTGAACAGACCAACCTGCTGGCGCTTAACGCGGCCATCGAAGCGGCCCGTGCGGGCGAAGCCGGGCGTGGTTTTGCGGTGGTCGCCGATGAAGTGCGTAGCCTGGCCCAGCGCACGGCAGCGTCGATTGCAGAAATTCACCAGATTATCGAAGCGGTACAGTCGGGGGCTGTGGAGGCGGTCAAGGCCATCGAAAGCGGCCAGCAACGTAGCCAGGAAGGGGCTGAGCAGGTCGAGCAGGCCGGGCAGATGCTGCAACGTATTACCCAGGCGGTGGAGGCGATCCGCGACATGAACCGGCAGATCGCCACCGCGGCCGAGGAGCAGACCAGCGTGGCCGAAGATATCTCGCGTAACCTGATCGAAATTACCCGAATTGCCACGGCCAACCAGGAAGCGGTGCAGCATACCGAGCAGGCGGGGCAGCGCCTGCATGGTTTGTCAGGGCAGTTGGGCGAAGTCACCTCCCGGCTGACCGCTTGACTCGGTCTGCAGGGGTTGCATGTGCCCCTGGAGGCTGAAGCGGCGCACTGACGTATTTTTCGCACACAACAAAAAGCCCGCGCAAGGCGGGCTTTTTGACAAGGATTTGGTCGGAGAGACAGGATTCGAACCTGCGGCCTTCTCGTCCCGAACGAGACGCGCTACCTGGCTGCGCTACACTCCGATGACCAAAATCCTACTGCATCCCGTTTTTGCCCGCAAGCCCTTGTTGTTTAAAGGGCCATGGCCTGAACGGGGCCTTGATCAGAGCTCTTTGACGGTGCGGATCTGGTCCTTGTTCAGGCGCGTGCGCTTGCCGTCGAGTTGCTCGAATTCATAGAAGCCAGAGTCTTCGTCGTAGGACGGTTTGTCGGTTGCCTGGATCTCCCGGCCATCGTTCAGGGTAATGACGGTTGGGGTCGAGCAGCCAGCAAGGGCGCCCAAACCCAAGGCAAGCAGGAAGGCGGGTAGGGTCCGTTTGATCATCGTGTTTCTCCAAGTGCGATGGTGCTAGATGACATTTATGACGCAGGACGTTAGTGCAAGTTCACTCCAAGTGCAGCATAGCGACTAATTTGTCCCCTTGACCCATGGCAAGGCTTAGGGGGGCAACGCTGGAAAAGGTGCGCTGTGATATAACTGCGTCCATCTCATCCTGTTGTGACGGACACCCATGAAAGCCAAGGCAGATACCCCCTTCGTGGCGCTAAGCATCGCCGTACTGACGGTCAGCGACACCCGTACCTTCGACACCGACACCTCTGGCCAAATGTTCGTCGACCGCCTGAGCGCCGCCGGTCACCGCCTTGCCGAGCGCGTGCTGCTCAAGGATGACCTGTACAAGATCCGAGCCCAGGTTGCCACCTGGATCGCCGATGACAGCGTGCAAGTGGTGCTGATTACGGGCGGTACCGGGTTTACTGGCCGCGACAGCACCCCCGAGGCGGTGGCCTGCCTGCTGGACAAGCAAGTGGACGGCTTCGGTGAGTTGTTCCGGCAGATTTCCGTGGCCGACATTGGCACCTCCACCGTGCAATCGCGAGCCTTGGCCGGGCTGGCCAACGGCACGCTGGTGTGCTGCCTGCCGGGCTCGACCAACGCTGTGCGCACCGGTTGGGATGGCATCCTTGCCGAGCAGCTTGATGCCCGTCATCGCCCGTGCAACTTCGTGGCGCACCTGAAGCAGGCAGCGGCCTGTGACAGCCGTGGCTGAGGTCAGCCAGGCCCGGCCGCTGATGCCGGTGGAACAGGCGCTGGAGCAACTGCTGGCGCTGGCCGAAGCTGCACCGATCCGCGAGACCGAAAACCTGCCGCTGGCTGAAGCCGAAGGCCGCGTGCTGGCCACTGACCTGGTTGCCTCCCTCGACCTGCCGCCTTGGCCGAACAGCGCCATGGACGGTTATGCCTTGCGCCTGGCTGACTGGCAGGGCCAGCCGCTGCCGGTCAGCCAGCGTATTTTCGCCGGCCATGCGCCCCAGCCGCTGCAACCGGGTACCTGCGCACGGATTTTCACCGGTGCGCCTGTGCCGGAGGGGGCCGACTGCGTCGAGATGCAGGAAAACACCGAAGTACTCGAAGATGGCCGGGTGCGCTTTCTTGAAGCGTTGCGCACCGAGCAGAACATACGCCCTCAAGGTCAGGAGACCCGCAAGGGCGAGCAGGTGATGAGCGCCGGCACCCGCCTTGGGCCGATCGAACTGGGCCTGGCGGCGACCTTGGGGCATGGCCGTCTGGACGTGGTGCGCAAGGTGAAAGTGGCGGTGCTGTCCACCGGCGACGAACTGGTCGAGCCAGGCCTGCCGCTCGGGCCTGGGCAGATCTACAACAGCAACCGCAGGCTGCTGGTCAGCTGGTTGCAGCGGCTGGGTTGCGAAGTGGTCGATGCCGGCATCCTGCCGGATGACCTGGCGCGCACTCGCGCCTGCCTGGCTGAACTGCGTGGCGTAGACCTTATTCTGTCTACCGGAGGCGTCTCGGTGGGTGAAGCCGACTACCTCGGTGCCGCCCTGCGCGAGGCCGGCGAACTGGCGTTGTGGAAGCTGGCGATCAAACCGGGCAAGCCGCTGACCTTCGGCCACTTCCAGGGCGTGCCGGTGATTGGCTTGCCGGGCAACCCCGCCTCGACCTTGGTCACCTTCGGTCTGCTGACCCGGCCCTACCTGCTGCGTCGTCAGGGTGTGATTGACGTCACGCCGTTGCGGTTCGACATGCCGGCAGGGTTTGACTGGCCCAAGCCGGGTACGCGTCGCGAATACCTGCGCGCGCGCATCGAACAGGGCCGCGTGCGCATCTACAAGAACCAGAGCTCGGGTGTGCTGCGCAGCGCAGCCTGGGCGGAGGGCCTGGTGGAAGTGCGTGAAGGCAGCACGCCGAAGCAGGGCGACATCGTGCCATTCATCCCCTTCAGCGAGCTACTTGGCTGAGCGGCCCAGCCAGGCACTGGCCAGCGGCGTGGCCTCGGCCGGTGCCGCCTGGGTCAGGCGTATGTGCACATTCTCCAGTTGTTGGGCAGCCACGCTCCAGTCGTGGCGCTGGCGGGCAAACTGGCGCCCGGCATCGCTCAACTGGCTCATGCGCCAGGGCTGATTGAGCAGCTGGGTGATCAGCAATGCCAGTTGATCACCGTCGTCACTGCCCAAGTAGTGTTCGCCGTTGTTCACGGTCAGGCCTGAAACGCCCTTGTCGGTGGTGATCACGGGTAAGCCGGCGGCCATCGCTTCGAGGATTTTCACCTTCGAGCCACCGGCATAACGCAGGGGAGCAAAGAACAGCGCTGAACGTCGTTGCAGTTCACGCAGGTCGGGGCGGTAGCCAAACCATTCAATGCGTGGGTCGTTCCAGTGAAGCTTCCAGTTGGCCGGCATGGCGTGCCCGGCAATCGCCAGGCGCACCGCCGGGTTGCTCATCCACACCTTCGGCATGATGTCGTCCAGTGCCCATTCGATGGCCTCCAGATTGGCGCCATATTCGAAATTGCCGACGAACAACAGACGCTGGCTGTGCAGCGCAGGTTGCACCTGCTGGTAGAAATCACAGTCCACGCCGTTAACCACCACATTCACCGGGCGCCCACTGATCTGCGCGATCAGCTCGGCATCATGGGCGCTGACAGCCACCAGTTCGGTGGGCTGGCGCAGCACACGGTGCTCCCAGCGCCGGTAGCGCCAGCGGTCGAAGGCGTTGAGCGGGCGCAGCCACAGCGGCAGGCGATCGTGGCAGGCGCTGCCCATTACCGATTCCAGGGTGTGCTCACTAAGCATGTAGGGCAGCCTGCGAGCCTGCAGGGCTTTTTCGAACGGCTGGAAGCTGTAACTGTGCTCGATCTGGATCACGTCCCAGGGTTCGTCCAGCAGTTGCTCGAACCGGTGCCGCAGGCAAGGCGCCAGGCCATTGATGATTGCCCGCATGGGGTAGTCGATGATGGGTGAAGCCAGCAGGTTGAGTGGGCTGTGCAGCGGCCTGCGGGGTAGCACGATCAGGCGTTCGAGTAGGGGCTCAAGGGCCTCACGTGCTGCGTCGCAGAGAGGGATCTTCGACTGCACCAGCAGGGTAATCCGATGACCGCGCTGGGCCAGTGCGCGCAGCAGATGGTATTGCCGGGTCTTGTGGCCGCTGGTGGTCGGCCAAGGCAGGTAGGGCAGTGTCCAGAGAATGCGCATGACCCGAAGTCCTCGCGAAAGGCTGCAGATAGCAAAACGCGCCCGTTGGCAGCAGTGGGGGAGCCACTGCCGGGCGCGTCCATGGCAATAGGGGTATTTGCTGAGCATAGCCGGGATTGTCAGGTGTGGAAAAAATGACCGGCGACGTGACCAGGTGCAGGCCTGGCGCCGGCACACTGTTTTTTCCAGGGCATGCAACGATCCGGGTGGGCCAGTGGTCGAGATAGGGGGTGGTCCACTTTACGGAGACGCGCACATGCAAGGGCGCAAGGCAATGTTGGTGCTGCACGGCAAGCAGGCGATGAACGAAGACGTGCGCAGCGCCGTGCGCGACCTGCGCAATAGCGGCTGGGTGCTGGATGTACGGGTTACCTGGGAGGCGGGCGACGCCCAACGGCTGGTCGCCGAGGCACTGGCGGCGGGTTACAGCCATATCGTCGCCGGTGGCGGGGACGGCACGTTGCGGGATGTGGCCGAGGCCATGGGCTTGGCCGCTACCAACGCCAGCCTGACCTTGTTGCCATTGGGGACGGCCAACGATTTCGCCAAAGCCGCTGGCATCCCCCTGGAGCCAGCGTCGGCGCTGGCCTTGCTGAATATCGCGCCACAACCGATAGACTTGGGGCAGGCTGGCGATCAGTTGTTCCTCAACATGGCCACGGGTGGCTTTGGCAGCCAGGTCACCGCCAATACCTCCGAAGACCTCAAGAAAGTACTGGGCGCTGCCGCCTACCTGTTCACCGGGTTATCCCGCTTCAGTGAGCTACAGGCGGCTTCGGTAGAGCTACAAGGGCCAGGCTTCCACTGGCAAGGGGATTTGCTGGCGCTGGGTATCGGCAATGGCCGACAGGCTGGGGGCGGGCAAGTGCTGTGCCCCGAAGCCATGGTCAACGACGGTTTGCTTGACGTCGCTATTCTGCCTGCACCACAGGAAGTGGTGGGGGCTCTGCGGGACCTGTTGGGTGGTGACGGCCTGTTCGTTCGGGCCAGGTTGCCATGGGTCGAGATCAAGAGTTCGCAAGGGTTGGACATCAATCTCGATGGCGAGCCGTTGCAGGCTGCCAGCCTGCGCTTTCAGGCAAGGCCGGCGGCGTTGCACCTGCACCTGCCTGCCGGGTCGCCGTTGCTCAGTCATCCAGGCTGATGATTTTTTCGCGTACGGCGAACAGCACCAAGCCGGCCACGTCGTGAATCTGCAGGCGCTTCATGATTTGCGAGCGGTGAGTTTCCACGGTCTTGATCGACAGGCCCAGACCCGCCGCGATTTCCCGGGTGGACTTGCCGCGCACGATCAGGCGCAGGATCTCAAGTTGCCGTGAGGTCAGATTATGCCGTTCGCCAGCGCTTTGCTTGCCTTGTTGGGTGTGCCGCAGCGCCTGGTTGATGACGGTGTGGGCGATGGCCGGGCTGAGGTAGCGCTCACCGTGGCGTACGGCACCCAGCGCCTGTTCCAGCTCGGTGGCGCTGGTGTCCTTGAGCAGGTAGCCGTGGGCACCGCTTTCCAGCGCCCGCATGATCAGGTCCGGGTCGGTGTGCATGGAGAGGATCAGCACTTTGCAGGTACTGCCGCTGGCCCGCAGTTGGGTGAGGGCGTCCAGGCCGCTGGTCGAACGCATGGAGATGTCCAGCAAGATGATGTCGGGCGCCAGTGTGCGTACCTGGTCGAGTAGCTGGTTGCCGTCGTCGGCTTCGCCGACCACGTCATAGCCGGGGATATCGCAGACCAGTGCGCGCACCCCGGCGCGGATCAGCGAGTGGTCATCTACCAGCAGTAGTCTACAGGTCATGGTTGGTAATACTCCTGGCGCGTTGCTGGGTGCGCGGGGACCACGGGAACATCGCTTCGATCTGCGTGCCTCGGCCAGGCTGACTGGTGATGTCGAGGCTGCCCTGCAGCGCGATTACCCGCTCCTGCATGCCGGCCAAGCCGCGCTGACCGGCTTCGGCCGGGTGCCGGGCAGGGGCGAAACCACGACCATCGTCGTGGATCGACAACGCCAGCCCCTCAGGGGTGCGTTGCAGGCGGATGACCAGGTTGTGTGCCTGGGCGTGGCGCAGCATGTTGGTCACTGCCTCCTGGGTAATACGGAACACCGCCATGGCCACGGCTTCGTCGATGCCGCCCAGGCGCTGGTTGCACGCCAGGCTCCAGTGCACGCCGCTGCTGGCCAGGGTGCGTACCAGGTGCGCGCGCAGGCTGGCCTCCAGGCCAAGGCTGGCCAACTGCCGGGGGTTGAGCAGCGCGGAAACATCGCGCACGTTACCGAGGGTGTCATCCAGTGTGCTGCGCAGGGCGTCGCAGTGCCCCTGCAAGTCTTCGGGCATGCGCCGTTGCAGCCACTGCAGTTGCAGCTTGGCAGCGGTGAGCAGTTGACCGATGTCGTCGTGCAGTTCCCGGCTCAGATGCTGACGCTCGTCTTCTTGCACCTTGAGCATGCGCTCGGCCAGCTCGGCCGGGCGCAGGTGGATCGACCTGGCGCCCAGCCCCAGTTGTACAACAGCACCCAGCGTGGCGACCAACTGCAGCACCAGCAGGGTGGCCGGGATTGTCTGGTTGGCCAGGTACAGCGCCATGTTGGCAACCAGTGAGGCCACGCAAAGCCCGACCGTTGCCCAACG
Organism: Pseudomonas sp. 22515; assembly: GCF_052044625.1. NCBI lineage: Bacteria > Pseudomonadati > Pseudomonadota > Gammaproteobacteria > Pseudomonadales > Pseudomonadaceae > Pseudomonas > Pseudomonas sp. 22515. Next base: position 11,997 of record NZ_JBQENN010000021.1, read on the forward strand.
CAGCACGGCGGCGCGGGAGCAGCAATGCAAAGAAGTCTTCAAGCGTGGAAACATAGGTAGGGAGGCCACTGAAGTATTGCTGATGGAGGCCTTGCACAATGCTGCTCAGAGGCTTTGGCGCAGTACTTTCGTTGTTTTTTCGAACACGTATTCTTGCCACCTTTGTTCCGGTCGCAAGCGTTTGTGGGGGCGCATATTACCACTTTGCATTGCATCGGTCGCGGCCGTGTAACGCGTTGAAACGCCTACTGGTCGGGCCCTTTCGGGTAGCAAAGTGCCACCCTTTAATCGCCCTGTACCCACTTGTGCTGTAACTAACGCGGCAATGATTCAAGGGCATGCACCGAAAGCCTGGTGAACTTTCCAAGTTCGACCATGGTCGGGTTTCAATAAAGTTGCTTAGTTGCACTTTGCGTCAGGTTAATGCATGCGATTAGAGCGGCTGGGGCGGTTGCCGGTTGCCACGTCACTGGGCGGGTGAATGCACGCGCTGCCTTCTTCATCGCACGACGCGCAGGCTGGCGCAAAGGGGGGGTGTACGACTTTGGCCAATTCACCCAGTAGAACCAGTTGCTCGCCGATGTCCAGGTTCAGCCGCCCTGTACGGCTATCGACCAGCTCCAACTGCCAGGCCAGCAAGGTCAGGCACGCCTCTATCGCGGGTAGGGCTTCACGCTGCAGGCAACCACCGTGACAGGCCGGGGCGAGCAACTGTTGCAGGGCGGTGGTGTAGTGGGCAACTTCACGCAAGCCCAGGCGCGTAGCTTGACGGGCGATAGTGTCGAGGGTGTTGTTCAGGCAACTGCAGGCATCCGGGTCATTGTCTATAAGCTCCAGATGCTGCAGGCATTCCTGGGCCTGGGTCAGCAGTACCTGGGCATCCAGCAGGAAGCCCTGCAGGGCGTCATCGAACGATAAGGCAGTGTCCATCATCAAGTCCCCGCGCGTGGGGTAGGCGCAGGGGGCGGGCACGCCGAAACGATAGCTAGCAAAAGCCTGACTCCATTCATGCAATGAGAATGGCGTCACATTAATGGCTAAAGGATATCGCGAACATCAGGTTGCACCCGATTGCCGCTAAGGGTTTCCCTGATCAAGGGCTAGGGTAGGGAACTTTTGTCGTGCCCCCGATTTGCCATGGCGTGTCGGCAGTAAAACATGATGGTAAAGTGATATCAATTATCTGCGCGGCATTTTCCCGCAAGGGTCAAGGTGTGCGTGAAGCCGCCGATACAGGGTAGATGATTTCACCTTTTAAGACTCAAGCCTGGGGGCTTTCCAATGGCTGGCATTCTCGACACGGTAGACCAACGCACGCAACTGGTGGGTGAGAACCGCCTGGAAATTCTGATGTTTCGTCTGGCTGGTCGCCAGCTGTTCGCGATCAACGTGTTCAAGGTGCAGGAAGTACTGCAACTGCCCAAGTTGACCCTGATGCCCCAGCGCCACGCCTATGTCTGCGGTGTGGTCAACCTGCGCGGGCAGACCCTGCCGGTGATCGACCTGTCCCAGGCGATCGGTATGCGCCCGCTACAGCCGGGGCCGGACAGCACCATCATCGTCACCGAATACAACCGCTCGGTGCAGGCCTTCCTGGTGGGCGGTGTCGACCGCATCGTCAACATGAACTGGGAGTCGATCATGCCGCCGCCTTCCAGTGCCGGTCGCCAGCACTACCTGACTGCCATCACCAAGGTCGATGAGAAGCTGGTGGAAGTGATCGACGTGGAAAAGGTGCTGGCCGAAATCGTGCCCTACAACGCCCGGGTTTCTGGCGACAAGCTCGCCGACCCAGTGCTGGCGCGGGCCCGCGGCCGCGAAGTGCTGCTGGTGGACGACTCCAGTGTGGCCTTGGCGCAATTGCGCGATACCCTGTCTCAGCTGGGCATGAAGCTGCATGTGGCCAGTGATGGCCTGAAGGCGCTGCGCATGCTCAAGGGCTGGGCCGACGCCGGCGAGGACGTGTGCGAAAAGCTGCTGATGGTGTTCACCGATGCAGAAATGCCGGAAATGGACGGCTATCGGCTGACCACCGAGATCCGCAGCGATGCCCGTCTGCGCCAGCTCTATGTGGTGCTGCACACTTCGCTGTCGGGCAGTTTCAACGAATCCATGGTGAAGAAGGTGGGCTGTGACAACTTCCTTTCCAAGTTCCAGCCTGATCGCCTGGTCGATGTGGTCAAGCAGCGCCTGCTGCTGGATACCACCGCCGCGTGAACGTTGTGCCGGCCAGGTATAAGCTTGGCTTTTGGCATGAAGCGAGGCAGCAGGGATGTTTCTCAGTGAGTTGTATCGATACCCGGTGAAGTCGGGGCAGGCGCAAAGCCTGAAGGCATCACCGGTGGGGTTGTTGGGGTTGCAAGGCGACCGGCGCTGGATGGTGGTCGAGGAAGAAAACGGACGCTTCCTGACCCAGCGTGCCTGGCCACAACTTGGCCAGATCGACGCGAGCGATGACGACAGCGGCCAGTTGCTGCTGCAAGCCCCTGGACAGGCGCCGTTGCGGGTGCCTGTACCGCCTGCCGATGACGCCCTGCGCGGCGTGACGATCTGGCGCGATACCCTGCGTGTGCCGGACGCTGGCGATGCCGCGGCGGCCTGGTTGAGTGAGTTGCTGGGCAAAGCCGTACGCCTGGTGCATTGCCCGGAGCAGCGTGCGCGTTACTTGCCCAATGGTTACGGCTTAAACAGTGACCGTGCGGCGTTTCCGGATGGCTTCCCCTTGCTGCTGATTGGGCAGGGCTCGCTGGACGAGCTTAACCGGCGTATTGGCCGGCCCATGTCGATGCGGCGCTTTCGGCCCAACCTGGTGGTGCAGGGCGCGGAGCCGTTTGCCGAGGATGCCTGGAAGCGGATTCGCATCGGCAGCTTGGTGTTTCGCGTGCTCAAGCCCAGTGTGCGGTGCATCTTCACGACCATCGATCCAGCCACCGGGGAGCGCAGCGCTGACCGTGAGCCGATGGCTACGCTGAAGACTTTCCGCGAAAAAGAAGGCGACGTGCTGTTCGGCCAGAACCTGGCTGTGGATGGCAGTGGGTGGCTGGAGGTGGGGATGGAAGTAGAAATCCTGGAATAGGTGTGTTGCCTGTACCGGNGACCGCGTAACCCTTGTAGGCGCGGGTTCACCCGCGAAGAGGCCGGTACAGGCTCAACAGCAATCACATGTCATCGAAATACCGTTCGTGCCAATCCACCAGTGGCTGCGGTGAATTCAGCTTCTGCCCGTAGATCACCGAATACGACAGCACGTTCTGTACATACTGGCGTGTTTCGTCGAACGGGATCGACTCCACCCACACATCGAAGCTCAGGTGCTTGGCCCCTTTGAGCCACTGTCGCACGCGCCCGGGCCCGGCGTTGTAGGCTGCCGAAGCCAGCACCCGGTTGCCGTTGAACTGGCTGTGTACCTGGCTCAGGTAGGCCGCACCCAGCTGGATGTTCTTGTCCGGGTTCAGCACTTGCGCCGGTGAGGCCAGCGGGATGCTGAACTTGCGTGCGGTTTCCTTGGCCGTGGCCGGCATCAGTTGCATCAGGCCGCTGGCGCCCACGGGTGAGCGTGCGTCCTCCATGAAGGCGCTTTCCTGGCGAGTGATGGCGAATACCCAGCTCGAATGCAGGCCGCGAACCTTGGCTTCACGCACCAGCGTGTCGCGGTGGGCCATGGGAAAGCGGATGTCCAGGTCGTCCCAGTACCGGGCCTGGCTGATGGTGCGGATGGCCGGGAAGTACCAGCGCAGCTCATAGCCCAGGCGTGCCTGCGCAACCATTTCGTCACGGGTGAAGTGGCGGCTGACGTGGTACCACTCACGGCGGCCGTCGACGATCTGACCGCGGGCGTGGAATTCCAGTGCGCGCTGGATGCCGGGCGTGTTGCGGACCTTCTTGACCAGTTGTGGGCTCAGCAGCAGCGGCTTGTTGTTCAGCTGGTAGGGTGTCTGTGCCCGATCGGCGGCGAGGAAGCCATAGAAGTCACGCTCACGCGCTGCGGTCTTGTAAAGCAGCGGGATCTGCGGGTTGTTTGGCTGTGCCAGCTCCAGGCTGCGAGCCTGCCAGTACTTCCAGCGGCTGGTGCTGGCCAGGTCCTGGGGAAGGCGTTTGGTCAGCTCGTAGGCGTCCTCCCAGCGGCCCAGGCGCAGCAGCAGGCGAAGGCGCCATTCGCTGACAGTGTTGTCACGCAGCTCGGGGTCATAGCGGGTCATCAGGTCGAGCGCGCGTGGGTCGTAGCGGCGTGCGAGGGTCAGGCCGATTTCGCGGGCGATGGCCACCTTTTCGTCACGCGAGAAGTGCATGCGCTGGGCGTAATCGTCGAGCAGTGCCATGGCCCGCTCCGGGTCCTGCCGGGCCAGGCGACGAAGGCCGAGGCTGACCACGTCGGACATGGCCTCGTTGACCGGGGTAAAGCGCGACGGCTGGTTGAGCAGCTCGGGCTTCTGCGCGACGTCGATCAGCAGGCGCCCCTGCGGGCCGAGGGTGGTCAGGGTCTTGACCAGGGTGTTGGCCAGGCCGTAGTTGCGCGCCTGGGCGGCCAGCTTGGTGCGTTCCCAGCGCTTGGCCTCGGTCAGCTGGCCTTCGGCTGCCCACATGCCGAACAGCGTGTCGCAGGCGGCAGGTTGCGATTTGCCGACGTTCCACAGCTTGTCGGCGGTGGCGTAACCTTCGGCGCGCAAGCCGTGGCTGAGCTGGTATTGGCCGTTGAGGCAGTCCAGCTCGGTGAAGTTGAGCTTGGGGTCGTAGTACTTGACGAAGGTATCCCACTCGCCGCGTTCGGCCAGCCAGCGCAACCAGCGCAGTTTCATCCAGTTGGCCTGGGGCAGGTCGCCATGCTTGGCAAGGAAACCTTCGATTTCCTGGTTGCTGGCACTCTTCAGGCGGGCGGTGAGTTCGTCGTAGGCCAGGTAGGGCGTCAGCGGGTAGTCGCTCAAGGCCTGGGCATAGCGCAGGTACGGGCCTTTGTCGCCTTTGGCCAGCGCTCGCTTGGCTTCGTCATAGTACTGGCGTTGCAGGGTCAGGTCGGTGGCCTGCGCCGCGCTGGTGGCAGCGGTAAGCAGCAGGCAGGATGCGATGTGTAACAGGCGGCTGCGCATGATACGTCCGGGCAGTTGAACCATGGGGAGTGTCGGCGGAGCCAGCACTGTTGAAAGCTATTGCCTTAGCTTAGCTGTTTGCCGGCGGTGGGTGAAAGCACTGTGCTTGTATCGGGAAATTAAGTTCGACCAGATGTCGCCAGGTGCTCGCCGGTTGGCCTGGCGGATGCCGTCGGGGGCCAAGTCAGGTAGAATGCGCGCCCGATTTATGGAGACGAACATGACCCTGCTCAAATTCAGCGATGTGTCCCTCGCATTCGGCGCCATGCCGCTGCTGGACAAAGTGTCCTGGCAGATCGCTCGTGGCGAGCGGGTGTGCATCATCGGCCGCAACGGCACCGGCAAGTCGAGCATGCTGCGCCTGGTCAAGGGCGAGCAGAAGGGCGACGACGGTGAAATCTGGCGTGCCCCTGGCCTGAAGATCGGTGAGTTGCCACAGGAGCTGCCGGTGGCCGACGAGCGCACGGTGTTCGACGTGGTAGCCGCTGGTCTGGACGGCGTGGGCGAATTGCTGGCGCAGTTCCACCACCTGAGCATGAACATCCAGGGCGATGAAGACCTGGAAAAACTCATGCACGTCCAGCACGAGCTGGAGGCCCGCGACGGCTGGCGCCTGCAGCAGGTGGTGGAAAGCACACTCAGCCGCCTGCAGCTGCCGGCCGACAAGACCCTGGCCGAGCTTTCCGGTGGCTGGCGCCGCCGCGTACTGCTGGCCCAGGCGCTGGTGTCCGAGCCCGACCTGCTGCTGCTCGACGAACCGACCAACCACCTGGACATCGGTGCCATCGCCTGGCTCGAAGAGGCCCTGCGTGGCTTCAACGGAGCGGTATTGTTCATCACCCACGACCGTTCGTTCCTGCAGAACCTGGCCACCCGTATCCTCGAACTGGACCGCGGCGGCCTGATCGACTGGAACGGTGACTACGCCAGCTTCCTGGTGCACAAGGAGGCCGCACTGGCCGCCGAAGAAACCGCCAACGCGCTGTTCGACAAGCGCCTGGCCCAGGAAGAAGTGTGGATCCGCCAGGGTATCAAGGCTCGCCGTACCCGCAACGAAGGCCGCGTGCGTGCACTGAAGGCCCTGCGTGTGGAGCGTGGCGAGCGCCGTGAACGACAGGGCAAGGCCAACATCCAGATCGAAGCCGCGGACAAATCCGGCAAGCAGGTGATGGTGCTGGAGAATGTCAGCTTCCATCACGCGGACGGCCCCCTGCTGGTCAAGGACTTTTCCATGGTCCTGCAGCGGCAGGATCGCATCGGTCTGCTGGGCGCAAACGGCACTGGCAAGACCACGTTGCTCAAGATGATGCTGGGCGACCTTGAGCCCACTGCGGGTAAAGTGGAGCGCGGCACCAAGCTTGAGGTGGCCTATTTCGACCAGATGCGCCACCAGCTCGACCTGGAAAAGACCGTAATCGACAACCTGGCTGAAGGCCGTGATTTCATCGAGATCGATGGCCAGAACCGCCACGTGCTGAGCTACCTGGGCGACTTCCTGTTCAGCCCCCAGCGCGCGCGTACGCCGGTCAAGGCGTTGTCGGGTGGTGAGCGTGCACGGTTGCTGCTGGCCAAGCTGTTCAGCAAGCCGGCCAACCTGCTGGTACTCGACGAACCGACCAACGACCTGGACGTGGAAACCCTCGAGCTGCTGGAAGAGGTGCTGTCCAACTACAAGGGCACCGTGCTGATGGTCAGCCACGACCGGGCCTTCCTCGACAACGTCGTGACCAGCACTCTGGTGTTCGAAGGCGAGGGCAAGGTGCGTGAGTATGTGGGCGGTTACGAGGACTGGATTCGCCAGGGCGGCTCGCCGAAGCTGCTGGGTGTGACCGAGAGCAAAGGCGGTAAGTCTGCGCTCAACAGCGCGGTGGTGGAGAAGGTCGAGGCCAAGCCTGAGCCTGTTGCGGCGCCGGTGGTGGAAGACGCTTCGAAGAAGAAGCTGAGCTACAAGCTGCAGCGTGAGCTGGAGATGCTGCCGGGGCAGATCGATGAGCTGGAGCAGCGTATGGCTGAAGCCCAGGAAGAAGTGAATGCGGCGGGCTTCTATCAGCGGCCGATTGCAGAAACTTCGGCGGTGCTGGCACGGATCGAGAAGCTGCAGGGCGAGCTGGATGTCTTGGTGGAGCGCTGGGCTGAGCTGGAAGGCTGATTGGCGTTAGCCCGTTCCGGCCTCTTCGCGGGTAAAGCCGCACCTGCAGGGATTGCCATACCCTTGCAGGCGCGGGCTGGCCCGCGAAGAGGCGGGTTCAGGTCCAGTCAATCCTTTTTCAGCAAGCGTACCGCCAGCACGTCACACGGCGCACCGTGCAGCACATCGTTGGCCGTGGAGCCCAGCAGCAATGCCAGGCCGTGACGGCCATGGCTGCCGACAACGATCAGATCGCACTGCTGGTCCTTGGCCAACTGGTGGATTTCCTGGCGAGGCTGGCCGTAGGTCAGGTGCGAGTCGCCGCGGTTGATTCCCGGGTATTTGTTGAACAGGCGGTCCATGCGCTCCTTGGCCTGGTCGAACTGCTGCTGTTGCAGCTGCGACAGGTCCATCGGTACGTCACCGCCGAAGGCCATGGCCATCGGCTCGACGATGTGCACCAGGGATACCTTGGCATTCGAAGGCTCTGCCAGCGCCATGGCGCGCTTGATCACCGGGTCGCATTCTTCGGTCAGGTCGACGGCGACCAACAAATGTTCGTATTGCATGAGCGGTACTCCTGACAATCGCGATAGAAGAAGTATGGTCGCTTTAGGGCGGGTCTACCGTGAAAAATGGCTAACCAGCTCATTTGCAACGCTTTATGGGAACTACTGATATGACGGTATTGCTGGTGGTGTCAATCCTTGCGCTGATTCTCAGTCCGCTTTCCTGGCTGCGCAGCTCGCGCAAGCAGAGCGAGCAGATGAAGTTGCGCCTGGAGGCGCGGCGCATGGGGTTGGCCATGCAACTGGCGCCGCAGCAGTGGCCGCACTGGCTGGAAAAGGAGCCGCCAAGCCCTTGCCCGCAGTATCACAGAGCCCGGCGCCGTGGGCATGAGGACAGCTTCAGCTTCTGGCAGGTCAGCCCCGGGGTGTGGTGGAACCAGTGGCGCGAGCCCTGCGAAGACCCACGCTTCATGGGCGCCTTGTCGCGCTTGCCGGCGAGTGTATACAAGGTCGAGGCCGATGCGCGGATGATTGCCCTTTACTGGACCGAACGTGGCGATACTGCTGTGTTGCAGGATGTTGCCTACGCCCTCGAAACCTTGGCTTGAGCGCCGCCCATGCGCGACCCCTGTAGGCGCGGATTCATCTGCGAACACTGGCAGAGCCGGTGCCAAACTCCGCGGTGCCTGCTTCGCGGGTAAACCCGCTCCTACGGGGGCATCCAGGCGGGTCAATCTGTTCTGCAACGACAAAGCGGCGGCTCGGCATAACCCTGAAGGGGTGGGGTGCCAAGTCGCCGCTTTGCGTTCTGCTGCGCAGAAAAGGCCAGGCAGGCCGGGTTATTCATTCAAGCAAGTGCCAGTGTAGTCGCACTGGCTCGCCGCGCAAGCGCAAAGCCGTCAGCCAATGCTTGTGGTCAATCGCTGACATGAATGACCGGCGATCACTGTCATCATGTTTTGTACCCGGACGATAGAAAATGACTGGAAAGTCGCGTTTTCGCCGTGCTCGTGAGCATTTGACAACGCCCATCTTTTCGGAGAATGTGTGCACACCCAAATCAAACGGGCGTATGAATTGAGCGTTTGTATGTCATGACGCCAAGCCATACTTCCGACTAGCGCGCTGACGGGTGTGCCTGGGGCAAGGCAGCTTAGGCCTGCTTCTGCTGCAGTGATCGGCGTGTACAGTTCAGCTTCCATATCGTGGAGATCAGTTGATGATTTACGAAGGTAAAGCCATCACGGTTAAGGCTCTTGAAAGTGGCATCGTCGAGCTCAAGTTCGACCTCAAGGGTGAGTCCGTCAACAAGTTCAACCGCCTTACCCTGAACGAGCTGCGCCAGGCCGTCGATGCCATCCAGGCCGATGCCTCGGTCAAAGGCGTGATCGTCAGCAGTGGCAAGGACGTGTTCATCGTCGGCGCCGACATCACCGAGTTCGTCGACAACTTCAAGCTGCCTGAGGCCGAACTGGTCGCCGGCAACCTGGAAGCCAATCGTATCTTCAACGCCTTCGAAGACCTCGAAGTGCCGACCGTTGCCGCCATCAACGGCATCGCGCTGGGCGGCGGCCTGGAAATGTGCCTGGCGGCCGACTACCGGGTCATGTCCACCAGCGCCAGGATCGGCCTGCCGGAAGTCAAGCTGGGTATCTACCCGGGCTTTGGCGGTACCGTGCGCCTGCCGCGCCTGATCGGCTCGGACAACGCCATCGAGTGGATCGCCGCCGGCAAGGAAAACCGTGCCGAAGACGCCCTGAAAGTGGGGGCCGTCGACGCGGTGGTCGCCCCTGAGCTGCTGCTGGCCGGTGCCCTCGACCTGATCAAGCGTGCCATCAGTGGCGAGCTGGACTACAAGGCCAAGCGCCAGCCGAAGCTGGAAAAGCTCAAGCTCAATGCCATCGAGCAGATGATGGCCTTCGAGACGGCCAAGGGCTTCGTCGCTGGCCAGGCCGGCCCGAACTACCCGGCCCCGGTCGAAGCGATCAAGAGCATCCAGAAAGCCGCCAACTTCGGTCGCGACAAGGCCCTGGAAGTTGAAGCCGCAGGCTTTGCCAAGCTGGCCAAGACCTCGGTCGCCGAGAGCCTGATCGGCTTGTTCCTCAACGATCAGGAACTCAAGCGCAAGGCCAAGGCGCATGACGAGATCGCCCACGACGTGAAGCAGGCCGCCGTGCTCGGCGCCGGCATCATGGGCGGCGGTATCGCCTACCAGTCGGCGGTCAAAGGTACGCCGATCCTGATGAAAGACATCCGCGAAGAAGCCATTCAGCTGGGTCTGAACGAGGCCTCCAAGTTGCTTGGCAACCGCGTCGAGAAGGGCCGCCTGACCCCAGCCAAGATGGCCGAGGCCCTCAACGCCATTCGACCGACCCTGTCCTATGGCGATTTTGCCAATGTCGACATCGTCGTCGAGGCAGTGGTCGAGAACCCGAAGGTCAAGCAAGCGGTACTGGCGGAAGTGGAAGGCCAGGTGAAGGACGATGCGATCCTCGCTTCCAACACCTCTACCATCTCTATCAACCTGCTGGCCAAGGCGCTCAAGCGCCCGGAAAACTTCGTCGGCATGCACTTCTTCAACCCGGTGCACATGATGCCGCTGGTGGAAGTGATCCGTGGTGAGAAGTCCAGTGACGTGGCGGTCGCCACCACCGTGGCCTACGCCAAGAAAATGGGCAAGAACCCGATCGTGGTCAACGACTGCCCGGGCTTTTTGGTCAACCGCGTGCTGTTCCCGTACTTTGGCGGTTTTGCCAAGCTGGTCAGCGCCGGTGTCGACTTCGTGCGCATCGACAAGGTCATGGAGAAGTTCGGCTGGCCGATGGGCCCAGCCTACTTGATGGACGTGGTCGGCATCGACACCGGCCACCACGGCCGTGACGTCATGGCCGAAGGCTTCCCGGATCGCATGAAGGACGAGCGCCGCTCGGCAGTCGACGCGTTGTACGAGGCCAACCGCCTGGGCCAGAAGAACGGTAAGGGCTTCTACGCCTACGAAACCGACAAGCGCGGCAAGCCGAAGAAGGTTTTCGATGCCACCGTGCTCGACGTGCTCAAACCGATCGTGTTCGAGCAGCGCGAAGTCACTGACGAAGACATCATCAACTGGATGATGGTCCCGCTGTGCCTGGAGACCGTGCGTTGCCTGGAAGACGGCATCGTCGAAACCGCTGCCGAAGCCGACATGGGCCTGGTCTACGGCATTGGTTTCCCTCCCTTCCGCGGTGGTGCGCTGCGTTACATCGACTCGATCGGTGTGGCCGAATTCGTCGCCCTGGCCGATCAGTATGCCGACCTGGGGCCGCTGTACCACCCGACCGCCAAGCTGCGTGAAATGGCCAAGAACGGCCAGCGCTTCTTCAACTGAGCGGTCAACGAGCTAGAGCGAGAGATTTGATATGAGCCTGAATCCAAGAGACGTGGTGATTGTCGACTTCGGTCGCACGCCAATGGGCCGCTCCAAGGGTGGCATGCACCGCAACACCCGCGCCGAAGACATGTCGGCGCACCTGATCAGCAAGCTGCTGGAACGCAACGGCAAGGTTGACCCGAAAGAAGTCGAGGACGTGATCTGGGGCTGCGTCAACCAGACCCTGGAGCAGGGCTGGAACATCGCCCGCATGGCCTCGCTGATGACCCAGATCCCGCACACTTCCGCGGCGCAGACCGTCAGCCGCCTGTGCGGCTCGTCCATGAGCGCGCTGCACACGGCCGCCCAGGCGATCATAACCGGTAACGGTGATGTGTTCGTGGTCGGTGGCGTGGAGCACATGGGCCACGTCAGCATGATGCATGGCGTAGACCCCAACCCGCACCTGTCCTTGCATGCCGCCAAGGCTTCCGGGATGATGGGCCTGACTGCAGAAATGCTCGGCAAGATGCATGGCATCACCCGTGAGCAGCAGGACCTGTTCGGCTTGCGTTCGCACCAGCTGGCCCACAAGGCCACGGTCGAAGGCAAGTTCAAGGACGAGATCATCCCGATGCAGGGCTACGACGAGAACGGCTTCCTGAAGGTGTTCGATTTCGACGAAACCATTCGCCCGGAAACCACCCTCGAAGGCCTGGCATCGCTGAAGCCTGCGTTCAACCCGAAAGGCGGTACGGTCACGGCCGGTACCTCGTCGCAGATCACCGACGGCGCCTCGTGCATGATCGTCATGTCCGGTCAGCGTGCCATGGACCTCGGTATCCAGCCATTGGCGGTGATCCGTTCGATGGCAGTTGCCGGTGTCGACCCGGCAATCATGGGCTACGGCCCGGTGCCATCGACCCAGAAAGCCCTCAAGCGTGCGGGCTTGACCATGGCCGATATTGACTTCATCGAGCTCAACGAAGCCTTCGCTGCACAGGCCCTGCCCGTGCTGAAAGACTTGAAAGTGCTCGACAAGATGGATGAGAAGGTTAACCTGCACGGCGGCGCCATTGCTTTGGGCCACCCGTTCGGTTGCTCCGGGGCGCGGATTTCCGGCACCCTGCTCAACGTCATGAAGCAAAATGGCGGTACGCTGGGTGTTGCGACCATGTGCGTCGGCCTGGGCCAAGGTATCACCACTGTCTTCGAACGCGTCTGATCGCGTAGCGGGACAGCAGCCGGGGCCTAGTGCCCCGGTTTTGTTTTTTCAGGTTTTCTTCAGGAGGTGTGCAACATGCAGATACAACCAGGCGTATACCGGCATTACAAAGGGCCTGAGTACCGTGTCTTCAGTGTTGCGCGGCACTCCGAAACCGAAGAGTGGATGGTGTTCTACCAATGCCTGTATGGTGATTACAGCTTCTGGGTACGTCCCCTTTCGATGTTCCAGGAGTCCGTCGAATTTGACGGCGAGCAGGTGCCACGCTTTGCTTTGGTCAAGGCCGAAGAGGGGCTGCCCGGGTTGCTGGGCAAGTCGCACGCGTGATCGTCCGAGCTTGACCTCACACTTTTGCCACTATATATAGCGGTGCCGCGTCTGGCACTTGGCGCGTTTTTTATCTTCAGATTCAGGAATACTCCGATCCATGGGCAAATCGCTGGTCATTGTGGAATCCCCGGCCAAGGCCAAGACCATCAACAAGTACCTGGGCAACCAGTACGTGGTGAAGTCGAGTATCGGCCATATCCGAGACCTCCCCACCAGCGGTTCGGCCAGCGCGAGCAAAGAGCCGGCCGCCAAGCGTGGCAAGGCTGCGGGTGAGGCTCCGGCGCTTTCGCCGAAAGAGAAGGCCCGCCGCCAGCTGGTGGCACGCATGGGCGTCGACCCCGACCATGGCTGGAAGGCCAAGTACGAGATCCTGCCTGGCAAGGAAAAGGTGATCGAAGAGCTGCGCCGCCTGGCCAAGGATGCCGACACCATCTATCTCGCAACCGACTTGGACCGCGAAGGGGAAGCCATTGCCTGGCACCTGCGCGAGGCCATCGGGGGTGACGACACCCGCTACAAGCGCGTGGTGTTCAACGAAATTACCAAGAAGGCCATTCAGGAAGCGTTCTCGCAGCCAGGCGAGCTGGACATCGACCGGGTCAACGCCCAGCAGGCGCGGCGCTTCCTCGACCGCGTGGTCGGTTACATGGTTTCGCCGCTGCTGTGGGCCAAGATTGCCCGTGGTCTGTCCGCTGGCCGTGTACAGTCGGTGGCGGTGAAGCTGGTGGTTGAGCGTGAGCGTGAGATCCGCGCGTTCATCCCGGAAGAGTACTGGGAGATCCACGCCGACCTCGGCACCGCCAAGAACGCCAAGGTGCGTTTCGAGGTGGCGCGCGAGAAGGGCGAGGCCTTCAAGCCGCTGAACGAAGCTCAGGCCATGGCTGCACTGGAAAAGCTCAAGGCTTCCAGTTACAGCGTGGTCAAGCGCGAAGACCGCCCGACCAGCAGCAAGCCATCGGCACCGTTCATTACGTCCACCTTGCAGCAAGCGGCCAGTAACCGCCTGGGCTTTGGCGTGAAGAAAACCATGATGATGGCCCAGCGCTTGTACGAAGCCGGTTACATCACCTACATGCGTACCGACTCGACCAACCTGTCGGCTGACGCCCTGGATATGGCACGCAGCTACATCGAACGGGAGTTCGGCAAGCAGTACCTGCCGGAGGCACCACTGGTTTACGGCAGCAAGGAGGGCGCCCAGGAGGCGCACGAAGCGATTCGGCCTTCTGACGTGAATACCCACCCGACCAAGCTCAGCGGCATGGAGCGTGACGCCGAGCGCCTGTACGAGCTGATCTGGCGCCAGTTCCTGGCGTGCCAGATGCCGCCAGCGCAGTACCTGTCCACCAGCGTTACCGTCGCTGCCGGCGATTTCGAGCTGCGTGCCAAGGGCCGCATCCTCAAGTTCGACGGCTACACCCGTGTGCTGCCACAGCAGAGCAAGCCGGGCGAAGACGACGTGCTGCCAGAGATGGTTCAGGGTGAAGCGCTGAAACTGATCCAGATCGACCCGAGCCAGCACTTTACCAAGCCGCCTGCACGCTTTACCGAAGCCAGCCTGGTCAAGGAAATGGAAAAGCGCGGCATTGGCCGCCCATCGACCTACGCGGCGATCATTTCCACCATCCAGGACCGTGGCTATGTGACGCTGCACAACCGCCGCTTCTACTCCGAGAAGATGGGCGATATCGTCACCGAGCGCTTGTCGGAGAGCTTCTCCAACCTGATGGATTACGGCTTTACCGCCGACATGGAAGAGAACCTCGACGACGTGGCCCAGGGCGAGCGTGACTGGAAGAACGTGCTCGACGAGTTCTACGGCGATTTCAGCAAAAAGCTGCAGACTGCCGAGTCCAGTGAAGACGGCATGCGCGCCAACCAGCCGACCATGACCAACATTCCGTGCAAGGAATGTGGTCGGCCGATGATGATTCGCACCGCCTCTACAGGCGTGTTCCTGGGCTGCTCTGGCTACAGCCTGCCGCCGAAAGAGCGCTGCAAGGCTACCGTCAACCTGGTGCCGGGCGACGAGATTGCCGCTGACGACGAGGGCGAGTCGGAATCGCGCGTGTTGCTGGGCAAGCACCGTTGCCCGATCTGCGCCACGGCGATGGATGCCTACCTGCTGGACGAGAAACACAAACTGCACATCTGCGGTAACAACCCGGATTGTGTCGGTTACGAGATCGAAGAAGGCAACTACCGCATCAAGGGTTACGAAGGGCCGAGCCTGGAGTGCGACAAGTGCGGTAGCGAGATGCAATTGAAGACCGGCCGTTTCGGCAAGTTCTTCGGCTGCACCAACCCGGCGTGCAAGAACACCCGCAAGCTGCTCAAGAGCGGCGAGGCGGCGCCACCGAAGATGGACAAGGTGGACATGCCGGAGCTCAAGTGCGAGAAGGTCGACGATACCTACGTGCTGCGCGACGGTGCTTCCGGGTTGTTCCTGGCTGCCAGCCAGTTCCCCAAGAACCGCGAAACCCGTGCGCCGCTGGTGCTGGAGATTGTGCCGCACAAGCATGAGATTGACCCGAAGTACCACTTCCTGTGCGATGCGCCGCAGAAAGACCCGGATGGCCGCCCGGCGGTGATTCGCTACAGCCGCAAGACCAAGGAGCAGTACGTGCAGTCCGAGGTCGATGGCAAGCCGACCGGCTGGAAGGCGTTTTACGACGGCAATGCCTGGAAGGTTGAAGACAAGCGCTGATCCATCGGTGCTGTAATGTGGGGCCGCTTTGCGGCCCTTCGCGGGNCTGTACTGGTGAGAGCAGGCAAGCCCGCGAAGGGGCGCAAAGCGGCCCCAATCATTTATGATGCAGATATCCGCCTTGTAGCCTTATGGGAGGGCACTGAAGTGGCCCAGGAACTCTACACCCGCACCAACCAGAAACTGTTCTTCGCCGGCCTCGCCCTCGAGTCCATGGCCAAGGCTGAACAAAGCCAGGCCATGAATGCCCAAGGCCTGGTTCAGGCTGAGCGCGAGTCGGCGCTGTTCCACCTGTATGGCGCTCTGTTGGGGCTGTGCCATGAAATCGGGGGCTTCTATCGCCTGCCGGTCGTCGCAACGGTGGAGCAAGCCCTGGCCGACGATGCCCTGAACGGTATCGCCATCCCGGAAGTGGCCGAGTTGCTGGAACTGGCCCGCCAGCGGGAAACCTGGCTGGCGCAAATGCTCGGTGCTTATGCCGATTTGTTCCGACCACCGGTCGCCAGAAAAGCGCCGAAAACCGACGTTACCCAACCCCTGATTCAAGCTGTCAATCTTGATGAGCCTGAGCATCCAGCGCTGTCGCGTGCCGAGCTGGAAAGCTGGCGCAATGACCTTAAAAGTTTGGTGAGACGTTTCCGTGACGCGTTGAGTGAGTGCTGATAGCCGCAACGGCTGGTACAATAATCGCCTTTCGCGGAGAACTGCCATTTATGTCTACGTCTTTTCTGGAAATTGTCGAGTTGCCTGATGGCCGCATCGAACTTCGTCGCGCCGAGGATGAGGGCTCTCTGGTAACCCTGGATTTCTCGGAAGACGCCAAGGTGTTCCTGCAGGGTCAGCATGTGGAAGTGGCCAAGGCCATGCTCAGTGTGGGCGTGCAGATGGCCGGTCGCCTGATGGATGGCGAGCTCGAGCGTGATGAAGGGCCGCGTGTGCTGCACTGAGTGTGCAGCAGCGTATCAGGCTATTTGAAGTGACAGGCAGAGCCTGAACATCAGCCGAGGCGGATGTTCAGGCTTTGTGCGTTTCCGGCACTGGCTGCACGTAGCAGTTGCTGGCGTGCAGTGGCATTGACGTTGCCCAGCCAGCTCACCACGGTGTGGCTGAGGCCCAGGTGCAAAGCCTCACAGGCCAGTTGCAGCGCACTTTGATTGCTCCGGGGTTGCAGCAGCAGAATACGTTCACGGTTGAGCCCGGCATCGCGCAGCCAGGCCTGGGTCAGGCTTGGCGGTGGGGCGATCAGGGTCAGCCAGCGGGCCTCGTCCTCTTCGCTCAGCTCGCGCAGCACGGGCGCCAGCAGGCTTTGGCAGTGGCCAGGGGCGCCGCGCAGCGACAGTTCGCTGAACAGCTCGGGCTGGCTGCTCTTGCGCGCCGGTTCCCTGGCTTTCAGGCCTGGCAGCACGGGCTGGGCGAGGAATGCTTCGAACAGGGGCAACTGGACTTGCTCGGGTGCGTGAATGAACTGCTGCATGACGCCTCCTGGATCAGCGGCGAATGACGCCGACGCTCAAGCCCTCGATCACCAGCTCCTGTTCTTTCAGGTCGACTTCGATGGGGGCGAATTCGGGGTTTTCGGCAAGCAGCCAGACTTTGCTGCCTTCACGCTTGAAGCGCTTGACGGTAACTTCGTCGCCGATGCGCGCCACCACGATCTGGCCGTTACGGGCTTCACGGCAGGTGTGCACCGCCAGCAGGTCACCGTCGAAGATGCCGACGTCCTTCATGCTCATGCCGTGTACGCGCAGCAAATAGTCGGCTTGGGGGTGGAAGAAGGCAGGGTTGATGTTGCAGGATTGCTCGATGTGCTGTTCGGCAAGAATCGGCGCACCGGCAGCGACCCGGCCGATGATGGGCAGGCCGGTTTCTTCGGCCTTGGCTTCCAGGCCAGGGATGCGGATGCCGCGGGAAGCGCCCGGCGTCATTTCGATCGCGCCCTTGCGGGCAAGGGCCTTGAGGTGCTCCTCGGCGGCATTGGGCGACTTGAAGCCCAGCTCCTGAGCAATCTCGGCGCGGGTAGGTGGGAAGCCGTTGTCTTCCAGGCAGCGCTTGATGAACGCGAGAATTTCGGCTTGGCGTGGCGTCAGTTTCAACATGGTAAGCGCTCTGTCTTTTTGTACAGTGACTGGGATTATATACAGTACTGAGTGCGCTGCAAGCCAAAAGCCGCAATAAACAGAAGAGGTGGCGCTTGCAGTGGGCCGGCTGGCGCTTTTAAATGGCGACCGCCCAGTCACCGAGCCTTGACAGAAGCAGGGCTGAAACGTATGTTTCAAACACCTGTTTGTCTGACGGAGTAGTCGGAGTAGTCATGGCCCAATCGGAAACCGTTGAACGCATTCTCGATGCTGCCGAGCAGCTGTTCGCGGAAAGGGGGTTCGCCGAAACCTCGTTGCGGCTGATTACCAGCAAGGCCGGGGTCAACCTGGCGGCAGTCAACTATCATTTCGGCTCCAAGAAGGCGCTGATCCAGGCTGTTTTTTCCCGTTTCCTCGGCCCATTCTGCGCCAGTCTCGAGCGTGAGCTGGAGCGCCGCCAGGCCAAGCCGGAGCAAAAGCCCAGCCTTGAAGAACTGCTGGAAATGCTCGTGGAGCAGGCGCTGGCCGTGCAGCCGCGTAGCAACAACGACCTGTCGATCTTCATGCGCCTGCTGGGTCTGGCGTTCAGCCAGAGCCAGGGTCACCTGCGGCGCTATCTGGAAGACATGTACGGCAAGGTGTTCCGCCGCTACATGCTGCTGGTGAACGAGGCTGCGCCACGCATTCCGCCACTGGAACTGTTCTGGCGTGTGCACTTCATGCTGGGTGCCGCGGCCTTCAGCATGTCCGGTATCAAGGCCTTGCGGGCGATTGCCGAGACTGACTTCGGCATCAATACCTCGATCGAGCAGGTGATGCGCCTGATGGTGCCGTTCCTGGCGGCAGGCATGCGCGCTGACAGCGGTGTAACCGACGAGGCGATGGCCACTGCGCAGCTGCGTCCGCGAACCAAGACCAGTTCGGCTACAGCCAAGGCCTGAAGGCTGGGCGTGGCGGGGCGCTTCCGCTAAGCTAGCGCCCATGCCCTATCTCGATCTACTTCACATTTCCCTTGCTGACCAGCGCCTTTATGGCTTCGCCGGTGGCCAACAGCGCGTGTCTGCCGGTGTCTGCTGCCCCCCGGTGGGCTTCTCTCTGTCTTCAATGAAGGATTACCCATGACTGTCAGCCTGCAAGGCTCCCTGATGGTGGATATCGCCGGTAAATGGCTGACCGCCGAAGACCGTCAACTGCTTCGCCAGCCGGAAGTGGCTGGCCTGATCATCTTCGCCCGTAATATCGATAGCCCGCGCCAGGTGCGCGAACTGTGCGCGTCCATCCGCGCCATTCGCCCCGAGCTGATCCTGGCAGTGGATCAGGAAGGTGGTCGCGTACAGCGTCTGCGCCAGGGCTTTGTGCGCCTGCCGGCCATGCGTGCGCTGGCCGATAACGACAATGCTGAATACCTGGCTGAACAATGCGGCTGGCTGATGGCGACCGAGGTACTGGCAGTTGGCCTGGACCTCAGCTTTGCTCCGGTGCTCGACCTGGACCACCAGCGTAGCGCCGTGGTGGGCAGCCGCGCCTTCGAGGGTGACCCGCTGCGTGCAACGCGACTGGCCGGCGCGTTCATCCGTGGCATGAATGCGGCAGGTATGGCCGCGTGTGGCAAGCATTTCCCAGGGCATGGCTGGGCCGAAGCCGATTCGCATGTGGCCATCCCCACCGATGAGCGCAGCCTGGAACAACTGCGCCAGGCCGACCTGGTGCCGTTTACCCGCCTGAGTGGGCAACTGGCGGCAGTGATGCCGGCGCATGTCATCTACCCGCAGGTTGACAACCAGCCCGCTGGCTTCTCGCGGCGTTGGTTGCAGGACATCCTGCGTGGCGAGCTGGGCTTTGATGGGGTGATTTTCAGTGATGACCTGTCGATGGCTGGTGCGCATGTGGTTGGCGACGCGGCCAGCCGTATCGAGGCGGCGCTGAGCGCCGGTTGTGATATGGGCCTGGTGTGCAATGACCGGGCGGCGGCGGAGCTGGCGCTGAGTGCGGCGCAGCGCATGAAGGTCAAGCCATCGCCGCGGATTGCCCGGATGCGTGGGCAAGGGTTTGCGCGGACCGATTATCGCCAGCAGCCGCGCTGGCTGGAGGCGTTGGGGGCGTTGAGGGAAGCTCAGCTGGTCGATTGACTGCTGGCCTGTTCGCGCTCACAGGTACCGCATCTCATGCTTGTAGGAGCGGGTTTACCCGCGAATACGGTGGCGGCGGCAACGGTGAACGGCGGGTGGTAATTGGCCAGCAGGTCCGGCCTCTTCGCGGGTAAACCCGCTCCTACGACGACCTGTGCCGAACCACCGATGCGTGCCTGTAGGCGCGGGTTTACCCGCGGATACGGTGGCGGCGGCAACGGTGAACGGCGGGTGGTAATTGGCCGGCAGGTCCGGCCTCTTCGCGGGTAAACCCGCTCCTACAGCGGCCTGTGCCGAATCACCGATGCGTGTGTAGGCGCGGGCTTGCCCGCGAAGAGGCCCGCACAGGCTGTATCCGCTTTTGGTCTACCGCCCGCGCTTTCCAGGCAATGGCGCAAACAGGGCCTCGATTTCTTCATCGCCAAGCCGCCATTGCCCAGCCTGCCCGCCGTCCAGCAGGCTGGCCGCCAGTGCTGCCTTTTCCTGCTGCAACAACTGGATCTTCTCTTCCACCGTACCCCGGGTAATCAGCTTGAACACGAACACCGGCTTGTCCTGGCCGATGCGGTAGGCACGGTCGGTAGCTTGGTTTTCGCTGGCCGGGTTCCACCAGGGGTCGAAGTGGATCACGGTGTCCGCCGCCGTCAGGTTCAAGCCTACGCCCCCTGCCTTGAGGCTGATCAGGAACACTTCGCTTTCACCTTGCTGGAACTGCTGCACTGGCGTGCGACGGTCGCGAGTATCACCGGTCAGCAGGCTGTAACGGATTTTGCGCTTCTCAAGCTCCTGCTCGATCAGCGCCAGCATCGAGGTGAACTGTGAGAACAACAACACCCGGCGCCCTTCGCTGAGCAGTTCTTCGAGCATCTCCAGCAGCGCACCCAGCTTGCCCTTGTCGGCCTGGTTGCCTTTGCTTTCTACCCCCTTGACCAGGCGCAGGTCACAGCACACCTGGCGCAGCTTGAGCAACGCATCGAGGATCACGATCTGGCTGCGTGCGGCGCCATTGCGGGCGATTTCGTCGCGGACTTTCTGGTCCATGGCCACTCGCACGGCTTCGTACGTATCGCGCTGGGCATCACTGAGCTCGACCCAGTGCACCATCTCGGTCTTGGCCGGCAGTTCTGTGGCTACCTGCTCCTTGGTGCGGCGCAGCAGGAACGGCCGGATGCGGCTGGCCAGGTGGGCCATGCGCTCGCTGTCACCGTGGCGCTCGATCGGGTTGCGGTAATCCTGGTTGAAGCGCTTCAGGTCGCCCAGCCAGCCGGGCATCAGGAAGTGGAAGATCGACCACAGTTCGCCCAGGTTGTTTTCCATTGGCGTGCCGGTCAGGCACAGGCGCTGCCCGGCCTGTAGCTCGCAGACGGCGAGGGCAGCCTTGCTGCTGCTGCTCTTGATGTTTTGCGCCTCGTCCAGTATCAGCACGTGCCAGGCCTGGGGGCGCAGCTGTTCCAGGTCGCGTGGCATCAAGGCGTAAGTGGTCAGGACCAGATCGTACTCATGGAGTTTGGTGAAGTGCTTGCTGCGCCCCGGCCCATGCAGTGCCAGGACGCGCAGGTCGGGGGCGAAGCGCTGGGCTTCGTCCAGCCAGTTGGGTATGAGGCTGGTCGGCATGACTGCCAGGGCCGGTGCATTCAGGCGCCCGCACTGTTTCTCCAGCAGCAGATGGGCCAAGGCCTGCAGGGTCTTGCCCAGGCCCATGTCGTCGCCGAGGATACCGCCGGTACCCATCTCGCGCAGGGCCTGCAGCCAGTTCAAGCCTTGCTGCTGATAGGGGCGCAAGCTGGCCTGCAGCCCTGTGGGCGGTTCTACCTGCAGGTCCCGGGCATCGCGCAGGCGCCGGCCCAGATCGCGTACGTGCTCGCCACCTTCCCAGTGCAGGGGCAGGCCTTCTATTTCGTTCAGACGCGCGGCGTCGGCGCGCTCCATGCGCAGGGACGGGCCTGCAGTGTCCTCGTGCAGGTAGAGCTCGCCCAGGGTGCCCATGACTGCCTTGATGCGGCCATAGGGCAGGGCGACGCGCAAAGCCGGGGCATCGAGACGGCCGCGATTGAGGTCGATCAGCAGGTGTTCATCATCGCTGCGCCGGGCCAGTTCGCTAGGGCGTAGCAGCTCCGGGCTGCTGCGCAGCAGGTGCAACACGATCGGCAGCAGGCTGTGGCGCTGGCCATCGACCACGATGCCGAGTTCCAGGTCGAACCATTCATGGCCAGGCGCTTCGTCGATGGTTGCATACCAGTCGTCCACCTCCTGCAGGTTGAAGGCGAAGTCGCGGTGAATATCGATGTCCCAGCCGGCTTCGCGCAGGCGCGGCAGGCCTTCGCGGGCAAAGCGCAGCCAGGCTTCGTCGTCAGGCAACTGGTGCATTTCGCCGGCGCTGTCGGGTAGGGCCTTGCTCTGCCGTGTGGCGGGCTTGAAGCCGAAATCGCGCAGTACCTTGCGCAGCGCCTGCTCGGCTTGAGTCTGGCGGCGAATGCGCTGGCTGGTGCTGCCTGCCAGGCGGGTCAGCGGCTTTTCGTCGGTGCCGCTGGCCTGCAAGCCGTCATAATCGAACGCCAATGCGGCGCGGTGTTGCATTTGCCGTTGCATGCGACCGGTTTTCGGCATGTAGGCGGTGTATTCAAGGCTGCCGAGAGCAAGAAGGGGCTTTGGCTGGATGTTATCGAGCAACTGCTCCTGCACTTGCGTCGGGGTCGGCACCTTATGGCTGAGGGCATTGAGCTTGTGGCTCAGGGGTACGACCAGGTGTTCCGGCACGTCGGGTGCAATAGTCAGCTGTACGGCGACGTGGGGATCCAGGCTGTGCTCGACCTTGCCCACTTCACGGGTCGGCAGGTCCAGGTAGTAAAGCGGCAGCAGCGGGATGACGCAGCGCAGCATCGCTTCGCCGCTGTACCACCGCCCCCGGTAATTTCCGTTGTCCAGGCGTACCCAGCGAAACTCGGCGTGGCGCACCGGGCCTTCATGAAGCAGGGGGAGGTCGGTGTCGAAGAACATCCGCCCGGTTTCGAGGGCGCGCTGGAACAGCTCGCCACCTTCATGGCCCTTCAGTCGGTAGCCGCGATCCTGGCCGCCGCCCTGATTCAGGGCCGAGAGCAGGCGCAGAATGCGGATGTCTTCGTCTGTTACGAAGCGCGGTGGCTCGTAGAGGAAATCGTAAAGGGACTGGACGCGGCTGAAGCGGATGCCGTCCTCCGTTCGCGTGCCCTTGCGCACAAGCAGGGCGCAGCCCGCATCGTCGGTGAGCTGCAGCTGATAGCACACCATGCGCCCGCGTTTGTCTTCGGTCGCGTCGGTCTTGGGTGGGGCCTGCTCCAGGCCGCTCAACCAGTGCTGCAGTTCGGCGGACAAGGCGCCCGGGTTGGCTTGCGTGTCCTTACTGCTGGAAAAGCGCTCGCTGACGCAGAAAAGGACAGCGGCGCAATGCTTGCAGTTTTGCCGTACCGGGCAATCGCAGTCACCGCGCACATGGCACCGGCCGCCCGCTACGTGCAACTTGATGTGTTGCCGGTAGTGGTTGTTGCCGCTCCCCTGGCAACTGGCCGTTATGGTTGGCCCATGAATGCCTTCCAGTTCGGCCCTGCCTTCCTCGGCATAGCGCTCACCGCGCTGCAGGGCAGCTTTGCTGAACGATTGAATCCAGTTCGGATAGGCGTTCACCATTTCGGCGGCATCGTCCTTCATGGGCTTACTGCTCCATCATCTCCGGGTCCATCACCGGCATTTTCGGCGTGCCTGGTGGGGTCACCTTCAGCAGCACCGCCAGGTGCCCGCCGTCGAGAAAGGTCAGCTGGCCGCCCTTGACGTTGCTGTTGCTTTGCCTGAACTGCTCGCTTTGCAGCACGTTGCCGTTGCCATCCAGCTGGTTGACCCAGAAGTTGGCCTCGACGGTGATGAAGCGGCCTTCAGCGATGCTCAGGTTGCCTTCGATAGGGAAGTGCCCGAACTGTTCGGTGCCTTCGCCCAGGGCGATGCGGCTGGGTTCGCTGCCCACCTGCTGTTGCCAGGCCTTGTGCATCAGCACCGTGTAGTCGGCGGTGGCTTCCAGGCGGGTGGCTTCATCTTCAAGTGCTGGGGGGCGCTCGGCCTCTTTCGCCAGGCGTGGGGCGCCAGCGCTCCAGTCTTCGGGGGCGAACGGGCTGGTGAAGGCGGGCACGCTGTTCTGCCGCACCAGAATCATTTCTACCTGATACAGGCCTTCGGCGAAGGCCGCTGGGGCGAACAGCGCCAGCAGCAGGGTCAGGCAACGGATGGCACGCATGAGTCTTCCTTAGGCAGGCTGTGGGGTCAGGCGCTCGAACAGCGCCTCCAGGGTATTGAAACGTTCGTCGGGGCGTTCCATCGGTACCAGGAAGCGGAACTGGGTGGCGCCTTCGAACTTGTAGCGTTTGGGTTGACCCTGGATCAGCTTGATCAGGGTCAGTGGGTCGACCGGTGTTTCGGCTTCGAACTCGAGCTTGCCACCGTTGGGCCCCGCATCGACTTTCTTGATGCCGAGCTTTTCCGCGTGCAGCTTGAGTGACGTCAGGCGCATCAGGTTCTTGGTCGGCTCTGGCAGCAAGCCGAAGCGGTCGATCATCTCGACCTGCAAGTCCTTGAGGCCTTCTTCGTCGGCAGCCGAGGCAATGCGTTTGTACAGGATCAGGCGCGCATGCACGTCAGGCAGGTAGTCCTCGGGGATCAGTGCCGGCAGGCGCAGGTTGATCTCCGGGCCGCCACCCAGGGGTTGCTCAAGGTTCGGCTGGGTACCTTTTCGGATTGCCTTGACCGCACGTTCGAGCATTTCCATGTACAGGGTGAAGCCCACTGCCTGGATCTGCCCACTCTGGCCTTCGCCCAGCAGCTCGCCGGCACCGCGGATTTCCAGGTCGTTGGTGGCCAGCACAAAGCCTGCGCCAAGGTCTTGCGTGTTGGCGATCGCCTCCAGGCGCTTTTCGGCGTCGGCGCTCACCTTCTGACGGGTAGGTGTGAGCAGGTAGGCGTAGGCCTGGTGGTGACTACGGCCAACCCGGCCACGCAGCTGGTGCAGCTGGGCCAGGCCGAACTTGTCGGCGCGCTCGATGACGATCGTGTTGGCGCTGGGCACGTCGATACCGGTTTCGATAATGGTCGAGGCCACCAGCACGTTGAAACGCTTGTGGTAGAAATCGCTCATCACCTGTTCCAGCTCGCGTTCGCGCATTTGCCCGTGGCCGATGCCGATGCGTGCCTCGGGCACCAGCTCGGCAAGGTCGGCGGCGCATTTTTCGATGGTTTTCACATCGTTGTGCAGGTAATACACCTGGCCACCGCGCAACAGTTCGCGCAGCAGCGCCTCCTTGACCGTGCTCTTGTTCTGTTCCATGACGAAGGTGCGCACCGACAGGCGGCGTGCTGGCGGCGTGGCGATGATCGACAGGTCGCGCATGCCCGCCACCGCCATGTTCAGCGTGCGCGGAATCGGCGTGGCGGTCAGGGTGAGGATATCGACCTCGCTGCGCAGCGCCTTCAGCTGTTCTTTCTGGCGCACGCCAAAGCGGTGCTCTTCATCGATGATGGCCAGGCCCAGGTCTTTGAAGCGTACGTCGTCCTGCAGCAGCTTGTGGGTGCCGATGAGAATGTCGATCTTGCCTTCGGCAAGGTCCGCGGCGGCGGCGGCCACTTCTTTGGCCGATTTGAAGCGGCTCATCACTTCCACGGTCACGGGCCAGTCGGCAAAGCGGTCGCGGAAGCTGTTGTAATGCTGCTGGGCAAGCAGGGTGGTGGGCACCAGTACGGCCACCTGGCGGCCACTGTGCACGGCGATGAACGCCGCGCGCATGGCCACTTCGGTCTTGCCGAAGCCCACGTCGCCGCAGACCAGGCGGTCCATTGGCTTGGGTGCCAGCATGTCGGCGCGCACGGCCTCGATGGCGGCCTGCTGGTCCGGGGTTTCCTCGAACGGGAAGCCGGCGCTGAAAGTGGCGTAGTCGGCGGACGGGTCGGCAAACGCGTAGCCCTTGCGCGCGGCGCGGCGGGCATAGATGTCGAGCAGTTCGGCGGCCACGTCGCGGACCTGTTCGGCGGCCTTGCGCTTGGCTTTCTGCCAGGCCTCCGAACCCAGCCGGTGCAACGGAGCCAGGGCGTCGTCGCTGCCGGTGTAGCGGGCGATCAGGTGCAGGTTGGCCACCGGCACATACAGCTTGGCGTTCTCGGCGTATTCCAGCGTCAGGAATTCGGCGGCCTGGCCGTCGATTTCCAGCGTGGCCAGGCCCAGGTAGCGCCCGACGCCATGGTCGATGTGCACCACCGGCGCACCTTCGCGCAGCTCGGTGAGGTTCTTGATGACCGCGTCGTTGGCGGTTTCGCCGCGCTTGTCACGGCGCCGGCGCTGCATCACTCGCTGGCCGAACAGTGGGCTTTCGGCAATCAGGGCCAGCCCTGGATCGTCCAGCAGCAGGCCGTCGTCCAGCGGGGCGATGGTGATCGCCAGGCGCTCGGCACCGGTAATGAAATCGTCCCAGCCTTCGACGGTATGCGGGCGCAGCTTCAGCCGTTCGAGCAGTTCCAGCAGCACTTCCCGGCGGCCCGCTGATTCGGCGGTGAAGAGCACGCGGCCGGGGAACTGGTCGAGGAAGTTGGCCAGCTCGGCCAGCGGCTGGTTGGCCTTGGCCTCGATGGCCAGGTTGGGCAGGGCGCGCGCCGGGAAGCGCTCGCGGCCCACGCCAGGCTCCAGCGCTTCGCTGCTGACCACCACCCGGGGCCACTGCTTGAGCCGGGCGAAGCAATCTTCCACCGGCAGGAACAGCTCGGCCGGCGGCAACAGCGGCCGGCTGAGGTCGCCGCGGCGGTCTTCATAGCGCCCGCGCACGTCGTTCCAGAAGTGCTCGGCGGCCTGTTCCACACCGGGTAGCGAGAACACCTGGGTGTCGGTCGGCAGGTAGTCGAACAGGGTCGAGGTTTCTTCGAAGAACAGCGGCAGGTAGTACTCGATACCGGCGGGGATGATGCCGCTGGCCAGGTCCTGGAAGATTGCACTGCGGCGGAAGTCGACGTCGAAGCGCTCGCGAAAGCGTGCCTTGAAGCGGGTCACTTCTTCCTTCTGCATCGGGAATTCGCGTGCCGGCAGCAGGCGCACCGAATCCACCTTGTCGATCGAGCGCTGGGTCTCGGGGTCGAAGGTGCGCAGCGTTTCGATCTCGTTATCGAACAGGTCGATGCGGTAGGGCAGTTTGCTGCCCATCGGGAACAGGTCGATCAGCGCGCCGCGCACGGCGAACTCGCCATGCTCGTAGACGGTGTCGACACAACGGTAGCCGCTGGCCTCCAGGCGCAGGCGCATCTGTTCCACGTCGATGGTCTGGCCCACATCCAGCACCAGGCTGCTGCCCAGCAGAAAACGCGTGGGTGCCAGGCGGTGCAGGGCGGTGGTGATCGGCACCACGAGGATGCCGTGGCTCAGCTCCGGCAGGCGGTACAGGCTGGCGATGCGCTGGGAGATGATGTCCTGGTGCGGCGAGAACAGGTCGTAGGGCAGGGTTTCCCAATCGGGGAACGGCAGCACTGGCAGGTCTGGGGCAAAGAAGCGCAGCTCCTGCTCCAGACGGTCGGCGGCCTGGCTGTCGGCCGTCAGCAGCAGGGTGAAGCGGCCAGCGCTGCTGGCGGCTTCGGCGATGGCAAGGCTGAGGGCGGCACCGGGCAGGTTGCCCCAGGTTTGTTTGCCGGCCGTGGCCGACATTTGCGGTAGGCGCAGAACTGACACGGGAGATTGCACTCCAAGCGTTGCGGCAAAGAGACCGATTGTACCGGTGACAGTGCCGGCTGTCAGGCTCGAAAGGGCATGAACGCTGGCTTGCGTCACTGTGACAGGCACTCATTGCCGGTTCCGCGTTGGGGCGTCATAATGTAGCCCCTTTTTTCTGTCCCTACATGTGGAAGGTTCCCGTGACTCAGAAGCCCGACCAGTGTCTTGGTGAGTGGATTGATCGTGAAGCCCTGGCTGAAGCGATGATCCCGCTTATCGGTCAGCTCTACCGCAATAACAATGTGGTGAGCTCGATTTATGGCCGCAGCCTGATCAACCGTTCGGTTATCTCGATCCTCAAGGCGCACCGCTTTGCGCGCCACCGCCAAACCGACGAAACCGAACTGTCCGTCCACGAGACATTCCCCCTGCTCAAGGCCATGAGCGAGCTGAAACTGGGCGCCGCATCGGTCGACCTGGGCAAGCTGGCCAACAAGTTCAAGCAGGAAGGCAATGGCCGCACTGCCGAGCAGTTCGTCCGTGAAGAGCTGGCCGACGTGGTCGGTCAGCAGAACGCTTCGGCGCGCAAAGGCACCGACGTTGTCCTGTACGGCTTCGGTCGCATCGGCCGCCTGCTGGCGCGCATCCTGATCGAGAAGACCGGTGGTGGTGACGGCCTGCGTCTGCGTGCCATCGTCGTGCGCAAAGGCGCCGAAAACGACCTGGTCAAGCGTGCCAGCCTGCTGCGCCGTGACTCGGTGCACGGCCCGTTCGATGGCACCATCACCATCGACGAAGCCAACAACACCATCACCGCCAATGGCAACCTGATCCAGGTTATCTACGCCAAGAGCCCGAGCGAAGTCGACTACACCCAGTACGGCATCGACAATGCGCTCATCGTCGACAACACCGGCGTATGGCGTGACGCCGACGGCCTGGGCCAGCACCTGGCCTGCCCGGGTGCTGCCCGCGTGATCCTCACCGCACCTGGCAAGGGCGCGCTGAAGAACATCGTGCACGGTATCAACCACGGTGATATCACTGCCGATGACAAGATCATCTCGGCGGCCTCCTGCACCACCAACGCCATCGTGCCGGTGCTCAAGGCCATCAACGACCAGTACGGCATCGTCAACGGCCACGTCGAAACCGTTCACTCGTTCACCAACGACCAGAACCTGATCGACAACTTCCACAAGGGCAGCCGCCGTGGCCGTGCCGCGCCGCTGAACATGGTAATCACCGAAACCGGCGCCGCCACCGCTGCTGCCAAGGCACTGCCAGTGCTGAAGGGCAAGCTGACCGGCAACGCGATTCGTGTTCCGACGCCGAACGTTTCGATGGCCATCCTGAACCTGAATCTGGAAAAGGCCACCACCCGCGACGAGATCAACGAGTACCTGCGCCAGACCGCCATGCACTCGGAGCTGCACAAGCAGATCGACTACGTGGCTTCGCAGGAAGTGGTTTCGACCGACTTCGTCGGCTCGCGCCATGCCGGTGTGGTTGACGCAGAGGCGACCATCGCCAACGACAACCGCGTTGTTCTGTACGTCTGGTACGACAACGAATTTGGTTATAGCTGCCAGGTGGTTCGTGTGATGGAAGACATGGCCGGTGTGAACCCGCCAGCGTTTCCACGCTGAT
The DNA here is from genome assembly GCF_052044625.1 of Pseudomonas sp. 22515. NCBI lineage: Bacteria > Pseudomonadati > Pseudomonadota > Gammaproteobacteria > Pseudomonadales > Pseudomonadaceae > Pseudomonas > Pseudomonas sp. 22515. The sequence goes on from NZ_JBQENN010000021.1 coordinate 40,888, forward strand.
TCGCTTGTAAGGCAATGAAAAAACGGGAACCTTCGGGTTCCCGTTTTTTTTATTCTGAATGTGTGTTGTCAGTGCCGGCCCTTTCGNACCCGCGAAGAGGCCAGCACTGGCAACCGAGAAACCCTACTGTGCGCACAGCCCTACTGTTCATTCTGCTGCTACTCACCGCCTGCAACCAGGGCCCCACCCTGGAGCGCCTGGGTGGCCCGACCATGGGCAGCAGCTACAGCATCCAGTACGTCCGCGAGCCTGGTGGCCCGGAGCCGGCCCAGGTGCAGAGGGCGGTGGAAACCATCCTGCACGACATCGACCACCACTACTCGACCTACCGCGGCGATTCCATCGTAAGCCAGTTCAACCGCTTGCCTGCCGGCCAGTGCCTGGCCCTGCCGCCTGACATGCTCGCGTTGGTCAGCCTGGGCCAGCACCTTGCCGAGCAGAGCGATGGCGCCTTCGATCTCACGGTAGAGCCTTTGCTCGATCTGTGGGGCTTCGGCCCTCAGGCCCGTCACCAGCAGGTGCCCGAACCACAGGCACTGGCCCAGGTACGCCAGCGTGTGGGCTACCAGCACCTGCGCGTCAAAGGTCGAGCCCTGTGCAAGGATGCCCCGGTGCAGCTCGACTTCAACAGTATCGTCGCCGGTCATGCTGTCGACTTGATCGCTGCGCGCCTGCAGGCCATGGGTGTCAGCAGTTTTGTCGCCGAGGCCACTGGCGAGCTGAAGGCGGTTGGCCGCAAGCCTGACGGCAGCCCTTGGCGTATTGCCCTGGAACTGCCCCGCGAAGACCGTCAGATCGCTCGCCAAATTATTCCGGTCAATAGCCTTTCAGTATCAACCTCGGGTGACTATCGGCACTATTTCGAGCAGAATGGCCGGCGCTATTCGCACACCTTCGATGCCCGCCTCGGGCGCCCGGTCGAACATGACCTGGCTGCCGTTACGGTGCTGGACGCCTCAGCACTGCTGGCCGATGGCTATTCGACGCTGCTACTCATCCTGGGCCCACAGCAAGGCTGGGATTTTGCCGTGGCGCATGACTTGGCGGCGGTTTTGGTGACTCGAGCAGAGGGAGGCTTCGTCTCCCGAGCTACGCCCGCGTTCGAACGGGCAGTGAAAGGCCAGTGAAAGCACTGGCAGGGATGATTGCCGCCAGGGAATGGGTGAAGCATATGTAGTGCGGGCAAAATTGGCCTACGACGCGACCAAGGGTTAATGTGCGCGGCGTTCAGGGTTGATTAGACTGCACCCGAATTTTCTCATGGCGCCCCGGCGGCATGATCGTGCCCCGCGAGCGACCGTGGCTTGCGGGCCAGTTCTGAAGGAGTACGCATGGCTGTCTACAACTACGACGTAGTGGTGCTGGGTTCCGGCCCGGCCGGTGAAGGCGCGGCAATGAACGCCGCCAAAGCAGGGCGCAAGGTAGCGATGGTCGATGACCGTCGCCAGGTCGGTGGCAACTGCACCCACTTGGGTACCATTCCGTCCAAGGCACTGCGTCACTCGGTGCGGCAGATCATGCAGTTCAACACCAACCCGATGTTTCGTGCCATCGGCGAACCGCGCTGGTTCTCGTTCCCGGACGTGCTGAAAAGCGCCGAAAAGGTCATCGCCAAGCAGGTGGCATCGCGCACCGGCTACTATGCCCGTAACCGCGTCGACGTGTTCGTCGGCACCGGCAGCTTTGCCGACGAGCAAACCGTGGAAGTGGTGTGCCCGAACGGCGTGGTCGAGAAGCTCAACGCCAAGCACATCATCATCGCGACCGGCTCGCGCCCCTACCGCCCGGCCGACATCGACTTCCACCACCCGCGCGTGTACGACAGCGACACCATCCTCAGCCTCAGCCATACCCCGCGCAAGCTGATCGTGTACGGTGCCGGCGTGATCGGTTGCGAATACGCTTCGATCTTCAGTGGCCTGGGCGTATTGGTCGAGCTGGTCGACAACCGTGGCCAGCTGCTGAGCTTCCTCGACTCGGAGATTTCCCAGGCGCTGAGCTACCACTTCAGCAACAACAACATCACCGTGCGCCACAACGAGGAGTACGAGCGCGTCGAAGGCCTGGACAACGGGGTGATCCTGCACCTCAAGTCGGGCAAGAAGATCAAGGCCGACGCGTTGCTGTGGTGCAACGGCCGTACCGGCAACACCGACAAGCTGGGCCTGGAAAACATCGGCATCAAGGTGAACAGCCGCGGTCAGATCGAGGTCGACGAGGCCTACCGCACCACCGTGCCGAACATCTACGGTGCCGGCGACGTGATCGGCTGGCCAAGCCTGGCCAGTGCCGCCCATGACCAGGGCCGGTCGGCCGCTGGCAGCATTGTCGATAACGGCAGCTGGCGCTTCGTCAACGACGTGCCGACGGGTATCTACACCATTCCCGAGATCAGCTCGATCGGCAAGAACGAGCAGGAGCTGACCCAGGCCAAGGTGCCGTACGAAGTGGGCAAGGCCTTCTTCAAGAGCATGGCGCGTGCGCAGATCGCCGGCGAGCCGCAGGGCATGCTGAAGATCCTGTTCCACCGCGAAACCCTGGAAATCCTCGGCGTGCATTGCTTCGGCTACCAGGCTTCGGAGATCGTCCACATTGGCCAGGCGATCATGAACCAGCCGGGTGAGCAGAACAACCTGAAGTACTTCGTCAACACCACGTTCAACTACCCGACCATGGCCGAAGCCTATCGGGTAGCTGCCTATGACGGCCTGAACCGGCTTTTTTGAGCGGCTCCGACCGGTGGCCTGAGCCGGTCGGAGAGACCGATTTCAACCCTACCCGAGGGTGGTCTTGGCCAAACCGGGAAAGTCTGTAATCAGGCTGTCCACACCAAAGTCAGCAAGCCGGCGCATCAGTGCCGGCTCGTTGACCGTCCACACCGACACATGCAAACCCTGGCCCTGTGCTTTGAGCAGGCGCTCGGGGGTGCACAGCGTCCAGTTCAATGCCAGCAGTTCGCAGCCGTAGTTCTGTGCCACCTTCAGCGGGTCGAGCCAGGCGTATTCGGCCACCAGCCCACGCTTCACGTCTGGCACCAGTTCCAGGGCGGCGCCCAGTACTTCGCGTGAACTGGAGGTGATGGTCACCTTGTCCAGCAGGCCATATTGCTGGGCCAGTTCACGGATCGCCAGGACGGTGGTGGCCGCGCGGGTGCGCGAGGCGCTTTTCACCTCCAGTTGCCAGTGTTCGAACGGGCATTTTTCGAACAGCTCTTCCAGTTTCGGGATCGGGCAGGGCTGCACATGGCCCGGGCCGCCTTTGCGGGCATCGATCTTGACCAGTTCGGCGGCCGGGTGCTCGACCACTTTGCCGCGCCGGCCCGTGGTCCGCTTGAGGGTGGGGTCGTGGATGACCATCAGTTCGTTGTCGGATGACAAGTGCAGGTCCAGCTCGCAGCGGGTCACGCCATGGGACAGGCATTGCTGAAAGCTCTTCAGGGTGTTCTCGGGTGCTTCGCCCTTGGCGCCGCGATGGCCGTAGATCAGGGTCACGTTCGTTCCTTCAAATCAGGGAGAAATTGGCTCAGGAGGCGGGGTCGTTCAGTTCCAGCTGCTGGCGCCGTTGCTGTTGCTGGCGCTGCAGGATGTAACGCGCCAGCAGTTGTCGTTGGGCGTCGGTCATGTCGATGAACTCGGTGCCGACCTCGAAGCCGCCCTCCGGGCGAGGGTCGCAATGGGTGATCTTGCCGCGCAGCAGCAGGCCATGGGCGCGCGGCATCAGCACCATTTTCACTTTCACCCGGGTACCGGGGGCAATCTGTGTGGCTTGGGCGGATTCGATGCCGCCTTCGGAAATGACCACCGGCAGCGGCTCGCCGACCTCGCCCAGCAGGGTTTGTGCAACCACCGCGCTGAGCAAGTCGAGGCGCTTGTTCTGTGCCCGCAGGAACGCGGCGAGGGTGCGGTCCTTGTCGCTTAGCTGGCGCAACAGGTGTTGCGACTCGAAGTCGGACAGGTGCAGCTCGCTGAGCAGGTTGAACAACGGCGAATCATCTTGCAACACATCTGATTCAAGGGCTTCGGCCGCGCTAAGGGGGCTTATTTGAAGTGCGATCCGATCTTCGATGCGGTAGTATTCGCGGCGATCTTCTTCGTCTAATGTCGTCATGGCGAACCCAAGGTAGCGGCGGTGGTCCGAGTGTAAAGCCGCCGTAGGCGCCTCGCCACAAGGACGTTCCCTTTCATCCGAACAAGCCCCGACATGTTCAGACCTCTTTTCGCATTCATCGGCACGCGTTATACCCGTGCCAAACGTCGCAATCACTTCGTCTCGTTCATTTCCCTGACCTCGATGATCGGCCTCGCCCTGGGCGTGGTGGTAATGATCGTGGTGCTGTCGGTGATGAACGGTTTCGACCACGAGATGCGCACCCGCGTGTTGGGGATGATTCCCCATGCCACGCTGGAGAGCGGCCAGCCCATTGCCGACTGGCAGGCCCTTGCCCAACAAGTAAAGCAGAATCCGCAGGTGGTGGCGGTTGCACCGTTCACCCAGATGCAGGGCCTGCTGACCCATGATGGCAAGGTGCAGAAGGTGCTGCTCAACGGCATCGACCCTGCTCGCGAGCGCGAGGTGTCGATCATCGACAACTTCGTCCTGCAAGGCCGCCTGGACCAGTTGGCGCCGGGCGAGTGGGGCATCATGATCGGCGACAAGGCGGCGGCCAAGCTGGGCGTTGCCATCGGCGACAAGCTCACCTTCGTCGCCCCCGAGGTCAGCGTGACCCCCGCCGGCATGTTCCCGCGCATGAAGCGCTTCACCGTGGTCGGCACCTTCCACGTTGGCGCGGGGGAGATCGACGGCTACCTGGGCCTGACCAACATCAGCGACCTGTCCCGCCTGCACCGCTGGAAGCCCGACCAGGTCCAGGGCCTGCGCCTGAAGTTCGACGACCTGTTCCAGGCGCCGCGCGTAGCCTGGAGCATCGCCCAGCAGCTGGGCGAACAGGAGTTCTATAGCCGTGACTGGACCCGTACCCACGGCAACCTGTACCAGGCGATCCGTATGGAAAAGGCCATGATCGGCCTGCTGTTGCTGCTGATCGTGGCGGTGGCGGCGTTCAACATCATTTCCACCCTGGTGATGGTGGTCAACGACAAGCGCGGCGACATCGCCATCCTGCGCACCCTGGGCGCCACGCCCGGGCAGATCATGCTCATCTTCATGGTCCAGGGCACGGTGATCGGGGTGATCGGTACCCTGATCGGCGCCGTCGTCGGGATCTTCGCGGCCCTGAACGTGAGCGCGGCGATCGCCGGCCTCGAGACACTGATCGGCCACAAGTTCCTCAACGCCGACGTGTACTTCATCGATTACCTGCCGTCGCAGATCCTGGCCCAGGACGTGTACATGGTCTGCGGTGCGGCACTGGTCCTGAGTTTCTTCGCCACCCTGTATCCGGCCTGGCGTGCGGCCCGCACCCAGCCTGCAGAGGCGCTACGTTATGAGTGAGTCGCGCATGAGTGATAAAGCCGTTCTGAGTTGCCGCAACCTGGGCAAGTCCTACGACGAGGGCCCGGAGTCGGTGCAGGTGCTGTCCGGGCTCAACCTGGAACTGCAGGCCGGTGAGCGGGTGGCCATCGTTGGCAGTTCCGGCTCGGGCAAGAGTACCTTGCTCAACCTGCTGGGCGGCCTCGACCGGCCGACCCAGGGTAGCGTGTGGCTGGCTGGCGAAGAGCTGTCGGCACTGGGCGAGCGTGCCCGTGGCCTGCTACGCAACCGTGAGTTGGGCTTTGTCTACCAGTTCCACCACCTGCTGCCGGAATTCACCGCCATCGAGAACGTGTGCATGCCGCTGCTGATCGGCCGAACGCCCATCCCCGAGGCCCGGGAGCGTGCCGAGGCGCTGCTCAAACGGGTAGGCCTGGGCCACCGTTTGAACCACAAGCCAGCCGAGCTTTCCGGCGGCGAGCGCCAGCGTGTGGCGATTGCCCGGGCGCTGGTCAACCGCCCCGGCCTGGTGATGCTCGACGAGCCGACCGGTAACCTCGACCACCACACCGCCCAAGGCATCCAGGAACTGATGCAGGAGCTGTCCAGCGCTTCGCGCACGGCATTCCTGGTGGTCACCCACGACCTCAACCTGGCGCGGCAGATGGACCGTGTGCTGAAGCTCGACGATGGCCACCTGGTGGCCATCTGATCGACTGCCGGGGTGGCAGGTGCTGCCCCGTTTTCCTGTTTCCATTGGGTGATTTCGTACATGTTCAGACCCTTGCCCATCTTTATCGGCGCGCGCTACACCCGAGCCAAGCGTCGCAACCATTTCATCTCGTTCATTTCGATGACTTCGATGATCGGCCTGTCGCTGGGCGTGCTGGCGATGATCGTGGTGCTGTCGGTGATGAACGGCTTCCAGCGCGAAATGAGCTCGCGCATTCTCGGCCTGGTGCCGCATGCCGCCATCCTGGGCGTGCAGCCGCTGGACGATTGGCACAAGGTGGCCGACGCCGCCATGAAGAATCCGGCGGTGATGGCTGTGGCGCCGATTACCGAGATGGAAGGCATGCTGTCGTACAAGGGCGCCATGCAGCCGATCCAGGTGGGTGGTATCGACCCGGCCGAGGAGGGCAAGGTTTCCATCGTTGGCCAGCACATCGTCCAGGGCCGTCTGCAGGGCTTGCAGCCCGGTGAGTTCGGTGTGGTTATCGGTGAGCTGACCGCACGCCGCTTCCGCCTGAACACCGGCGACAAGCTGACCTTGATCGTGCCGGAAATCAGCAAGGAACCGGGTGGCATCACCCCGCGCATGCAGCGCCTCACCGTAGTTGGCATCTTCAAGGTCGGCGCCGAGCTGGATGGGTCGCAGGCCTATATCCATGTTGCTGATGCAGCTGAGATGCAGCGCTGGGCGCCGGGCCAGGTGCAAGGTGTGCGCCTTAAGCTGCACGACCTGTATGCCGCTCCGCAGGTGGCCAAGGCGATTGCTGTCGGGCTTGGGGACGCCTACCGGGCCGATGACTGGTCGCATACCCAGGGCAGCCTGTTCAGCGCCATGAAGATGGAAAAGACCATGATCGGCCTGTTGCTGATGATGATCATCGCGGTAGCGGCGTTCAATATCATCGCCACCCTGGTGATGGTGGTGAACGACAAGGGGCCGGACATTGCCATCCTGCGTACCTTGGGCGCCACGCCGGCGCAGATCATGGGCACGTTCATGGTCCAGGGCAGCCTGATCGGCATTGTCGGCACGCTGATTGGTGGCGTACTGGGCGTGATTGCGGCGTTCAATGTGAGCCAGATCGTCGGCTGGCTGGAGCGGGTGAGCGGGCAGCACATCTTTACGTCGGATGTGTACTTCGTCAGCAGCTTGCCGTCGCAGTTGCAGTGGGGGGATGTGGCGATCATCTGCACCGCCGGCCTGGTGATGAGTTTCCTGGCGACCCTTTACCCGGCCTACCGGGCGTCGCAGGTGCAGCCGGCGATTGGCCTGGCGGTTTGATGTTTGCCTGAGATCCTGGGGGCGTAAAGCGCCCCAGGGTTACCGATCTTGAGCGAACTCGATCACGAATCGGGTCCACCCACCCTCGCACTCCGCCCGTATGCACCCGCCATGGGCCTGCACGATCGACCGGGTAATCGCCAGGCCCAACCCCGCATGCTCGCTGCTGCCTTCCCGCCGCGCCGGGTCCACCCGGTAGAAGCGGTCGAAAAGCCGCGGTAGCGCCGCCGGGTCGATAGCCAGCCCGGTATTGGCCACGTTGATCGTCGGCCCCGGCCCCAGGGTCACCTTGATCTGTCCTCCTGCCGGGGTAAAACGCATGGCGTTGTCCAGCAGGTTGGACAGCGCCCGGCGCAGCATATGCTGGTCGCCGTGCAGCACCGCTTCACCCTCGCGCAGCATCTGCACGTCGTTGTCTTCTGCCAGAGGCGCGTAGTACTCCAGCAGTGCATCCACCTCGTCATGCAGCGCCAAAGGCGCGTGCCCCGGTACCAGAAGGCCGTGGTCGGCCTTGGCCAGAAACAGCATGTCGTTGATCATCTGCGCCATCCATTGCAGTTCTTCCAGGTTGCCATGCAGCGCCTCTCGGTATTCTTCGAGGCTACGTGGGCGGGTGAGGGTGACCTGGGTGTGGGTCAGCAGGTTGGACAGCGGCGTACGCAACTCGTGGGCGATATCGGCCGAGAACGCTGACAGGCGCTGGAAGGCATCGTCCAGGCGCTGCAGCATCGCGTTCATGCTGCTGGCCAGCTCGGCCAACTCTTCGGGCATCTGCGCCACCGGCAGACGGGTGGTGAGCGAACGCGCTGACACGCTGGCGGCCACCTGGCCCATCTGCCGCAATGGGCGCAGGCCGCTGCGGGCAGCCCAGGCACCCAGTAGTGCGGTGGTTAGCGCCGACAGGCCGACCGTCAGCCAGATCAGCCGTTGCATGCCCTGCAGGAAGTGCTGGTGGTGGGTGATGTCGAGGTACAGGGTCAGTCGCGGCGACTGCATGGTGCCCTGTTTCAAGGGCACGGACAGGCTGCGGTAGTCGATGCCTTGCGCATGCAGGGTGGCCAGCCCGGTGGCCAGCGCTGCTTGCGGCAGCCCGCTGCGGCTTTCGAACCAGGTGGCGCCATTGCTGGCGCTGATACGCAAGGCCAGGTCGGCCTGGTGACTCAGTTCATCGCGCAGGGCAGGCAGGCGGGCCTGGAGCTCATCAGCCGTGCTGACATCAGCCAGTTGCGTACGAAACAAGGACAGGCGCGAGTCCAGCAGTTGTTGGTCAAGTTCGACGAAGTGCTGCTCGCTGGCCCGGCTGAATAGCAGCCCGGCGCCTAGCGAGACGGTGGCCGTGCAGGCGGCGAACAGCAGGGCCAGGCGGCTGCCGAGGGAAATCCGGCGTATCACTCGGCGCGCTCTTCGAGTACGTAACCCATGCCGCGTACGGTGTGGATCAGCTTGTTGGGGTGCGGGTCGTCGATTTTCAGGCGCAGGCGGCGGATGGCCACTTCGATCACATTGGTGTCGCTGTCGAAGTTCATGTCCCACACCTGCGAGGCGATCAGCGATTTTGGCAGCACCTCACCCTGGCGGCGCAGCAGCAGCTCAAGGAGTGAGAATTCCTTTGCGGTCAGGTCGATGCGCAGCCCGGCGCGCTCGGCGCGGCGTCGGATCAGGTCCAGGCGCAGGTCGGCCAGGCTCAGGGTCGTGTCCTGGCTCGGGCTGGTGCCACGGCGCAGCAGGCTGCGTACCCGGGCCAGCAGTTCGGAAAAGGCGAACGGCTTGACCAGGTAGTCGTCGGCGCCCAGTTCCAGGCCATGCACGCGATCCTCGACGGCGTCGCGGGCGGTCAGGAACAGCACTGGCGTATCCAGGCCTGCCTGGCGCACGGCCTGAAGAATCTGCCAGCCGTCGCGGCCAGGCAGCATCACGTCGAGGATCAGCAGGTCGTGGTCGCCGGTCAGGGCGAGGAACTGGCCGGTCTCGCCATCGGTAGCCAATTCGGTGGCAAAGCCGGCCTCGCTCAGGCCTTGGCTAAGGTACTGGCCGGTGCGGGCCTGGTCTTCGACGATCAGCAGTTTCATGCACTGTCCATATTCTGAAAGGTTGTGCGTAGCCTATGGCGTCGCTTTACTGCTAGCACAGGGGCAATGGGATGGGTGAAATGATACGTGACGATGTGCCGGCCCGCCCAAGCTGACAAAGTTGTAATGTGCCTGTCAGGTAACTGCCAGTCGCCCCCGGCTAATGTGGCTTAATCCCGATTGTGTAACCCCGGAGTCATCATGAAACACCTGTTCATTGCCGCCACCCTTATCCTGGGCAGCCTGCCGGCTTTCGCTGGCCAGGCGCAGAGCTTCGCCTTTGGCGAGCCTGCCCCGGCGGCCCAGGCCACCCGCACGGTCAACGTGGTGCTCAAGGACATCGCCTTCGAGCCAAAAAGCCTGCAGGTAAAAGCCGGCGAGACGGTGCGCTTCGTGCTGGTCAACGAGGGCAAGCTGCCGCACGAATTCAACCTGGGCGACAAGGCCATGCATGCCGAACACCAGAAGGAAATGGTCGCCATGCAAGGCAAGATGTTCACCGAGGCGATGAACCACGAAGGCATGGATCACGGCAAGATGATGAACCACGGCCAAATGATGGACCATGGTGACGGCCATGGTCACGGGGGTGGCAACACTGTGATGGTCATGCCCGGCCAGCGCGCCGAACTGACCTGGACCTTCCGCCAATCCGCGCCCATCGAGTTTGCCTGCAACGTGCCGGGGCATTACCAGGCGGGTATGGTGGGGGCATTGACCATTGAGTGACTGGCCCTGCAAGGCGGTGTGCAAAACCGGTAGACTAGGGGCATTTTCGAACCTCTAGGTCAGTTTCCATGCATCCCGCTGCCGAACATTCCCCGCTGGGCAAGTCCAGCGAATACATCGCCACCTACTCCCCGGAGCAGTTGTTCCCGATCCCGCGTACTGCCAAGTGGGCCGAGCTGGGCGTCACTGCACAGACCTTGCCCTGGCAGGGGGTGGATTACTGGAACTGCTTCGAGCTGAGCTGGCTGCTGCCTTCGGGCAAGCCGGTGGTGGCGATCGGCGAGTTCGCCATCCCGGCGGACTCGCCAAACATCATCGAGTCCAAGTCATTCAAGCTGTACCTCAACTCGCTGAACCAGACGGTGTTCGCCTCGCTGGACGCGTTGCAGGCATGCCTGGAAAAAGACCTGTCCGCCGCTGCCGGCAAGCCGGTGGGGGTGAAGGTGCGCACCTTGGCCGAGGTTGAAGCCCAGGGTGTGGTGGCGTTACCGGGGCAGTGCATCGATGCACTGGATGTGGCCATCAGCAACTACGAGCAGCCGCAGCCAGAGCTGTTGCGCTGCGACCCGGCGCGGGTGGTGGAAGAAACCCTGCATAGCCATCTGCTGAAGTCCAACTGCCCGGTCACCGGCCAGCCGGATTGGGGCAGCGTGGTGGTTGAGTACAAGGGCAGGGCGCTGGACCACGCCAGCCTGCTGACCTACCTGATCAGCTTCCGCCAGCATGCCGACTTCCATGAGCAGTGTGTGGAACGGATTTACCTGGACTTGAAGAATCTGCTGCAGCCGGAGCACCTGACGGTCTATGCACGTTATGTGCGCCGCGGTGGGCTGGACATCAACCCGTATCGCAGCACCGGGGCGATCAGCCCGGATAACAAACGCCTGGTACGGCAGTAATACAGGGGGCCGCTTTGCGGCCCCCGCTCTTTCAGATCCCCATGCTGTGCAGCGAGTTGGCAATGCTGCGCAGGGTGGCTGTGAGGTCGGGGTGGTCGGCCTCGAAGCGTTCGATCGCCAGGTTCACGCCGTCCACCAGGTTGTTGTCTGGCGTGGCTTCCTCAAGTTTCAGTTGCGCCTCGATCTGGCGCGCCTCTTCGTGCAGGGCGGCCAGCTCTTCTTCCGAAAGCGGTACGTTGCGGTCCAGTTGCTCGCGCAAGCTGTTCAGGCGCTCTTGCAATTCGCGGGCAGGCATTGGCTATTCTCCATCAATGGCTTGGCAAGCCATGGACCTCGGCGGCGTGGCAAAGGTTCTGGCCTGTCTTCAGGGTAATCTACCTGCTGGCGATTTGCATGATCCGCGTCAAGGCTGCTGTATCAGGGTTTTTCACCCTTGCGCCGGCGCTGGGCGATGTCCACCAGGCAGGTGTCCAGCGCTTCCAGATGGTCGATCACCGAGTGCACGCCCAGGCTGAATAGCGCCAGCGTCGCCTTGCTACGCGCCAGATCCTGCTCTTGCGGGCTCATGGCTTGCCATTGCGCAGAAGTGCGGTCGCATAACGGGCTGCAGGCGGCCAGGCCCACTGTCCACAAGCCGGCGTTAAGGCCAGACTGCAGCAGGCGGGGGTCGCCGCTGACCAATACGCAGCCATCCAGGCGCTCGCTGTCCAGCGCCATCAGTGCCTGCCAGCACGCGTTCGGCGCTGGCCAGCGCACGCCATTGACCGCATGCCCTGGCAGCCAGTCGGGCAGCACATGGGCCAGGCGCTCGCTTTGCGCGGTATTGAGGTCATCCAGCCAGATGCACGGCACTTGGCGCTGACGCAGGCTGGCAAGGGTGGCCAGGGCGCCGGGGGCGGGTGATGGCGCGCCATGGGTAGCCTGCACCAGGCAGCCGCGCAAGCCGAACAGCACAGCAGTGAAGGCGGGCGCAGTGTCCATGGCAACTTCCCCCAAATGGTTCGAAGGCTATGCGTTGATTGTTACCGTCTTGTGACATCGGCCGCTGCGCAACAGTTGTTCACAAAATATTCAGCAAAAATGTGTAAGGCTGTTTATCAGCCCGCAAGTCTCTATACTGCCGCCTTAACAGCAGCGCGACCTGTTGCGCTTGCGGCCGAGAAATTCGATGGAGAAACATCTATGCGTAGGATCGGTGCCAGTGTGATCGAACGAGTCACCCAGGCCTGTGTCTGTGCCAGCATGCTGCTGGCGCCCGTGGCAGCCACCCAGGCCGCCACCGAGGAAGATCCCTGGGAAGCGGTCAACCGCCCGATCTTCCGCTTCAACGATACCCTCGACACCTATGCCCTCAAACCATTGGCCAAGGGCTACCAAGCGGTCACTCCACAGTTCCTCGAAGATGGCATCCACAACATCTTTCGCAACCTGGGGGACGTGACCAACCTGGCCAACGACGTGCTGCAGCTCAAGCCGCATGCGGCGGGCGTGGATACGGCGCGGTTGATCGTCAACACCACCTTCGGCCTGGGTGGCTTCTTCGATGTGGGTACCAAGATGGGCCTGCAGCGCAACGACGAGGACTTTGGCCAGACCCTGGGCTACTGGGGGGTGCCGAGCGGGCCGTATGTGGTCATCCCGCTGCTGGGCCCAAGCACCGTGCGTGACGGTGTGGCCAAGTACCCGGACACCTATACCAAACCCTATCGCTACATCGACCACGTGCCTACGCGCAACTCGATCTTTGCGCTGGACCTGATCGACACCCGCGCCAGCCTGCTCTCGGCCGAAAAGCTGATTCAGGGTGACAAGTACATCTTCATTCGTAATGCCTACCTGCAAAACCGCGAGTTCAAGGTGAAGGATGGCGAGGTCGAAGACGACTTCTGATCTGTGAACCTGGGGCCGCAAAGCGGCCTCAGGATCAATGCATGGCCAGGATCCGCAGCCCGAACTTCTGCTGCCCACTCGGCTGGTCGGCGATCCATACCACTTCGGTGCTGGCATGCAGCCCCTTCAGCGCCGGATGGTCGGAGTCGATCCGTACCTCGATCAGATCACCCACCAGAAAGCGCTGCGGCGCCTGCACCTGCATGCCGCCACTGGACAGGTCCAGGCACACCGCCGCAATCACCTGGCCTTCGTGCAAAAGGCTGACCTCGGTGTCGATGCGCATGCGAATGAAGTCGCGTTTTTCGCTATGGCTGGAGGGCGTGTGGGGCATGCTGCATCCTTCCCGTCGGGTTGCGCTGGTCGACTTTCTTATAACTCCCGGTGATTTGCCCTGTAAAGAGCGGCGAGGTCGACCCCAGCATGCTTGAAACCCCTGCCGGATGGGAGTACCGTCTGCGCCTTACAAGGTACCTCTGACAGTTGCCGGGCAGGTGTTCTTGTCCTACAACTCAAGTAGAGTGTGACCATAAAGAATTCCCGTAGCTGGCCGTCTGCCTTGCCGACACCGCTGCACCAACCTAAATCGGCGCCGTTCGCCCACATGCAGAAAACCAGTGCAACGCTGCTGATCATCGATGACGACGACGTGGTCCGTGCCAGCCTCGCCGCCTACCTTGAAGACAGTGGTTTCAGCGTCCTCCAGGCCAGTAATGGCCAGCAGGGGCTTCAGGTCTTCGAAGAACACCAGCCCGACCTCGTGATCTGCGATCTGCGCATGCCGCAGATGGGCGGCCTCGAACTGATCCGTCAGGTCAGCGAGCGTGCGCCGCAGTTGCCGGTGATCGTGGTGTCCGGTGCCGGCGTCATGAGTGATGCGGTGGAAGCGTTGCGCCTGGGCGCCGCCGACTACCTTATCAAGCCGCTGGAAGACCTGGCCGTACTCGAGCATTCGGTGCGCCGCGCCCTCGACCGCTCGCGCCTTGTGCTGGAAAACCAGCGCTACCGCGACAAGCTCGAAGCCGCCAACCGTGAACTGGAGGCTAGCCTGCACCTGTTGCAGGAGGACCAGACCGCCGGTCGCCAGGTGCAGATGAACATGTTGCCGGAAAGCCCCTGGGTGGCCGGCGAGTTCGCCTTCGAGCACCAGATCATCCCGTCGTTGTACCTTTCGGGGGATTTTGTCGATTATTTCCGCGTGGACGAGCGGCGCATTGCTTTCTACCTCGCCGATGTATCCGGGCATGGGGCGTCGTCGGCCTTTGTCACCGTGCTGTTGAAATTCATGACCACGCGCCTCATGTTCGAGCTCAAGCGCAGCAGGATGCGTGAGTTCAAGCCGTCTGAAGTGCTCAGCCACATCAACCGCGGCCTGATCAACAGCAAGCTGGGCAAGCACGTCACCATGGTCGGCGGGGTGATCGACGAAGAGTCCGGCCTGCTGACCTACGCTGTCGGCGGCCATTTGCCGTTGCCGGTACTGTACACCCCCGAGCATTGCCGCTACCTGGAAGGCCGCGGCCTGCCGGTGGGGTTGTTCGATGAGGCCACCTACCAGGACCTGGTGGTGGAGCTGCCCCCGCAGTTCAGCCTCAGCCTGATGTCCGATGGCATTCTGGACCTTTTGCCGGGTGATACGCTCAAAGATAAAGAAGCCGCCTTGCCGGAGATCGTCAAGGCAGCAGGTGGCAGTCTGGATGGGCTGCGTCAACGATTTGGATTGGCTACGCTTGGGGAGATGCCGGATGATATCGCCCTATTGGTGTTGAGCAGGAACCTTCAATGAGTACCGGTAGAATTCAGTTCGCCGAGCAGAGCGGTACCTTCGTACTGAAATTCGTTGGTGAAGTGCGCCTGACCCTGTGTTCGGCGCTGGACGCGACGATCGAGAAGATTTTCACTGCGCTGAACTTCTCGGCGATTGTCATCGACCTGACTGAAACCGAGAGTATCGACAGCACCACGCTGGGCCTGCTGGCGAAGCTGTCGATCCTGTCGCGGCAGAAGGTGGGCCTGCTGCCGACGGTGGTGACTACCAATCCGGACATTTCACGGCTATTGCAGTCGATGGGTTTCGATCAGGTGTTCAACATTGTCGATCGGCCGATTCCCTGCACCGATTGCCTGACCGACTTGCCGTCGCAGGACCAGAATGAAGAGGTGGTGCGCTCCAAGGTGCTGGAGGCGCACAAGATCCTCATGGGCCTGAATGACTCCAACCGCGAAGCCTTCCATGATCTGGTCAATGCGCTGGAGCGGGGCTGATCTATAGCCTTTGCCGGCCTCTTCGCGGGTAAACCCGCCCCTACGACGGCCTGCGCCCAAACACNGGGTTTACCCGCGAAGAGGCCGGCACAGGCTGTAAAAATTCTGAATCTCACTGCTCCCGGTTTTTAAACTCTGTAGCCTCACCCCCGCCCGCATCCAGCTGATACACCCGCGCCGGCCGCCCCTGTTCATCAAAAAACACCTGTCCCAGCCCGGCACCATTCCACAGCCGTTCCCCGGCCTTACTGTGGCTGGGCGTACGCGGCACCACCTCCATTTCTCGGCGCTTGGTAAACCAGTTGAGCGGCGAGCGTGGCGCATACAACCAGCGGTTGAGCCGGTCGAGCACATCCAGCAAACGCCGGGGGAACTCGTTCTTGATTCCGCTGCTGGTCACCTGCCACAAGTGCGGGCTGCGCTGGCGGTGGCGAATCAGCACCTCATACACGAACGAGTAATGCACATCCCCCGACAGCACCACGTAGTGCCCCGGCGTGCGCGAGTGGCGGAAGATATTGAGGATGACCTGCGCTGCACCGCGGTGAGCCATCCAGTTCTCGGCATCCACCAGCAGCGGGTAGCCCAGCCAGCTGAACACCTTCTGCACCGTCTCGATCAGCTTCACCCCGAAAATCGGCGCAGGCGACACGATGACTGCCGAGGGATGATCGAGCAGTGCCTGCTGCAATTCACTCAGCGCTTCCCAGTCCAGCAGGCCGGACGGCTTGGCCAGGTTGCTTTCGCTGCGCCAGCGGCGGGTGCGGGTATCCAGTACCAGCAGCGGTGGTTGTGTAGGCAGGCTGAACTGCCAACCCTGGAAGCGCAGCAGCTCGCCAATCAGCTCATCCTGGTTCTGGCGGGTCAGCACCTGGCACTGCTTGATCAGCGGATTGCAATCGTCCGGGTTGTTGCCCCAGGCCTGGCAGAGCAGGTAGCCGAGCAAGGCGTTGCCAATGATCCTTCGCGAGAATGGGTGGCCGTAGGCCGTTTCCTCCCACTGCGCCGAGAGGTTCCAGTCGTCGGTGATGTCGTGGTCGTCGAAGATCATCAGGCAGGGCAGGTGAGCCATCACCCGCGCCACCTGACCGAGATTGTCGGCAAACCCCTGGATCAGCGGCAGCTCTTGCCGGTATCGGGCTTGATGCTCGTCGCTGAGCCCGCTGGGGATGCCCAGGTCCACCAGTTGCCAGGGCACCGGCGACCACACCAACAGGTACATGGCCATGACTTCGGCGAAGGTCACCAGGTGGTTGTCGGCGTTGCTGGACGAGAAGATCGGCTTGCGCTTGCCGCCGAAAAAACGCTCGCGCAGGGTGTCGTTGCGTTCCAGCGCCGGCAGCAGGTCGGCGCGGTGGTAGTAGCTGGCCGGGTGCTGGTACAGCGCCTGGCTGTCGGCTACCACCGCACCCTCCAGTTGCTCGTCGAACAAGCCCAGGCGCGAGATCAGGCTATGGATGGCGCGCAGCATGGGGCCAGCGACATCGTCGGCGTAAACCTGGTCGCCCGTCATCAACAGCACGGCCGGGCGGTCTTCGGGCTTCTTGCACGCCTGCAGCAGCCGGTCGGCGCACAGCAGGCCGTCGGCAGCAGGGTGGTGCGGCTTGCGGCAGGAGCCGTGCAGCAACTGCTCGAGGCGCTCACGCAGCACCAGATTTGGGCGCTGGGCGCCCGGGTAGAGCAAGTGCGGCGCCCAGTCGGCGATACCCTGGCCATTGATCAGCAGGTCATAGTCGAGCAGCTGGTTGCAGGGCAGGGGGCTGGCGAATTGGATGTCCAGCAGGTGAACGTAGGCATGCCGGCCAATCGGCACCACCTGGCAATCGACGTGGGCCTCGCTTGCCAGGCAGACGAACGCGGGCTGCAGCGGTTGGGTAGTGACCAGCCAGACGGCCAGACGCTGGGGTTCCAGGCGGCGCAGTATCGGGCCGGCGAGAACGAGGGGCAACGGGTTAGGGGAGGTCATCGACAGCTCGGGTGGCTATGGCGGCCTGTTCGCGGGCNCAGGCCCGAGAATTCAATACACAACTAAGGCGTGGCAAACAAAACGGGCGGAAAATACTGAACACTTCCCGCCCGTCAGGCAAACCCGAACTGTATCAGGCCTTTTCAGCCATCAACTTCTCCAGCTTTTCCTGGTCCCGCGCAAACTGGCGGATACCTTCGGCCAGCTTCTCGGTGCCCATGGCGTCTTCGTTCATCGCCCAACGGAACTGGCTTTCGTTCAGGTGCTGCTTGGCTTCACCGGCGTTGCCCGGTTTCAGCACCTGCGGCAACTCACCCTGGTCATCACTCAGCTGCTGCAGCAGCTCGGGGCTGATGGTGAGGCGGTCACAGCCGGCCAGTTGTTCGATCTGGCCGATATTGCGGAAGCTGGCGCCCATGACCACAGTGTTGTAACCATTGGCCTTGTAGTAGTTGTAGATGCGCGTGACCGACTGCACGCCTGGGTCCTCGGCGCCCACGTATTCCTGGCCGGTGCTCTTCTTGTACCAGTCGTAGATACGGCCCACGAACGGCGAAATCAAAAACACCCCGGCATCGGCGCAAGCCTGGGCCTGGGCGAAGGAGAACAGCAGGGTCAGGTTGGTCTGGATGCCTTCCTTTTCCAGCTTTTCGGCGGCGCGAATGCCTTCCCAGGTGGAGGCCAGCTTGATCAGCACACGCTCTTTTGCCACTCCGGCCGCCTCGTACAGGGCGATCAGCTGACGGGCCTTGTTCAGCAGGGCTGGCTCATCGAACGACAGGCGTGCATCCACCTCGGTGGAGATACGCCCCGGGATGACCTTGAGAATGCCCGAGCCTACCGCCACCGCAAACTTGTCGCAGGCCAGGTCGACATCACCCTTGGCGTCGGCCTTCACCTGCTTGAGCAGGTCGGCGTAGCCCGGGATGGCAGCAGCCTTGAGCAGCAGCGACGGGTTGGTGGTGGCATCGACCGGCTTCAGGCGGGTGATGGCGTCCAGGTCCCCGGTGTCGGCGACCACGGTGGTGAACTGCTTGAGTTGTTCCAGCTTGGAGGTCATGGGCGTGCTCTGTCCTGTGCATTTACTCGACATTACCCGAGCCCCGACAGCCGCTCAAGGGCCGCCGAAACCCTGCGGACCGGCTGGTCCGCACAGGGCTGTACGAAAGGTGAAGATTCGAGTCGCAAGCAAGCCCGAGGTTCCCTCCCTCTGAGGTCACCGCCCCTGCAACAACTCCACGGCCTGGTCAAACACCGCCAAGGGTTCGGCCGCCTTGTGAATGTCTGCCGACAGCAACTGGCGGAAGCGCCGCGCCCCTTTGAATCCTTGGGCCAGCCCCAGAATATGCCGGGTAACGTGGTGCATCGCACCGCCACTTTCCATATGCGTCACGATGTAAGGCCGCAGTTGCGCCAATGCCTCGCTACGGCTGACCACCGGCGCATCGCTGCCAAACAGTTGCTGGTCCACCTCGGCCAGCAGATAAGGGTTGTGATACGCCTCGCGCCCCAGCATCACGCCATCGAAGGTTTCAAGGTGTGCCTGGCATTCGTCCAGGGTCTTGATCCCGCCGTTGAGCACGATCTCCAGGTCCGGGAAGTCCCTCTTCAACTGCGCTGCGATGTCATAGCGCAGCGGCGGGATCTCGCGGTTCTCTTTCGGCGATAGCCCTTCCAGAATCGCGATGCGTGCATGCACGGTAAAACTCCGGCAGCCGGCCTCACGCACCTGGCCGACGAAGTCGCTCAGTTCGGCGTAGCTGTCACGGCCGTTGATACCAATGCGGTGCTTCACCGTGACAGGCGTCGATACGGCATCTCGCATGGCCTTCACGCAGTCGGCCACCAGCGCCGGGTGAGCCATCAGGCACGCGCCGATCATGTTGTTCTGCACCCGATCGCTCGGGCAGCCAACGTTGAGGTTGACCTCATCGTAGCCCGCTTCTTCAGCCAGGCGCGCACACGCGGCCAGGTCGGCCGGCACACTGCCGCCCAGTTGCAGGGCCAGCGGGTGCTCAGAAGCATCGTGGCGCAGGAAACGGTGGGCGTCGTTGTGCAGCAGGGCACCGGTGGTGACCATTTCGGTGTAGAGCAGGGTTTGCCGGGAGAGCAGGCGCAGGAAGAACCGGCAATGCCTGTCGGTCCAGTCCATCATAGGTGCAACGCTGAAGCGGCGTGACGGCTCAGGGCGCGTGGTTTGTGGCTTTGAAGCTGATTCTAGGGGCATTCTGGTCTACGCATTTATGCACCATTTTCCGGGGGCGTGTTGGGTTTGATAGTGGTGCGGGCTACCGCCGCCAAACACACTCGTACCACCGGAAATCATGGCAACGATCAGAGCAAGGAAAAAGGCCGATGGAATGGTTAGCTATACCGTCCAGATCCGCCTCAAGAAAAAGGGTGTCCTAGTCTACCAAAGGTCCCAGACATTCGCCCGCCAGCAGGCTGCCCAAGCCGAGGTGAAAGATGGTTGGCGTGGAGGATCTGCATTTTCACGATATGCGCCACGCAGGCGTGAGCTGGTTGTGCGAAATGGAGTGAGATATCCCGCGTGCATCCAGTATTTCCGGTCATCGTGACGGGCCACTCGCTGTGGCGTTACACCCCTCTGAGGAGCGTGAAGCGAACCTAGCATAGAAGCTACACTGCACGCCCCGATCACCCACGATAGCCTGCTCCAATCCATCGCAGGCTCATGAAAAGGAAGTCAAGCAAATGGATGTACCTTGCACCTCTCTGGACGAAGTCCGTCAACGGATTGATGAAATCGACCGCAGCCTCGTTTCGCTTCTCGCCAAACGTGGAAGGCTCGTAACGCAAGCAGCAGGCTTCAAGAAAACCACCGATGATGTGCGTGCGCCTGCCCGGGTCGAGCAAGTGATCAAGAAGGTTCGTGAGATGGCTGACGAAACCGGTGCCTCGGCTGAGGTGGTGGAGCAGGTCTACAGGGCGATGATTTCGGCCTTTATCGCTGAGGAACTGAACACCCATGCGAAGCTGGCCGACGAGGCTTCAGCATCGTGATGAAACGCGGGGCTCATACGCAGCCCCGCCGCTTTCTCCTGCTTGCTATCTCTGGCTCAACGCCGCAATCGAAACGCCAGACGCGACGAAGGTGAGGCCTGCGCCCACGTTCAGCCCATTCACCAGCCGTGGCCGCCGGTACAGGTAGCGAGACAGTCCCGTGGCGAAAATGCCCATCAAGGCAAACCCCAATGCCGTGAGTACAGCGAACCACACGCCGTAAACCAACATCTGCACGCTGACCGACCCGCGTGCGGGGTCGACGAACTGGGGAATGAACGCCAGCACGAACAAACCTGGCTTGGGGTTGAGCGCAGCCGAAAGCAGACCGGTCAGAAAAATGCTGGATAGCGATTGCCTGGACGCCGGCTGAAAGCTTATCAGGCTACGAGCGCGCAGCACCTTGATCCCTAGCCAGAGCAGATAGCCGGCAGAGCTTGATCACCCAAAATGCGAGCACCGAGGTTTGCATCAGTAGGGTAAAGCCTAACGAGGCGGCTGCAACGTGAAACAGAATGCCTGCGCCGGACGCCACGCCGGACACGGCCGCTGCGGCATTTCCCTGGCAGTCTGTCGGAATGCGAGAACTTTGGTGTCTGTGTCAGGTCCAACTCGCACTTTAGCTACCCACTCGCGCCTCCGGAGCCGAACAAAAAATGAAAAAACCTTTGGTTGCTGTCTTTGCTTGTGCATTGGCACTCGGGATGACGGCATTCTTGCCTGCCGATATCTCTCCTATCAGTTCCGCCTATGCCAAGGGCGGTGGTGGCGGCGGTGGTGGCGGTGGCGGCGGTGGTCATGGCGGTGGCGGCGGACATGGCGGTGGAAACGGCGCCGGACATGGCGGTGGCATGGGAGGGCATAGTGGAAGCGGGAAGGGCCTTGGAAGTGATCACGCTGGAAAGGCGACACGCGATCATGGGGTAAGCGGCAATCATTACGGAAGCTCGCGCAACAGCGACAACGGTCACGGCACCACCACCTCGGGTGTCGCTCACTCCAAGGACACTCGCGGTTTGGCCAAGTCCACGGCCATCTCTGGAACGACGCCAGGCGATCATAATTCGAAAGGCCTCAGCAACGCTGTCGGGTCTTCTTCAAAAAATGATCGATGATTTGACCGCATCCATGCCGTACCGGCTTTAGCGTGCACGAAAGCCCAGCGTAGGCCGGGCTAAATGAACGGGTCACCCCCACACCCTGCGAGGGCTAAGCTTTCGCAGGGTGTTTTGTTTTGGAGGCCATCATCACGAGCGAGTCAGCACGGGTCGGGATCGATCTCGGTAAACACAGTTGCCACCGGCATGCCCAAGACACGTTGGGCCAAGCGGTGTTTCGCAAGCGGGTAGACGGCACGATCAGCCACACAGCCCCGATTCGCATCCCAAGTACAGGGGGCGCTTAGCTGGCGTAGCAAGTTTCTGATTGGCCAGGCCTGCGTTTTGCTGCTGCGCTCTGTGTCGTAGCGGCCATGCTTCAGGTCGTATCTGGATGCGGCCTGAATCTTACCGGTCAGTATAGTCAGCTCCGTCCCTTTGCCGGAGTGCCTTGAATTGGACAATACCCGTGAGCGTTTGATTGATGCCGCGCTGAAGCTGTTTCTGTTGCAAGGTGTATACGTGACGGGGGTAACGGCCATTGCCGCGATGGCGGGTGTTACCAAAATGACGCTCTACAGCCATTTCCCCTCCAAGGATGCGCTGATAGTGGCGTGCCTTGAGGAGCGTGACCGACGCTGGCGTGAAGAGGTAGCGTGCACCTTGGCCAGGCACCCTGAGCCGGTCAGTGGCATGCTCGCTTTTTTCGATCTGTATGAACGCTTTCTTTTAAAAGATAGCGAGCGCGGGTGCCTGTTCGTCAACAGTGCGGCTGAATTCCCCCAGTTTAGCCACCCCGTGCATTTGGCAGTGAGCCGGCATAAGCAAGGGATACGCGAAAACCTTGCTGCCTTGGCCATGAGCGCCGGTATAAACGACCCCGACGCAGTTGCCCAAGGGCTGTTTATCTTGCTGGAGGGCAGTTTTGTCAGCGGCGCGATGGGCCAGGACATGCGGGTATTCGACACTGCCCGACAAATAGCTCATTGCTGGATCCAGAGGCAGGAGCAGGGCGTATGACCCTGGGCTTGTTAGCGGCCATTGCCGCCACCTTTTCCTGGTCACTGCTCTACATCTTTCCGGGGCTGGTCGGTGACTACAGCCTTTTTGACCTGGCGGTGGTGAGCTATGCCTTTGCCGGGTTAGGTAGCCTGCTGGTGCTGTTCGTTTACCGTAGCGCAGTGCGGCAATTGCGACTGATTGACTGGGCCTGTGCCGCACTGCTGGGCTTCTTGGGATACATTGGCTACTTCTTCCTGATCACCACTGCGGTCTTGGCAGCCGGGCCGGTGATCCCTCCGGTGATGATGGGGTCAGTACCGATCGTGCTTGCGATTGCCGGCAACCTGCGCAGTGCCAGCGTGCCCTGGCGCGCCATTGCCGGGCCACTGCTGGTGGCGGGGCTGGGCATCAGCCTGGTCAATCTGAGCGTGTTTGATGCTAGCCGTGCGGCGGCAGTGCTCCCAACCGCATCGTTACTGCTTGGGCTGCTTGCATCGTTGCTGGCAATCGCATTCTGGACCGGTTTTGGTCTATTGAATGAAAGTGCTTTGGCTCGACGCCCAAGCCTGTCTCCCATGTTGTGGTCAGCCATGTTGATCTTCATGTGCAGCGTCGAAATGCTGGCGTTCATCCCGGTTGGGCTGTACTTGAAACTGTCTCATTTCGCTAGCCATCCGAGCGGATTGGCAGGTACTCAGGCGCTGATCGTCTGTGGGCTGATTCAGGGGTTAGGGGCCACCCTTGCAGGTGCCTGGGCATGGTCAATCGCAACGCGGCGTCTACCGCTGGCGCTGAGCGGGCAATTGATCGCCAGCGGATCCATTTATGCAACTACGATGGGCCTGCTCATCAACCAACGCTGGCCGTCTCCTATGGAAGCGCTTGGAACAGGCTTGTTGTTCGTAGGGGTGGTGTGGGCTATTCACGCCTTTTACCGCAAGCAAACACGCCTCCAGGCGCATGGCGAGGCATCCAGGGTACGTATCTGATCCCCGGCTCGGTTGCCCGGCCATGCGTCTGGGCTGGCCAAGTTGGCTACGCCCGCTGTCCATGGCTCAGCCTATTTCAGCGGCACGTAGATGTCTGTCTGCCATTGCTCCAGTGGCGTTTCTGGATACACGCTCAGGTAATCAAAGAACAACGGATGATCACGCAGTTCTTCGTTGCTCGATGGCAGCCAGTCACGGTAGAGCGGGTAGATAGTTTCGCCAATGTAGTCAGGCGAACCGGTATGTCGAATCACGGCACAGCGCCCCGCCGGTATTACCCGTTCATGCACCCCGAAATCGTTGGGCTGCACTGCCTCGTCTATCTCGCCGCACACGGCAAAGCGAAAGGCGTGGGCCGGGGTGGTGTCGGGGTTGTCGTAGGGGATACCGAAGGTACGGCTGCTGGCCACAGGCGACTGACCGCTTTGCATGCGCCATTGGCGAAAACGCGCGACGCTTTCGCTGACCAGGCCGGGCGGCCCTTGGTGTTCGAGCGCGGCCACGCGGGTTTCGGCGAAATTCACGATACGGATCTGCATGGTGATACTCCTGGATCGCTGAGGAACATTGAATACCGCACTCCAGGCCTGCCAGTTCGGCGCCTTGGCGAAAGCGCTCGGCGCCATGCCGAAGGCGCGCTTGAACGCTCTGGCAAAGGCTTCGGGGCTTTCGAAACCGGCGCCGAATGCGGCCTCCAGTATGGGCGTCGCGGGCGAGGCGACCAGTTGATGCGCTGCGCGTCGAAGCCTCATCAGTTGCACATACCGTGAAACCGGAACGCCCATGTAGGCCGTGAACTGCCGATGGAAGTGAAACGCCGAGAAGTTGGCGATGCGGCTCAAGGCATTCACCGACAGGTCACCTTCGAGGTGGCTGTCGATGTAGGCAAGCACGGTTTCGAACCGTTTCATGTAGCTAGGGTTGTGCTGTGAGTCAGTCAACGAACGGAATCTCTGGAAGGTGCGGTAAGCGCTAGCATCCGTTGTTCAGGTACCGAGGTGCCTAGCCGTGATTGCTCTATCGGGTGGCTTGATGTGCAGCCAAGCGTTATGAGTCAGGGTTACAGGGTGAGTACCAAG
This sequence comes from Pseudomonas sp. 22515, assembly GCF_052044625.1. Lineage (NCBI taxonomy): Bacteria > Pseudomonadati > Pseudomonadota > Gammaproteobacteria > Pseudomonadales > Pseudomonadaceae > Pseudomonas > Pseudomonas sp. 22515. Next base: position 65,341 of record NZ_JBQENN010000021.1, read on the forward strand.
GGGCAGCAGCGTCGACGTAAACATGTTTCTGCTTCCTGGGCAGGAACGGTGTATCAAGCGTTCCCAGTGCTATCGAAATCCAGTCGGCAAACTCACCTTGGGCGCGTGACCAGAACAAGGTCGAGCCGCACTCCGTGCAGAACTCGCGCGTAACCGTCGGTGATGAAGAGAAGGCCTTGATGCTGGTAGCGCCGCGCAGTATTCGCAGCATGCTGCGCGGAATACTGCCGTACGAAGCGAATGCGGCGCCGTGACTTTTGCGGCACTGGCTGCAGTGGCAGTGGGTCACTGCCTTGGGAGGGGTGAGTAGCAGGTAAGAGACTGCTGCACACAAGCAGCTTCCTTGGTATGCCTCTGTCATTGGCGCTTCCGTGCTGGTGGGAAAGCGCCAGCGTAAACACCTTGGCCCGATCAGTCGACCGGCCTGCGGGCCAACGGGCAATCAAACGCTACGTGTTACGCCGCCATCGACCTTGATGTTCTGCCCGGTGATGTAGGCAGCGCCTTCGCTGGCGAGAAACGCGATGGTGGCGGCGATTTCCTCGCGCGTGCCATAGCGTTTGAGCGGCACGCTGTCGCGGCGCTGTTCGGTGGCCGGCAGGCTGTCGATCCAGCCGGGGAGGACGTTGTTGATCCTCACGTTGTCCCCGGCGAATTGGTCGGCGAAGATTTTGGTGAATGCGGCCAGGCCCGAACGGAACACTGCAGACGTCGGGAACAGCTCACTGGGCTCGAACGCCCAGGCGGTGGAAATGTTGATGATCACGCCCCCTTTCTGGCGCTGCATGTAGGGCGTCACCAGGCGAGTCGGGCGAATGACATTGAGCAGATAGGTGTCCATGCCCTTGTGCCAGTCTTCGTCGCTGATTTCCAGAATTGGCGCGCGCGGACCATGGCCGGCGCTATTGACCAGCACGTCGATGCGCCCCCACTTCTCCACCACGGCATCGACCAGGTGTTTCAGGTCCTCAAGCGACTGGTTGCTACCTGTTATACCCACACCGCCAAGCTCGGCAGCCAGCGCTTCGCCCTTGCCCGAGGAGGACAGGATGCCGACCTTGAACCCGTCAGCGGCCAGGCGCCGTGCCGCTGCCGCGCCCATACCACTGCCACCTGCTGTGATGATCGCAACTTTTTCTACTGACATGCTGCCTCCGGAACGTTAATGGCTGAATGCTTAGGCGCACTAAAATTAGCAGCAGTCGTGGCAGCGAGGGAGACAGCTAAACTTCACCAAGGCAGTAGATTAACTATTGCCTGCTTGTTGCTTGAGCCAGCGCTGGACAATGCCTAGCGACTCCGGCTGCTGCAACTTTCGCGGCCACACCAGATAGAACGACTTATCGAGCCTGAGTTGCTGAGCGAAGACCTGGGTCAGCCTGCCCGCGACGAGGTCATCACTGACGAACGCCAGGCTTGCCAACGCAATACCCTGACCACTGATGGCCGCATCGATGGCCAATGAAGTCTGGTTGAACCGCAGGTTTTTGGCAGTCGCTTGCCCGTGTTGCGGGAACAGTTGTGCAAGGAACCGAGGCCAGAAATCATGGGCATCGTGGAGCAGGGTGAACGCTTGAAGCTGCTCGAAGCTGGTGGGGACTTTGCTGGCTTCGAACAACGTTGGGCTGGCCACGGCGACGATACGCTGTTCCATCAACAGTTCGCTGTTCAAACCCGCGCCGATGTCGGGCTTGCCATAGCGGACTGCGAGATCCACGCCGTCGGTATTGAAGTGGGACAGCCGATCTGTGGCCAGTACACGTAAATCGATGTCCGGATGGCTGTGCGCAAAGCGGCCCAGCCGGGGAATGAGCCATTTGGAGGCAAAGGTCGGTGTCACGCTGACCGTCAGATGAGACGCTTGTGGCCGCAGCAGGCGGGTTGCCTCATCGATCATCGCCAAGGCGTTGCGAATGCTGCCGCTGTAGCCCAGCCCCGCATCGGTCAGTGCCAGGCCCCGGGGCAGGCGCTCGAACAAACGAAGGTTCAGGCTCGCTTCCAGCCCGCGTATCTGTTGTGCAACTGCCGCCTGGGTCACCCCCAGCTCGTCGGCGGCCAGGCGAAAGTTCAGGTGGCGGGCAACCACTTCGAACACACGTAGCGCATTGAGTGAGGGCAAATCAGGGAAACCGTTTGGCATGGCGATGGACAGGGTCGGGCTGGAGGATTCACCCACGAGGCTACTCGCCGAGCGCCTGTAAAGAAACCCGCGCCACCGCAGGCAATCCGCCACGCTGCGCAGCAAGCCCTCTGTTGGCGGCTGCACATTTCCATCGTTCGGCTTGACGCGTGAAATTTTTCATGTAAATTTTCATGAAAAATAAGTCTAAAAATTTCACGGCAGTCCGAAACGATGAAGATGCACGAAGAGGTTGAAGCCCTCGCGATCCTTATTCACGACCTGCGCAAATTCAAGAACCTGACCTTGGGTGAACTGGCCGAGCGCATCAACCGCTCGGTGGGTTTCCTCTCCCAGGTAGAACGCGGCGTTTCGCGCCCAACCGTGGCAGACCTCACCGCTATCAGCGAAGCGCTCGGCGTATCAACCGCGTACTTCTACAACCTGAGCAAGCCCCGCAGCATTGGCTGGGTCACGCGCCCCCACGAGCGGCGCACGTTGTACCTGGAATCGGGCATCACCGACGTGCTGGCTTCGCCGACCATCGCAGGCGCCTTCTCCATGCTTGACAGCCTTCTCGAGCCGGGCGCCACCAGTGGGGAGGCGTACTTGAGCGACCGTTCCGAGCAGGGCTGTTTCGTGCTCGAGGGCGAACTCACGGTGTGGCTGGACCAGGGCGATGCCGTGACCCTGCAAGCCAACGACTGCTTCCAGCTGCAACCCCATGCGCCGTTCCGTTACGCCAACCTGACGGATAGAACCACCCGTGTGCTCTGGGTCTTCAATTGAATTCGTTCACCTCACAAGGATAAGAAGATGAGTGTCATCTTTCCGGATCTGCTGGCTGAAGTGCGCTCGTTCCGAGCAGAACACCCGGCAATTCGCTATGTCGACCTGATTGCGCTGGACATCCCCGGGCACTTCTACGGCAAGCGCTACCCCATGGACATGCTGGAAAAAGTCGCAGCCGGTGCGCCACTGAAGCTGCCGCAGAACTGCGTGCTGCTGGGTACCCAGGGCGGCCTTTACCCGATTGGTGACTATTGCTTCGCCGACGGCGACCCGGATGCCGCCCGGCGCCTGGTGCCGGGTACGCTGAAGCCGGTGCGTTGGGAGAAGGAAGTGATCGCCCAGATGCTGATCACGTCCGACGGCACCGCAAAGCCGATCGAATTCGAGCCCCGTGAAGTGCTGGCGCGTGTGCTTCAGCGTCTGGCCAAGCGTGGCATCCGCCCGGTGGTGGCGTTCGAACTGGAGTTCTACCTGTTCGACCGCAAGCTTGATAACGGCCTGCCGCAGTACCCACGTGACACGGCAACCGAGGATGAAGACGATCAGCCAAACATGCACATCGAGCGGTTGTCGCGCTTCTCGTCGGTCCTGCACGAGATGGTCGATGGCGCCAACGAGCAGGGCGTGCCGGCGAACGTCATCACCGCAGAGCTGGGCCCAGGCCAGTTCGAGATCAACTTCTCGCACAGCGACGATGCCCTCAGTGCGGCGGACTGGTCGGCACTGTTCTGCCGCAGTACCCGCGGTATCGCGATGAAGCACGGCTACCGTGCCAGCTTCATGAGCAAGCCCTACCTGGACGCGCCAGGCAGCGGCATGCATGTGCACGTCAGCCTGTACGACGAATCCGGCAATAACATCCTGGCGGGAAGCGAACAGCGCAAGCTGCGCCATGCGGTGGCAGGCTGCCTGGAGCTGCTGCCGCACTGCATGCCGATCTTTGCCCCCAACCACAATGCCTACCGACGTTATGGCGCCATGGTCAACGCGGCGAGCAAGGCCAGCTGGGGTTTCGAAGACCGTGACGCGTGCATCCGCATCCCCGAGTCCGACCCGCGCAACCTGCGCATCGAGCACCGCCTCGCTGGCGCCGACGCCAACCCGTATCTGGTACTGGCGGCCATTTTGACCGGGATGGAGCATGGTCTGGATCGTGGCGTGGAGCCCATCGCCCCGCTGAACGACAACCGCCAGAGCGGCATCGACTTCCCCAAGGATGCCCTCAGCGCCTTGGCCGCCATGCGTCATCACCCGGTGGTCAACGAAGGCCTGGGCAGCGAGTTCGTGATGGTCTATTGCGAAAACAAATACCAGGAGCAACTGGACTTCATGCACCACATCGATGCCCGCGAATACCGCTGGTTCCTGTAGGTGCCGAGGTTGGAACAGCGACGCTGCACCCTCCCTTTCTACCGTTTCAATACAACGCGCAATATGGATTTGCCGGAGGAAGATATGCCACGTGTGCCCGTGATCGGCATTACCGCATGCACCAGCATGATTGAGCTGCATGCAACCCAGACCATCAGCGAGAAGTACGCGCGCGCGGCAGCCAAGGCGGCGTGTGGGCTGCCCATCGTCATTCCCAGCCTCGGTGAGCTGATGGACAGCGCCGATATTCTTGACGTGGTGGATGGGCTGATCTTCACCGGTTCGCCGTCCAACATCGAGCCATACCACTACAACGGCCCGGCCAGTGCTGCGGGCACCCATCACGACCCTCTGCGCGATGCCACCACGTTGCCGCTGATGCGCGCCGCCATCGCCGCCGGTGTACCGGTACTTGGCATTTGCCGTGGCTTCCAGGAAATGAACGTGGCGCTGGGTGGCACCCTGCACCAGAAGGTCCACGAGACCGGCATGTTCATGGACCACCGCGAAGGCAAGGATGAGCCCCTCGACAAGCAATATGGGCCGCGCCACACCCTGCATGTAGAGCCTGGCGGCATGCTCGACCGTATGGGCTTGCCGGCAATATTCGACGTCAATTCCATCCACGGCCAAGGCATCGACGTACTGGCCCCCGGGCTGAGGGTGGAAGCGCTGGCGCCCGATGGCCTGGTGGAAGCGATTTCGGTCGAGAACAGCAAGGGTTTTGCCCTGGGTGTGCAATGGCACCCCGAGTTCCAGGTCATGGATAACCCCCATTACCTGGCCATCTTCCAGTCCTTTGGCAAGGCCTGCCGGCACCGCTCGGTACTGCGCCAGAGGCTGTTGCTGTCTGCCTGAGCAGCGGCCTTTCCCACCTGTAAAAAATACCCTCGCAGCGCGGCTGCGCAACTTGATGGAGTGAAGTCAATGAGTGAACAGAATTCGCAGACCCTTGCCTGGCAAACCATGAGCCGCGACCATCACCTGGCCCCGTTCAGCGATGTCAGGCAACTGGCCGAGAAAGGCCCGCGCATCATCACCTCGGCCAAGGGCGTGTACCTGTGGGACAGCGAGGGCAACAAGATTCTCGATGGCATGGCCGGCCTGTGGTGCGTGGCGGTCGGCTATGGTCGCGATGAGCTGGCCGATGTCGCCAGCCAGCAGATGAAGCAGTTGCCTTACTACAACCTGTTCTTCCAGACCGCGCACCCGCCCGCGCTGGAGCTGGCCAAGGCGATCGCCGAGGTGGCCCCGCAAGGCATGAACCACGTGTTCTTCACCGGTTCCGGCTCCGAAGGCAACGACACCGTGCTGCGCATGGTCCGCCATTACTGGGCTCTGAAGGGCCAGAAGAACAAGAAGGTCATCATTGGCCGCATCAACGGCTACCACGGCTCTACCGTGGCGGGCGCCGCCTTGGGCGGCATGAGTGGCATGCACCAGCAGGGCGGGGTGATCCCGGATGTCGTGCACATCCCGCAGCCGTACTGGTTTGGCGAAGGCGGCGACATGACCGAGGCCGACTTCGGTGTGTGGGCGGCCGAGCAACTGGAGAAGAAGATCCTCGAAGTTGGCGTGGACAACGTTGCCGCCTTCATCGCCGAGCCGATCCAGGGCGCCGGTGGCGTGATCATTCCGCCGCAGACCTATTGGCCGAAGATCAAGGAAATCCTGGCCAGGTACGACATCCTCTTCGTCGCCGACGAAGTGATCTGCGGGTTCGGCCGCACCGGTGAGTGGTTCGGCACCGATTATTACGACCTCAAGCCTGACCTGATGACCATCGCCAAGGGCCTGACCTCCGGTTACATCCCCATGGGCGGGGTGATCGTGCGTGACGAGGTGGCCAAGGTGATCAGCGAAGGCGGCGACTTCAACCACGGCTTCACCTATTCCGGCCACCCGGTGGCGGCAGCGGTAGGCCTGGAGAACCTGCGGATCCTGCGTGACGAGCAGATCATCCAGCAGGTGCACGATAAAACCGCGCCTTATCTGCAACAACGCCTGCGCGAACTGGCCGACCACCCGCTGGTAGGCGAAGTGCGCGGCCTGGGCATGCTCGGTGCGATCGAGTTGGTGAAAGACAAGGCCACCCGGGCCCGTTATGAAGGCAAAGGTGTCGGCATGATCTGTCGCCAGCACTGCTTCGACAACGGCCTGATCATGCGCGCTGTAGGCGACACCATGATCATCGCGCCACCGCTGGTGATCAGTATCGAAGAGATCGACGAACTGGTGGAGAAAGCCCGCAAGTGCCTGGACCTGACCTATGAGGCTGTTCGGTAAGGGCAGAGGGCCTGGTTAGCTGTTCTCAGCACCTGTGAGATCGAGCGCCGCCTTCGCGGTGCTCGATCGGTGCCGCCATCGTACATTTCACCTCAGGCACCTTCCGCAAAGCATTTTGCTTTGTGAAATGAATCCTGTACTTTTCTGGGCATCCATTTCCCGTCTGAAAGTCGCGATTCAACCATGAAAGTGCACGAAGAAATCGAAGGCCTGGCAGTACTGATTCGCGACCTGCGCAAGTTCAAGGGCCTGACACTGGGCGAGCTGGCACAGCGCATCGGCCGTTCGGTGGGCTTTCTGTCCCAGGTCGAACGCGGCGTGTCACGCCCGACCGTGGCCGATCTCACAGCCATCAGCGAAGAGCTCGGTGTATCCACAGCCTACTTCTACAAGCTGGACAAACCCCGTGAGCTCGACTGGGTGACCCGCCCGCACGAGCGTCGCACGCTGCACCTGGCAGGTGGCATCACCGATGTGCTGGCATCGCCCTCCATAACGGGCGCGTTTTCCATGCTTGATAGCCATTTGCAGCCGGGGGCCAGCAGTGGCGAGGAGTACCTGGACGACAGCTCGGAGCAGGGCTGCTTCGTGCTCGAAGGCGAACTGACCGTATGGTTGGGCGATGCTGACCCGGTCACGCTGTACGCCAATGACAGTTTTCAGTTGCAACCCCACGCCCGTTTTCGGTATGCCAACCTGACCGACAAGCCCACACGCGTGCTTTGGGTGTTCAGCTGAGGGCCGTCGCACAGGCATGCGCTTGTGCCTGGGCTGGCCGGGAAAGTTGGCCTGCAAGCAATGTGCTGGCTGCATGGGGTATCCTTGCACCACGCAATCAACTTCGAAGCAGTGAATGAACAATGGGTTTTGAACAACTAGCTGAGCTACGAGACCGCCTGCGGGCGGAAAAAGGGCAGGTAAAGGCCGAGAGCGCGAAACCGCCCAAGCGCAAGTCGCCCCCGCAGGCGAAGCCGCGTGAGATGGACCCGGCGGTGGCAGCGATCTGGCCACTGCAGAAGCATTTTCCCTTGGCTTTCCCGGTCAACCCGGCCCCCAAGGTGCCGCTCAAGGAGGGCATTTTCAAGGATGCCGAGCAACACCTGGAGCTGCTTGGGTTAACCCGCGAACAGCTCAAGCTGGGCATTTCCACGTGGTGCCGGGGCACTCGATACTGGGCGAGCATGGTGGAGAATGCTCCGCGCCTTGACTTGAACGGTCAGGCCGCGGGTACTGTGACCGCCGCTCAGGCGCTGCATGCCAAGCAGCAGGCTGCGCGGCAACGCAGCCAGGATCGACGCAATCGAGCGAAGTCAAAGGCCCAGGACCAGGCCCAGGCTCCGGCCCCCGCCGCCGACACCGCAACGGTGAAGTCTACCGACTGAACTCAGTCGCGTTCTGCCCCGTAGCCATGCTGGATGGCAGCCCATTGCCGGGGCTGCCGTCTGGCAGGCCCGGCAATGGACCAGGTTCGGTTTCGAGGGCCTGGTGCATGCAACGATGGTTTCAAGACCCACCTGATCGGCAAGCCGTGGCAGATGATGCCGGGGCGTAATCACGTGCGTCGGTTTCAGAATGCGCCTGGTCGCTCGCATGCAACCCCTCGGCGCTACAAGTGCCATGCTAGCAGGATGCCCAAGGGTCAGTGCGCGCAGACGTGCGGCCGTGGGCGAGGAGGCCGCCAGTACCACGCAACTGTGACGTGGGCGGTGCGCCGCAGCAGAACACGCCGGAAACCTGCCCCTTAAAAAAAATCAGGCAGGGTCCGTGATGCCGAGGTCCGCTGTATGCCTGATGAATTGCTCCACCTGCCTGTAATCCAGCGCATTCTGGCCCGCGACAAGGACACCCCGGGTGCCCTGTTGCCGATCCTGCATGCCGTCCAGCACGAGCTGGGTTACATCCCCGACGCTTCTGTTCCCGAGATCGCCCATGCCCTCAACCTCAGCCTGGCTGAAGTGCGTGGGGTTATCAGTTTTTATCACGACTTCCGCACCGCGCCGCCCGCTCGCCACACCCTGCGCCTGTGCCGTGCCGAGTCGTGCCAGAGCCGTGGCGCCGAAGCCCTGGCCGCGCAATTGCGTGAACAGTTGGCACTGGACGACCACGGCACCAGCGCCGACGGCGCCATCAGCCTGCGCCCTGTTTATTGCCTGGGTGCCTGTGCCTGCTCGCCAGCGTTGGAGCTGGACGGCCAGGTGCACGCGCGCCTCACCCCTGAGCGCCTGCGGGACTTGGTTAACGGTTGCCGGGAGGACTCAGCATGCTGAAGCTGTATATTCCCTGTGATTCGGTAGCCCGTGCCGTGGGTGCCGATCAGGTTGCCGAGGCCCTGCTGCATGAGGCCGAGCGCCGCCAGTTGCCGCTGGACATCCAGCGCACCAGCTCGCGCGGGCTTTACTGGCTGGAGCCGCTGATCGAGTGCGACAGTGCGCAAGGGCGCCTGGGTTTCGGCCCGATTACGCCACACGATGTGCCGTCACTGCTTGATGCCTTGGCGGGCGAACCCGGTGGCCACTCGCTGGCACTGGGGCCGGTCGAAGAAATACCCTATCTCAAGACCCAGCAACGCTTGCTGTTTGCACGCGCGGGCATCACCCGCCCATTGTCACTGGACGACTATCGTGCCCATGGCGGTTTCGCAGGCCTTGAGGCCGCCGTGGCGCTGGACGGTGCCGAAGTGGTTGCCGCAGTACTCGACTCCGGCCTGCGTGGCCGGGGTGGTGCGGCGTTCCCGGCCGGCATCAAGTGGCGCACCGTGCGTGACGCTGGCGCCGGGCAGAAGTACGTGGTGTGCAACGCCGACGAGGGTGACTCGGGCACATTCGCTGATCGCATGCTGATGGAAGGCGACCCCTTCCTGCTGATCGAGGGCATGATCATTGCCGGCCTCGCCGTGGGTGCCGACAAGGGCTATATCTATGTGCGCTCGGAGTATCCCGATGCCATCCGGGTACTCGACCAGGCCTTCGCCATCGCGCGTGACGCGGGCTACCTGGGTGCTGACGTAGCCGGCAGCGGCCAGGCGTTCGACCTGGAGGTGCGGGTGGGCGCCGGCGCCTATATTTGCGGCGAAGAAACCGCGCTGCTCGAATCCATCGAAGGCAAGCGTGGCATCGTCCGCGCCAAGCCCCCGCTGCCTGCGCTGCAAGGGCTGTTCGGCCTGCCGACGCTGGTGCACAACGTGCTTACCCTGGCTTCGGTGCCCATCATTCTGGCCAAGGGTGCGGCGTTCTATCGCGATTTCGGCATGGGCCGCTCGCTGGGCACCATGCCGTTCCAGCTGGCCGGCAACATTCGCCAGGGTGGCCTGGTCGAGCGCGCGTTCGGCCTGACCCTGCGCGAGTTGGTGGAAGGCTATGGCGGTGGCACGGCCAGTGGCCGGCCGCTGAAGGCCGCGCAGGTCGGTGGCCCGCTTGGTGCCTGGGTACCCCCCAGCCATTTCGACACCCCACTGGACTATGAAGCGTTTGCTGCCGTGGGCGCGATGCTCGGCCACGGCGGTGTGGTGGTGGCCGACGATACGTTGAACATGGCCAGCATGGCGCGTTTCGCCCTGCAGTTTTGTGCCGAGGAGTCCTGCGGCAAGTGCACCCCGTGCCGTATCGGTTCCACCCGGGGCATGGAAGTGGTCGACCGGTTGATCGCCAGCAGCGACATCACCGAACGCCATGACCAGGCGCTGTTGCTGCGCGACCTGTGCGACACCCTGCAGTACGGCTCGCTGTGCGCCATGGGCGGTATGACTGCCTATCCAGTGGCCAGCGCGCTCAAGTACTTCCCCGCCGATTTTGGGCTGACCACCACGGAGGCCGCACAGTGATCAATTTCTTCGACCCCGCTTCTGATAAAAGCAGCGACCTCGGCACCCCGGCCCGCGAAAGCGACGTGCAGGTCAGCCTGAGCATCGATGGCCGCGCTATCAGCGTGCCTGCTGGCACCTCGGTCATGCGCGCCGCCGCCATGCTGGGCACCAGCATCCCCAAACTGTGCGCCACCGACAGCCTTGAAGCCTTCGGCTCCTGCCGCATGTGCATGGTGGAAATCGAAGGCATGCGTGGCTACCCGGCGTCCTGCACCACGCCAGTCAGTGAAGGCATGGTGGTGCGCACCGAAACCCCGCGCCTGGCCGGCCTGCGTCGCAACGTGATGGAGCTGTATATTTCCGACCACCCGCTGGACTGCCTGACCTGTTCGGCCAACGGCAACTGCGAGCTGCAGACCGTGGCCGGCCAGGTGGGCCTGCGTGAGGTGCGCTACGGCTATGACGGCGCCAACCACCTGGACGAGAAAAAAGACGTTTCCAACCCGTATTTCGACTACGAGCCGAGCAAGTGCATCGTCTGCAGCCGCTGTGTGCGCGCCTGCGAGGACATCCAGGGTACGTTCGCCCTGACCATTACCGGGCGCGGTTTCGAATCGCGGGTGGCGGCCGCGGGGGGCGAAAACTTCCTGGCTTCCGAATGCGTGTCGTGCGGCGCCTGCGTGCAGGCCTGCCCGACCGCGACCCTGACGGAAAAGAGCCTGGTGCAGCTTGGCCAGCCTGAGCGTTCGGTCATTACCACCTGCGCCTACTGCGGCGTTGGTTGCTCGTTCCGCGCCGAAATCAAGGGTGACCAACTGGTGCGCATGGTCCCGGACAAGAACGGTGGCGCCAACCACGGCCACGCCTGCGTCAAGGGCCGCTTTGCCTGGGGCTACGCCACCCACCCGGACCGCATCACCAAACCGATGATCCGCAAGCGCCTGGAAGACCCGTGGCAGGAAGTCAGCTGGGACGAGGCCGTGACCTATGCCGCCAGCGAGTTCCGCCGCATCCAGCTCAAATACGGGCGCGACTCCATCGGCGGCATCACCTCCAGCCGCTGTACCAACGAAGAAGCCTACCTGGTGCAAAAACTGGTGCGCACGGCGTTTGGTAACAACAACGTCGACACCTGCGCACGGGTGTGCCATTCGCCCACCGGTTATGGCCTGAAGCAGACCCTGGGTGAGTCGGCCGGCACGCAAAGCTTCGACTCGGTGATGCAGGCCGACGTTGTGCTGGTGATTGGTGCCAACCCTACCGATGCGCACCCGGTGTTCGGCTCGCAACTCAAGCGCCGCCTGCGCCAGGGGGCGCGGCTGATCGTGATCGACCCACGGCGCATCGACCTGGTCGACTCGCCGCACGCCCGCGCCGACCTGCACCTGCAACTGCGCCCGGGCACCAACGTGGCCATGCTCAACGCCCTGGCCCACGTGATCGTCACCGAGGGCCTGCTGGCCCAGCGCTTCATCGATGCCCGCTGCGAAACCGAAGACTTTGCCCGTTGGCGCGACTTCGTCAGCCTGCCAGACAACGCCCCCGAGGTGCTCGGCCCGGTTTGTGGCGTGCCACCGGAACAGATCCGCGCTGCGGCCCGGCTGTATGCCACCGGCGGCAACGCGGCCATCTACTACGGCCTGGGCGTGACCGAGCACAGCCAAGGCAGCACCGCAGTGATGGGCATTGCCAACCTGGCCATGGCCACTGGCAACATCGGCCGTGAAGGGGTAGGGGTGAACCCGCTGCGCGGGCAGAACAACGTGCAGGGCTCGTGCGACATGGGCTCGTTCCCCCACGAGCTGCCCGGCTACCGGCATGTCTCCAACGAGGGCGTGCGCGCCGAGTTCGAACGGGCCTGGGGCGTGACCTTGCAGCCCGACCCGGGTCTGCGCATTCCCAACATGTTCGAGGCGGCGCTGGATGGCAGCTTCAAGGCGCTGTACTGCCAGGGTGAGGACATCGCCCAGAGCGACCCCAACACCCAGCACGTCACGGCGGCCTTGCTCGCCATGGAGTGCGTGGTGGTGCAGGACATTTTCCTCAACGAAACTGCCAAGTTCGCCCATGTGTTCCTGCCGGGCAGTTCGTTCCTGGAAAAGGACGGCACTTTCACCAACGCCGAGCGGCGTATTTCGCGGGTGCGCAAGGTCATGGAGCCGCTGGCCGGCAAGGCCGACTGGGAAGCTACCGTGGCCCTGGCCAACGCCCTGGGCTACCCGATGAACTACCGCCATCCTTCCGAGATCATGGACGAGATCGCCCGCCTGACGCCGACCTTCCGTCGTGTCAGTTACGCTGAACTCGACCGCCATGGCAGCCTGCAGTGGCCGTGCAACGACGCTGCCCCAGACGGCACGCCGACCATGCACATCGACCAGTTCGTGCGTGGCAAGGGCCGCTTCATGCTCACCGGCTACGTGCCCACCGATGAAAAGGTCAACAACCGCTACCCGTTGCTGCTGACCACCGGGCGCATTCTCAGCCAGTACAACGTCGGCGCCCAGACCCGGCGCACTGCCAACGTTGCCTGGCATGATGCCGACCGCCTGGAGATCCACCCGACCGACGCGGAAAGCCGTGGCATCCACGACGGTGACTGGGTCGGCATCGGCAGCCGCGCCGGGCAGACTGTGCTGCGTGCCAAGGTCAGTGCGCGGGTGGCGCCGGGCGTGGTGTACACCACCTTCCACTTCCCGGAGTCGGGTGCCAACGTGATCACCACCGACAACTCCGACTGGGCAACCAACTGCCCCGAGTACAAGGTGACGGCAGTGGAAGTGGTGAAAGTGTTCCAGCCATCGCAATGGCAGAAGCGCTATCAGGACTTCAGTGATGAACAGCAGCGGCTGCTGAAAGAGCGCCGTGCTGCGGAGAAAGCCGAGGTTCGCCGATGAGCAGTGAAAACCTGGTCAAGATGGCCAACCAGATTGCCCATTACTTCGACAGCGAGCCTGATCCGGCGCTGGCGGTGCAAGGGGTGCGGCAGCATTTGCAGAGCTTCTGGACGCCGGCCATGCGCCGGCAGCTGGCGGAGTGGAGCGAGGCCCATGCGGGGGAGGGGCTTGACCCGAAGGTGCGGGAGGCGTTGGTCTAGATTCCCGGGCGGCAACGGAACCTTGGGGCGGGTTTGCCTGCGAATGTGGCGTTGAAATCAATGACGCATTCGCGGGTGAACCCGCTCCTACAAGGGGCCTGCATATTGCCTACTCAGCCGCGGGCCAGCTCCGCCAGGTGGGCGATGGCTTCTTCGCTCTTGAGCACCAGCACATCGCCCTCCAGCGCATCCAGCACCACTTCCGAGGTATTGCCAATCAACGCCCCGGAAATCCCCGTGCGGCACACCGTGCCTATCACGGTCACCACTGCATTGAGCTTCTTTTCGGTATGTGGAATCAACACATCCGCTGGCCCTTCGGCCACGTGCAGGCACTCATCGCTGATGCCGTATTCGGCCTGGAACGCCTTGCATGCTTCACGGTAGCGTTTTTCGATCGTATCGCTCAGCTGGTAGGCCGGGTCCGACGCTGACAGCATCGGCGACGGGTGGGCGCTGATGACATGCAGTTCTCCCTTGGCCAGTTTGGCAATCTCGAAGCCGTGGTCGATGATGCTGGCATGCAGGCGGCGGTGGTCTTCGTCCTGGTTACCCACGTCCACCGCCGCCAAAATCTTGCCCCCGGTCCACGGCCGTTCGCTCTTGACCATCAGCACGGTACCCGGGCATTGGCGCAGCAGCTTCCAGTCGCTGGGGGTGAGCAGGGCCTTTTTCAGCGGGTTGTCCGGGCGGTGTTCCTTGATCACCAGTTCGCAGCCTTCGGCCTGCTGTACATGGATGATGGTGTCGTGCAGGCTGTCGCGCCAGCCCTCTTCATGGGTGACATTGGCGTAGCCGTCATCATGCAACTGGCTGCTCAGCAGGCTGAGCAGCGCACTGTGATCATGCCGCTTGTCACACATCAGCAAGTGCAGGCGTGCGCCCGTGACGCCTGCAATCAGCTTGGCGCGCGTAAGCGCCCGGCTGTGAGCGTGCGCGGGGTCGAGGACGACGAGAATGCTGCGGACGGCTTGCATGGGCGTTAACTCCCTTCGATGATGGCGACCAATGCCTGACTATAGTCGGCGCTTCCCCCTCCAGCGCTTGATGTACATCAAGCATAGTCACTGGCATCGCCAGCCGCCGCCGGTATAATCGCCGGCCCTGCCTGTTCTGTGTGGTTGCACGCTTATGTCCCTGATCCCCGAAATCGACGCCTTTCTTGGCTGCCCGACGCCAGACGCCTGGATCGAAGCGGCGCTCGCCGACCAGGAAACCCTGCTGATCGACCACAAGAACTGCGAGTTCAAGGCCGCCAGCACGGCCTTGAGCCTGATCGCCAAGTACAACACTCACCTTGATCTGATCAACATGATGTCGCGCCTGGCCCGCGAGGAGCTGGTGCATCACGAACAGGTGTTACGCCTCATGAAGCGTCGCGGGGTGCCGTTGCGCCCGGTATCGGCGGGGCGTTACGCGTCGGGGTTGCGCCGACTGGTGCGCGCCCACGAGCCGGTCAAGCTGGTGGATACACTGGTGGTGGGCGCGTTCATCGAGGCGCGCAGTTGCGAACGTTTTGCCGCGCTGGTGCCACATCTGGATGAAGAGCTGGGCCGCTTCTACCACGGGTTGCTGAAAAGCGAAGCGCGCCACTACCAGGGCTACCTGAAACTGGCGCACAACTACGGTGATGAGGCGGACATCGCCCGCCGTGTCGAGCTGGTACGCGCGGCGGAAATGGAGCTGATCCAGTCGCCAGACCAGGAACTGCGCTTCCACAGCGGCATCCCGCAGGCTTTGGCCGCCTGATGTGCACCAGGCGGCGCAGGCCTTAACTGCGCCGACCCAGTAGCAGGCCTACCGCCAACCCGAGGCCGGCGGAAATGGCCACGGTCTGCCAGGGGTGGCCGCCGATGTAGTCCTGAGTGGCGTCCACCACCGGTTGCGCCTTGCTGCGCACGTTGCTCGCCGCCTGGCGTGCCTGGCGCAGCTTCAGGCTCACCTGGGCGCGCAACGTCTCTGCTTCTTCGCCGACCAGTGCGGCACTGTCGTTCAGCAGTTTTTCCGATTCTTCTATCAGCGATTGCAGTTCGCTGAATACCTGGTCCTTGATCTGATCGCTGTCAGCCAGTGTGGCGTTCTTCCGGGCCATGAACTCGTCCTCGTCAATGGGGGTGATGTGAACAATGGATGCCGCCACGTCGGGAAAGTTGCGGCGACTTTCCGGTGATGCTGTGCCTGGGTGTAAGATAGCGGCCATTTTCAAACCTGCAGGTACCTTCATGAGTTTCAATCTGGCCAACATGAGCTTCGAGGAACGGGCGCAGATCGAGGCAGAGAAGGCCCGGTTGTTCGAGATGTGGCAGAACAACCTGGGCAAAGCCAAGGGCGAAGCCGCCCGGCTGATTGCCGAAAAGCCACGGCGCAAGGGCAAATGGGCCGAGTGGGTGCGCGCCGAACTGGACGGCATGACGCCGCCTGAATACGCCAGCATGGTGCGCAGCGAAGTCAACAAGCTGATGGCCGCAGCCAGCGCCAACCGCTGAGCACACCCGCCCGGCGCTTATCAGTAGGTGCCCTTGGGCAGGTCCAGCTTGCCTTCATCGGTAAAACGCACGGTCCCCAGCGGCCCGCCGGCCAGTTTGCCGCGCAGCTTGTAGGGTAGACCCTGCAGCGAATCTACCTTGCCCAGCCCATAGGCCTGGCGCAGGAAGGAAAACGCCGTGATGCTTACCGGCACCACGATCACCGCTTCGTCGTAGCGGCCAATGTGCCCCTGCTGGTCACTGACACCAGCGGCCAGCGGCTGGCCGTTCACTTCCAGGTTCAAGGCAATGCCGTTGTAATCGATCGGTGCCTCATTGGGGTTTTGCACCCGCATTTTCACCGCCATGCGCAGTTCCAGCTCCTGCCCGGGCAGTGGTTCGATGCCGATCACGCTGATGTTCACCGGGTCGCGTGGCTGGAGCAGCGCACAGGCCGCCAGGCCAAAGGCCATCAGCAGGACCAGAAACAGGCGGGTGTAGCGGTACAGACGGGCAGTCATGGGCTGTGACCTTGCCGGAGTGGAGCTGGCAGTGTGGCAAATGCGCGTCGACGTTGAAAGTATCGGTTCATATGAAAGATACTGTTTCTCATTAACGCCCGATAACCTCTCTTACTGGCTGTTCCCCAATCATGCTGACTTCACCCATGTCGGGCCTGCTGGCAAGCTTCCAGGAGCACTACGACGACCTGCTGCAGTTTCTGACGCGGCGCATGAGCGACCGTCAGCGCGCGGCCGATGTGGCGCAGGAAACCTACCTGAAGCTGGTGAACATCGACGAGCAGGCGGTGCCGGTGGTGCACGCGCGCAGTTTCATTTTCCGTGTGGCCGGCAACCTGGCGATTGACGCCTTGCGCCGTGAGCAACGCATCGCCGCCAGCCACGAGGACAGCGACGGAGCCTGTGAGGTGGCCTGTCCGGCGCCGGCACCCGAGGCGGCGTTGCTGGCCCGCGAGCGCTTGCAGATTCTTGACCAGGCGCTGTTGCAGTTGCCCGACAATGCCCGCCAGGCGCTGTTGCTCAACCGTGTCGAGGGCCTGACCCAGAAGCAGGTCGCTCAACGCCTGGGGGTTTCCGAGAGCATGGTGGCAAAGTATATCGGCCAGGCCTTGCGCCATTGCCGCGGCCGGCTGAAGCAGGCGGGTGTGGCGGCATCGGTGGTGTTGCTGGTCGCCGCCGTGGCGGGTTGGCAGCAAGCCCCGATGCTGCTGGCCGATTACCACTCCGCCGTGGGCGAGCGGCAGGTCATTACCCTGGCAGATGGCACACGGGTGACGCTGAACAGCGCCAGTGCCTTGAGCGTGGCGTTCAGCGAGCATGAGCGGCGTGTGGTACTCGATGCGGGTGAGGCGCTGTTCGAGACCGCCGATGATTCACGTCCGTTCGTGGTCGAAACGGCCGGTGCGCGGGTGCAGGGCAATGCCGCCACCTTCAGCGTGCAGCGCGATGGCCACGTCGTGTTGGCACGCGGTGAAGCCAAGGTGGGTGAACATGAACTGGCGGTGGCGGCCGATGCCGGCACGCAGATGGCCTGGCAGCGTGGCAAGCTGATCTTCAACGGCAAACCGCTGGGGCAGGTGCTGACGGAGCTTGAGCGATACCGGCATGGGCGCATTGTGTTGTCCGACAGCAAGCTGGCTGCGATGGAAGTGAGCGGGGTGTTTGACCTGGATGAACCTGAGGCCCTGTTGCGCACGTTGGAGCAGCGGTATGGCCTGAAGGTGACTTACCTGCCGTGGTTGGCCGTGGTGCATTGATCAGCCTGTGCCGGCCTCTTAGCGGCAAGCCCGTTCCTGCACAGGTCGCACAATCTTCAGGCGGGCGCAGTCGTTGTAGGAGCGGGCTTGCCCGCGAAGAGGCCGGACAGAAATAAAAATATTTTCCATTTGGCACTGCAAGTTCCTGCAAGCCAGATCGTCGTAGTGAGACTGATCAGCAACCCATTCTCATTTACGACTTGTCAGGAAGCTCATTCGTGCCTCTGATGCTCAAGCCCTTGCACCGCCGTCGCGGTCCTTTTCACCATGCCTTGATGTCTTGCAGTGCCATGGCCCTGTTGCTCGGCCCCCTGCACGCAGGGGCCGCGACGACTGCCGAACAGACCCAGATGCAAGCTCGCCAGGTCCAGCTCGACCTGCCAGCCCAGCCGCTGGACCAGGCGCTGACCACCTTCGCCGACCAAGCCGGCCTGCACCTGCTGTACACCACAGGCGATGTCGCCGGCCAGGTCAGCCCGGCGTTGCAGGGCAACTACAGTGTCGAGCAGGCCCTGCAACAGTTGTTGGCAGGCAGCGGCATGAGCTGGCAGTTCAGCGAGGCTCGCACCGTCACCCTGCGCAAGGCCGAGGCCGCGCCGCAGGCGGTCAACCTCAAGCCGATCGAAGTCAGCGTAGCGTCGCGCACCAGCACTGCCATCAGCGAAATCCCTGGGACCGTCTGGGTGGTCGACCAGCAGCAATTGCGCGAGCAGATCGACAGCGGCGTCAGCCTGAAGGAAGCCATCGGCAAGCTGGTACCGGGCCTTGACCTGGCGCCGGAAGGGCGCACCAATTACGGCCAGAACATGCGTGGGCGCAACGTGCTGGTGATGATCGACGGGGTCAGCCAGAACAGCTCCCGCGGCCTGTCGCGCCAGTTCGACAGCATTTCGCCGTTCAACGTCGAGCGCGTCGAAGTGCTGTCTGGCGCCAGCGCCATCTACGGCGGTGGCGCCACTGGCGGCATCATCAACATCGTGACCAAAAAGGGCGAGCCTGGCCCGGCGCGCTTCGAGACCCAGTTGGGGGCCAGCAGCGGTTTCAACAACAGCGACGACCTGGCCACCCGCTTCGCCCAGTCGGTCAGCGGCGGCAACGAACGGGTCAATGCCCGGTTGGGCGTTTCCGGTGAACAGAACGAAGCCTTCTACGATGGTGCTGGCGACCAGATCTTCATCGACAACACCCAGACCGACCTGCAGTACAACCGCACCATCGACGTACTCGGTACCTTGGGCCTGCAGCTGAACGACCAGCAGAGCCTCGACCTGTTGGCCCAGTACTACGACTCGGGCAACCACGGCAGCACGGGTATCTACTTCCCCAACCTGAACTACAACGCGCCATCCGACCTGGAAGACGCCGAGCTGCGCAGCGGTTATTCATCGGACCTGGAGCCGCGTACGCGGCGCTTGCTGCTCAACGCCAATTACCACCACACCGACGTGCTGGGCCAGGACTTCTACCTGCAGGCCTCGTACCGCAAGGAAGACGACAACTTCTACCCGTTCCCGTACTACAACCGTGCCACGCCCACCGGCTCGCGCGGGGTGTACTTTGCCGCCTCGCAGCAGAACTTCGAAGTCACCAGCCTCAAGGGCCTGTTTGCCAAACAGTGGGATACGCTGAAGCTGACCTACGGCGTTGACCTGGACCGCGAGCGCTTCAACGCCGAGCAGACCACCTTCAACGCCCAGACCTCGTCCGAGTCGGGTGGCCTTGAGCTGGAAAAAGACAGCAAGGCCGCACGCTACCCCAGCTACCGGGTGGATGGTGTGTCGGTGTATGCCCAGCTGGACTGGCATGCCACCGACAACCTGACATTGTCCGGTGGTGCCCGGCGCCAGCAGATGGACGTGGATGTCAGCGACTTCAAGGGCGTGCCAGGTGGCAGTAACGACTATCAGGTCAACCTGTTCAACGTCGGTGCCATCTACGACTTCAAGAACGGCCACCAGGTGTGGAGCAACTATGGCGAAGGCTTCGACCTGCCTGACCCGGCCAAGTACTACGGCAAGCCGGGCCTGAGCGTGGCCGATAACCCATTGGCCGGTATCAAGAGCCGCCAGGTGGAAGTGGGCTGGCGCTATGCCGACCTGGATTGGGATGCACAGGCAGCGCTGTACTACATCTGGTCGGACAAGATCATCAACGTCGATTCGCAAACGCTGACCATCGACGTGGAAGAACAGAAAAGCCGCGACTTTGGCTTTGAAGGTGCACTGACCCGGCACTTCCAGACCGGCTGGGAAACCGGCGGCACATTGCACATGACACGCTCCGAGGAAGAGGCCGAGGATGGCGGCTGGATCAAGCGCGATGCCCGTTATGCCTCGTTGTCCAAGGCCACCGCGTTCGTCGGCTGGAAAGGCGATGGCCGCAGTGTACGGTTGCAGGCCAACCATGCCTTCAGCCTGAAGGACGATGCCGATCACGAGATTGACGGTTACACCACCTTCGACCTGCTGGGCAGCCAAGACACCGGTTTCGGCACCGTCAGTGCCGGTATCCAGAACGTGCTGGACAAACAGTACAGCACGGTATGGGGACAGCGTGCGACGTTGTTCTATTCGCCGACCTACGGGCCGGCGTATCTGTATGACTACCAGGGGCGCGGGCGGACCTACACCCTGACCTGGAGCATGGCTTACTGATTGTGGTTGCCTGAACCGGCCCTTTCGCGGGTGAACCCGCTCCTACACGACGGTGCCTGTGCCCAGCCACCGACAGGTGTCCACCACCGATCCGATGTAGGAGCGGGTTTACCCGCGAATACGGTAGCGGCGGCAACGGTGAACGGCGGGTGTAAA